>CAMDBX010000035.1 GCA_945889445.1 Rhizobium sp. Q54
GTAGCGATAATCAACCTCTTCTCGCATGATCTCGCCCAGTTCCCACATCATGTCATCGAAATTCAACCACTGGGCTATGCTGAAAAATCTCAGAAAACCAACGACGCTCCTAATGAAATTGAGGTCGCGTCGAAATCCTTCAGCAACGCCGGGACGTTGGACCTTGACCACTACGGGAGTGTTGGAGTCCCGCAGGATCGCATAGTGCCCTTGAGCGAGCGAAGCCGCAGCGAAAGGCATTTCGTCAAATCGACTAAACATATTGTCGATAGGTCTACCAAGCTCAGCAACGACACGCTCCATCGCAACCTTCGGGTCGAATCCCTCGGCGCGGCTTTGTAGCCGAGCGAGTTCGATACACACGGGCTCAGGGATCACATCGGACCGTAGCGACATCAACTGTCCAACCTTGATCCACAAGCCACCCAGGTCCTGAAAAACACGACGAACTTCGATGGCAAACGCCTGATCATCTTGCCTTCGTGTGATCCTGAGGATGAGCATGCGCATGAACAGCCCGGCAAACTTCGCGATGATCTGAAACCCTCGAAAGTAAGCGAGCTCAGGGATCGGCTTGATGACCACTGATTGCGGATTCTGCCCCGGAACGAGTGGCGTTGGCGTTCGCTCCAACTGGCCCGCCGTATGACTGGCTCTGTGCCTGTCAATCACTCGAACTCGCATTTCAACCTCGACATCAAATTTATACTTTTGATTGCGTCTTTCGCTTTTTTAAACCGCGAGCAGTTCACGCGCGGACCTTACTCGAATTTACCAATTGCAAACATATGTTTTTGAGGGCTAACGTTTTTCATATTCGGGTTTCAGTTGGAGAATTGACCAGATGAAGATTACACGTATCCCGGGTTCCGAAGAGGATTCCGTAAAGAGCATCGTGATGTTTCATCCGTTTGGCGGCTCCAAGAGTGGTAGGCGAATTTACGGAAGAGACGAACGCGAGGCCGAAGGGATCCGGGTACAGATCGTCAGACCTGGCACAGGCACCGTCGAGTCCATGAAGTTGGTGACGCAGAAGCACCGCACTGGAACATCTGAAATGCTACGCCCGCTCGAGCGCAGCGTGCGCAAGCTAGTTCTGCGCGAGGCCGAGATCGCCCAATACTACCTTTCGTTGCACAAGCGCTCAAATCAGCGCAAGCGCAACGGGTGGATGAAGGACCTGCCGCGCAACATCCTACGCGCCGTCAAGACCGACGAGTGACGCAGGCCTACAGACGCTTAGGCTCAGGCGAAAAAACAAACAGGAAGGATTGAAAAGATGGAAATCGCAGCGAAGGCTGAGGCCGCAAACGCCACCGACTCCAAGCAGATGTCCGACAAGGAAATATGCCTTATAGACCTGGGCCGCCAGGACCGTTCGCGCATCCGCAAGCTGCGTCATGGCGGCGGTAAGCTGATGAAGCAGGTCTTGTCCAGCACGCAGGCCCTCAAGGATGAGGGCGTTCTGGCGGAAGACAGCCAGATCGTGGTCGTTCTTGTTCGTGAGTCTGCTTCGCTGGCCAGCCTGCTCGACGGCCTTCGCGAAGACGACGAGGATTACGACGACGACGACTGAACCGACTTAACGGCCTAGCCGCAGGCCCTGCCCAAGTCGGGCAGTTAAACCTCCGGCTATCGCTCGGCGCTAGGGTGGTGTGTGTGTTTGGATATTTGCGTTTACCGCTGGTTGTCGGGGCGTTGCTCTGCGTCGCGGTCTGTTCGGTTCCGGTGTCTGCCGAGGACGTCGCTGTAGACGTCCACGTTGCACAGGCAACGACTGGAACCGCAGAATCCGTTTACTATTCCCTCGGCGAGATCATCAGCGCGGAAAGCATCGAAATAACTTCGACCACGCCGGGCACGATCGAACAGTTGTTGTTCACCGACGGCCAGAGGGTTACCAAGGGCGACCCGTTGGTGCAGATGGACCGTCGCGTTGCCGACACCTTTTTGAAGAACAGCGAAGCGCAACTGGAGCTTGCTCGCCAGACCTTCGAGCGGACGCGCGACCTCGTTGGCAGGGAACTGCGTACCAAAGCGGACCTGCAGCGGGACACCGCGGCACTGGCTTCTGCCCAGGCCGACCGTGATGCCAAAAAGACATCGCTCGATGTCCTGATGATCACCGCCCCCTTCGACGGTGTCCTTACCAACCGCGTCGCCTCGGTGGGGGCATTCATCAACCCCGGCCAGCCCATCGTGAAGCTGCAAAGCATCAAGCGGTTACAGCTGAAGTTTAAAGTTCCGCAGTACCTCTTCAATGATGTCGCGGTTGGCCAGATGGTTCGGGTGAGCGCAAACATGAGCAAATCCGTGCTGGAAACCAGGGTGTCGCACATCGACGCCGTGCTGGATGCAGACACGCGACTTCTTTCGTTACAGGCCGACATCGCCGATACGCACGATAGGCCTTTATTCACCGCCGGAACCTTCGCTCGCATCGAATTGGTGCTGTCGACCCACAAGGATGCAGTGTTAGTGCCCGATGCAGCAATCAATCGTAGTCTTTCCGGAGATTTCGTTTTCGTAGCCAACGGCGGCAAGGCGGAGCGCAGAGCAGTGGTCACTGGTGCCCCCAAGGACGGATTAACCGAAGTCATAATGGGATTGACGGCGGGCGAGAACGTGATCACGGACGGTCAGTTCAAGCTCGAAGACGGCGGCAGCATCAGGATCAACTAGCTGCCATGGCACACTGGAGATGAAATCACTCTCGGACCCCTTTATCCGACGACCCGTGCTCGCAATCGTGTGCAGTGCGGTCTTTGTCGTATTGGGACTCTTTGCCCTGACGCGACTGCCAGTGAGCGAACTGCCGAGTTTCAGCGTTCCCTTCGTGTCCGTCGTGACGGCCTATCCCGGAACCTCGCCCGAGCAGGTCGAGCAGCAGATCACCATCCCAATCGAGCAGGCCGTGTCTTCAGTGCCGGGCATCGACACAATCGTGTCGACGTCAGCCGCCGGGGTCTCGACCATTCAAATTAACTTCACGGCCAAGGCAGATTCCGCGCAGGTTGCCAACGAGGTTCGCGCTAAAATCACCGGAATGCTGAGCCAGTTGCCGTCGGACGCGCAATTGCCGACCGTCAACCAGTTGAGTTCGGATTCCTCACCAGTCGTCTACCTCTCACTGACATCCGCCCGGCTGTCGCTGACTGAACTCACCGACATCGCAGAACGTCTTGTGCAACCGCGGCTCGTGACCTTGCCCGGGGTCGCCTCTGTGCAGATCCTCGGGCAACGCCGTTATGCCATTCGCATCAACCTTGAAAGTACCAAGTTAGCCGCACGGTCAACGGCGGTGACAGACGTGGTCCAAGCCCTGCAGAGCCAGAACGTCAGTCTACCGTCAGGCTCCATTGACCGAGCCGGGTTCAACGTGCCTGTAATCACCAACACGACGCTGAACCTGCCCGATGAATTCAACAATCTTGTGCTAAAGTCTGGGCCTGACTGGTCGCTGCTGCTCAGCAACGTGGGCCAAGCAAAGGTCGGTTCGGAAGATGTAACGAGCGGCGTCCTTGTCAATGGAAAGCCCGGAATCGCCATTTCGATCATCCGCCAGAGCGAGGCCAATGCCCTCGACGTGGCCAAGAGCGTGCATGCTGCCCTTCCCAGCGTACAGGCCGATCTTCCCAGCACCGCAGCGCTCGACGTCTCCTTCGATAGCAGCCTCTACATCGAAGCATCGGTGAACCGTGTTCTTCACACCATCATCGAAGCGGTTCTGCTGGTTACGCTCGTAGTCCTGATCTTCCTTGCCTCGGTGCGCGCGGCAATCATCGCGCTGGTGACGATTCCGATCTCGCTCATCGGCACTCTCGGCTTCATGCAAGCGATGGGCTACAGCATCAACACATTCACGCTGCTCGCAATGGTGCTCGCTGTCGGCTTGGTCGTGGATGACGCCATCATCGACGTCGAGAACGTAAAGCGACACATCCGCGAGGGCCGCACGCCACTGGCTGCCTCCTTCATCGGTTCACGCGAGATCGGCTTCGCCATCGTAGCCACGACGGCGACACTTGCATCCGTATTCCTGCCGATTGGCCTCATGCCGGGCTTACTCGGATCGCTATTCAGTGAATTCGCCTTTACTCTTTCGGCGGCCATCATCATCTCGGGCATCACCTCGCGCACGCTCTCGCCGATGATGTGCGCATATCTCCTGAAACCGCATGAGGGGCGTTTCGAACGCTTCCTTGAAGCGCGATTCGATTCATTTTCTTCGTATTACGGGCACAGCCTCGAGTTCCTGTTGCACCACCGCTGGTTGCTCGTCCCAATCACCATGCTGGTTGGCGGCGTCGCCTATCAGGCTGCAGGCAAACTGACCCTCGAGGTGGTGCCGGTGGAGGACCCCGGATATGTCTTCGTGACCTTCCAGGGAAAGCCAGGCGCCAGCTACGACACGATGATCGAAGAGGCGCGGAAGCTCAACACCGTATTCGACGGTGTAGCCGAAAAGCAGTCGAGCCTCATCATCGTAGGCGCCTCGTCACTCAACTCCGGCCTCGCTTTCCTCGTGCTTAAGCCTTGGGAGGAGCGGCAACGCACCGCTCGCGAGATCGCCGCATCCATCAACGGCAAGATTACTTCTATACCGGGCCTCGCCTCATCCATCATTGACCCCAACCCGCTGGCGGGCGGCGGACAGCAACCGGTGCAATTCGTGATCCGCACCACGGGAAGTTACGCAGATCTCGCTGCCGTCATGGACACATTCATGAAGGAGGAAAAATCTCAGCTGGGCTTGAAGAACGTAAGCTCCGACTTGAACCTGTCCACCCCGCGCATCAACGTCGAGATCGACCGTGGGCTTACCTCGACGCTGAAAATCACCGAGGCATCAATCGGCAACACCCTAGCGACCCTCATGGGCTCTCTCGCCGTCAACAAATTCGATTGGAATGGCAAGTCCTACAACGTCTTCCTCGGCTTAGAACGAGGTGATGTCAACGAGATCGGCGCGGCCAGCGAAGTGTTTATCCGCGCGGCTGATGGGAAGATTCTGCCACTGTCGTCCTTTATTACAGTCTCGGATGGAATTGGCCCACTGTCACTGAGCCGCTTCAACCAGCTACCGGCGGCTCAGCTTACGGCAACGCTTCCACCTGGCGAATCACTCGGCACGGTTCTCAACAATCTCGAGGCATTGGCGAAGCAAACTTTACCGAAGGGCTATTCGTTCGACTTCAACGGTCCTTCGCGCCAGATGAAGCAGGCGAATGCCGACGTCGGTCTGGTGTTCCTGCTGGCGTTGGTCTTCATCTTCATGTTCCTGTCGGCCCAGTTCGAGAGCTTCCGCGATCCCGCGACAATCCTCGTCGTGGTCCCCTTTGCCATCACTGGAGCGCTCGTGGGCCTCGCGCTGGTCAAGGGCGGAATCAACATCTACAGCGCCATCGGAATGATCGCACTCGTCGGTCTGGTGGCGAAGAACGGCATCATCATCGTCGAGTTCGCCAATCAGAAGCGCGACGAAGGTGTCGACGTCAGGACCGCGACCGTCACCGCCGCGAAGCTACGCCTGCGTCCGATCCTCATGACATCCGCCGCCACGGTACTCGGCGCCGCGCCGTTGCTGCTGGACAGCGGACCGGGAAGCGTGGGGCGCAACCACATCGGCGCGGTCATCGTCGGCGGCATGCTTCTGGGCACGCTGGTATCCCTTTACGTGGTGCCCCTGATCTACGTGATGATCACAAGGCGGAAGCGCTGGGTGCTACCTGACGTGCCAGTGGGGGATACGCCCTGAAATGGCTCGCCAGCATCTTCATTCATCACTCAACCAGCCGCCTGCGAAGCCGATCGCGCTAGTCGGCATGGCCGGGCGTTTCGCGTCGGCACCGAACATTACCGCCTTTCAGCGGGCAATTCAGACCGGAGAGGGTCTTCTCTCGCCAACGCCCACAGGCCGCTTCACGTGGCTCCTCAAGCCGACGGGTAGCATGCAGCCGTCGGTAGGCGGCTTCCTACCCGACGTGGCGAGCTTCGACGCCGAAGCCTTTTCAATCGGCAAGCGCGAGGCCCTTCGGATGGACCCGCAGCTACGATTGCTGCTCGAGACCACGCTGGAGGCACTACAGGACGCCGGACTGAGGCCCCGAACGCTGCGTGGCAGCCAGACTTCAGTGTTTCTGGCAAATACACTGAACGACTGGTCCAACCGTCTGCGAAGCCAACCCAATGTCGAGCGCCTGAGGCTGGTCGACGTGGTACCGAGTCAGCTTGCGGCCAGGCTGTCGCGCAACTTCGACTTCCGTGGCTGTTCCGAAGTGATCAGCACCGCCTGCAGTGGCGGCCTTCACGCCGTGCACCGGGCCTGCCAGGCATTGCGCGAGGGCGAATGCGACATCGCCCTGGCCATGGGCGTGAACGTCATCCTATCGAGCGAAAGCTACATCGGTATGGCCCGCGCAGGAATGCTTGCCAGGGGTGACCGATCACCCGTGTTTCGGGGCAATACCAGCGGCTTCTTGCGAGGAGAAGGCGCGGGCGTTCTGGTACTGATGCGCGCTGATGACGCGGCTGCCGGCCGGCACGACGTGAAGGCTTTCATCCGCGGCTCTTCGTCTGGTCACAGCGGGGCTGGCGGGACCTATAACGCGGCTGATGCAGAAATCCAGTCGCAGTCCGTCATCCGCGCGCTGCGCATGGCGGGTATCAAACCGCGCGACGTGGCCTATGTGGAACTTCAGGCCGCCGGAAACCTCGCGGAGGAATCCGCAGAGGTCGCGGTGATCCGCCAAGGCTTCAGGGCTGTGGCCGGAGACGAGTCAGACATGCCTTCCCGTATCAATGCTGGATGTCTCAAACCGATTACCGGCCACATGGAGGCCGCTTCCGGCATTGCCCAAGTCGCGAAGGTGATCTCGGTGCTGGGCAACGGCCAAGCGCCACCCCTGCGGGACCTCGACGAAAGACCGCAGGACTTGGCCGAACTTTGGCCTGCCTTGGTACTTGCACCGTATGGAGAAAGGCTATCCGCAGCTCCCGGTCAGTGCTGTGCGCTGATCAGCGGGCTGGGCTTTGGCGGCAACCACAGCCATCTGGTCGTTGAATTGCCCGAGCGGCGCACTCGAATTGCGCCAAAGTCGACGAACGGCTTTGCATTTTTCCTCTCCACTCGCACTGGCGAGGGACTGACCGTTCTGCAGCAACGTCTCGCTCGGTTCCTGCATGAGACGCCCGATCTATCAGCGGAAGACGTTGCCTACACCCTGCTCCTCGGTCGTGACGCCGGTGCTGAACGTGCCGTGTTCGTTGCTGACAATCTTGATATGCTTGCTGGTCAACTTGAATCGGGCGCGCCATTCGTGCAGGGCCGCGCTGCCGACATGCCGTTCGAATTCGGGGGCGACGAAGAAGACGGGTGCTGGCTGCGTTCTCACCTCCGGAGCGGCAACTGGCAAAAGCTGGCCACGCGGTGGTGTCAGGGTTTCAACTTTTCTTGGGACGGCGTCTCCGACGAACTGCCGGGCCGCCTCGTGACGCTGCCCCCCACACCCTTCATCCGGGACACCTACTGGCTTGAAGATGCCGCAACGCCAAGTGCGGCTCATTCAGCGCCTCCGACAGAGGAGCGCCAATCCGAAATAGTTCTGCAGCCAAACACAAAGAATCTCTACTATCGAGACCTTCTTACGCAGGTCGTTGGAGATGGAGGCCGTGACCACTGGCACGACGACACGACGATCGCGGAACTTGGTCTCGACAGTCTTGCCGCTGCAGATCTTCGCGCCCGTCTCGCGGAGTTCAGCAGTAATGCGCCTCCCCGGTTGGTGGAGATTGTCGGCGCAGCGAACCTGCGCGCTCTCATCGCCCTCATGCCGGAGCCAACCGATCATGTGGTCGCTTCCATCTACACGGCGGATGAAGCCCATCGTTACGATCCCTTCCCGGCAACTGACATCCAGCTTGCCTATCTCATCGGCCGCGAGACGGTGCGCGACGGCGGCGGCTTCGGGTGCCAGATCTATTGGGAGTTCTCGCGCCCCCGCTTCGACATGGACCGACTTCACGAGGCATTGAGAAAGCTCATCGCACGGCACGACATGCTGCGTGCCGTCTTCATGCCGGATACTCGACAGAGGATATTGCCGGCGAACAGCGACACAGTCGCTCCGCTGAAGACAGTCGACTGGTCGCACCTCGGGACCAATGCCCTGGAAGATGAGCGGCGCAAACTTGGGGAACAGCTTCTTGCCCGCAACTTTGACGCGGCTAAGTTTCCGCTGTTCGAAATGGCTGTTTCCCGCGGCCCTGAGGACGACCGGCTGCATTTCGCACTAGACCTCCTGATCGCGGATGGACCGAGCCTGTTCCACATGCTCGATGAATTGTCCCGCCTCTATGACGATGACGCAAGTGTCGAGGCTCCACCCGTTTTTCAATTCCGCGACTATGTGTTGGCCACGCAGGGGGAAAACGGCGCGGCGCGTGCTTACTGGGAGGGACGTCTGGACAATCTGCCAGCATCGCCGCGCCTCCCGTTCCTGCCAGGCAAGCCGGGAACTGCCAACTTTTGTCGGTTCGAGAAAGTGCTGTCACCAGCGGACTGGAAGGATTTTCAGCATCATGCTGCCGCCCACGGGCTGACTATGAACGCGGCACTGATCGCGGCCTTCGCCCAAGGCCTCTCCCACTGGTCGGTCGAACCCGCTTTCTGTGTCAACGTCACGCTGGCTGCGCGCCAGCCGCTGCATCCCGACGTCAACAGACTCATCGGCGACTTTACCCGCAACGTGCTACTGTCAGTGCGGCCGGCAGAGGGTGCAAGCTTCTCCGAACATACACGCAACATCGCCACGCAACTTCTCGCGGACTGCGAGCATGGCGATTTCTCGGCGGTTAACGTGATGCGACTGCTCTCGCAGAAGCGGCGCCGGCCGGTCAGCATGCCGATCGTGTTCACCTCGCTCCTTGGCTATGGCGGCGTCCTCAAGCGGCCGGTGCGAATCGACGCAATCGGCAACTATGTGCGTGGCGCAACCCGCACCCCGCAGGTGTTGCTCGATGCCCAGGCGCTCGAGGCGTCAGATGGACTTCACATCTCGTGGGATGTCATGGAGGGCATGCTCGCCCCTGACCTGCTCAACGACATGTTTCACGGCTTCACCCTATCTGTCGAGCAATTGGCGCGGGACAAGACGTCTTGGGAAGCGCCTGTCGCGAACCTGGCGTCTCCGCAATCCCTGCGGCATGCCAACTCCACGGCGGCGAGACTGCCACTTGAACCCATCTTCGCGGGCATCCTGCGCCAGGCTGCGCTGGAGCCTGGCCGCCTAGCGGTGGTGGCCGCGGATCGGCGCCTCACCTTCGGTGACCTCGCAGGCGAGGCACGTTGCCTCGCACAGCGACTCACTGAACATGGCACTCAGCTCGGAGACCTCGTCGCGGTGGTGGCCCCCAAGGGCTGGCGGCAGATCGTGGCCGTACTCGCGATCAGCATGAGCGGTGCCGCCTATGTGCCGGTGGAATTGCCGATGCCGGCGGATCGCATCGCACAAGTGCTGACACGTGCCGGAACGAAACTCGCGCTCGTCCATGGAGCACCAGCAGGCACGGCGTGGCCCTGCCCCGTCGTCGACACCTGGGACTTGGATACCAAGACGCCATTCGAACCCGTTTCGGTCGGCGCGACCGACCTAGCCTATGTCATTTACACCTCCGGTTCCACGGGCACGCCAAAGGGCGTGGCGCTCGAACATGGCGCAGTGTCGAACACTCTCCACAGCGTGAACAATGCCTTTGCCATAGGCCAGAACGACTGCGTACTGGGGGTTTCCTCCCTGGCCTTCGACTTGTCAGTCTGGGATGTATTCGGGATGCTCGGAGCCGGCGGCCGGCTGGTCCTGCCAGATCCGCAATCTCTCCGAGACCCAGACCACCTCGCCGACCTTTGTCGCCGCGAGGCGGTTACGGTGTGGAACTCGACCCCCTCCTATTTGAAGCTGGTGGTCGAGGCACCCGGGATCGCATTGCCGCTCTCTCTCAGACTGTTGATGCTCTCGGGCGACTGGATTCCACTGGAACTGGCACGCTTCCTGCGGCAACATCACCGTTCTGCGCGGCTGGTGAGCCTCGGCGGCGCAACCGAGGCTGCGATCTGGTCGATCTGGCACGAGGTTGAAGAGGTTGCGGAACATTGGCGCAGTGTTCCCTATGGCAAGGCCATGCCGAACCAGCGCTTCCACGTGCTCGACGAGTCCCTGAGCCCAACCGCCTTGGGCGAAGTCGGCCAATTGCATATCGCAGGCAGCGGTCTTGCGCGCGGCTACTGGCGTGATGAGACACAGACCGGAGCGAGTTTCATCCGCCACCCACTCACCGGCGAGCGGCTCTATCGCACGGGCGACTATGGCCGCGTACTGGACGACGGAAGCATCGAGTTTCTGGGCCGTCGCGACGCCCAGGTAAAGGTTGGTGGACACCGCATCGAATTGGGCGAGGTCGAGGCTGCGCTAGCAGAGTTGGCAGATGATCTCAAAGTGAGCGACGGCATTGCCTTCACATTCACTGACGCATCTGGAAATCAGCGCCTCGGTCTTTGCTACCGCTCCGCCAACAGAACCGTAGAGGCAGATGTGCGGCGAGCGCTCTCTGCGCGGCTCCCGGGCTACATGACACCCTCAGCAATCATGCTGCTCGGTGAAATTCCCCTGACCGACAACGGCAAGGTCAACCGTAAGGCCCTTGCCGCTTTGGCGCGGCAGCAGTCTGGCGCACCATCTGTGTCCGAGAAACTCGGTGCGCTCCTTTCCGATGACCGCATGCTCAAGGATAGCCAAGAGAGGAGCGCCTTCGTCGCGGCTCACCACGGAAACCGCCGCGACCTCGGCATCGCACCTGCCCTGGAACTAACGATACATGAAGGTGTCGCAGCCACCGTCCGGCGCTCGACACGCAGCTTCGCCGCATCTACCCCAGTTGACGATGTCATAGCTGCCCTGCTGGCGCCTCTTCGCGAGATCGGAGCCACAGACGGTGCACACCGCGAGTATGCTTCGGCAGGTTCCAGCTATGCCGTGCAGGCTTATGTTATTCGAAGGTCAGATAATCCAGCGCACCATATGCTGTTCTACTACGACCCGGTGCAGCATCGGTTAGTCCAGACCGGTGAAGTGAGTCACGACATTGCCGATCTTCACGCACCGGCCAACCGGGCCATGGCGGCTTCAGCGCCGCTCACCATCCTGCTAGTCGGTGACCGACGCGCCATCGAGCCCCTCTATGGCAATCTGTCAGACGACATGATGCGGATCGAGGCTGGGGCCATGGCCCAGCTACTCTCCAACTCAGCTACCAAGCTCGACCTCGGCCACTGTGCCGTCGGCTGGATGGATATTTCACCGCTGAGAGAGGCATTGAGGCTGTCGCAGGAGCATGTTTTCATCCATGCCATGGTGGCCGGGGATGCTACCCGGAGTACCAAACCGAAAGTCGTACAGGCCGCGCAACAGCAGAAAGCAGAGACAAGCACAACGAAAGACACAGTGCGCGCGGCCTGGTCCAGCGTGCTAGGGCATGACAACTTTGCCGATGACGCCAGCTTCTTCGAAGTGGGCGGTGACTCGTTCATGGCCGTAACTCTGCAGGCAAAGCTCGCCGAAATCTTCACGCCGGCACCTTCGGTGACGGATCTCTTCCGGCACCCGACTGTTGTTGATCTTTCCAACCATCTTGAAGGCGGTGGCACGCCGGCCGAGCCGAAACCTGCACCAAACGTCGGGACTTCGGCACCAAACCGCCGCAGCCGCCGGCTCGATGCACGACGCAGTCTCAACGGCAGCTCAGCCGGAGGAAGGGCATGAGTAACGCCCGTGATCTCGAGGGCCTGGTGGCGATCATCGGCATCGGATGCCGACTTCCCGGCGTCGACGGACCTGACGCATTCTTCTCGGCACTCGCTGAAGGGCGGGATTTGGTGACTCGCGGAGGGGCATCGGGCGACGGCCAAGTCGCGGCCTTCGGCCGTATCGATGGCATTGAGGACTTCGACGCGGATTTCTTCCGCTTCATTCCGCGCCATGCTGAGCTTCTGGCCCCCGAGCAACGTCTTCTGCTCGAATGCGGCTGGTGGGCCTTGGAGGACGCGGGCTATGCTCCGGGCGAGGTCGATGCCAGCGTCGGCGTCTATGTCGCCGCCGCCAAGCCCAGCTACTGCCAGGGCCCGCTCCGACACGCTGGCGAGTGGCTGGTGGCAGACAGCGCGCTGGGTCAAGACTATGCCGCCACACGGCTCAGCTACAAACTCAACCTCAGGGGCCCGAGCCTCAGCATCCAAACCGCCTCCTCAGCCTCGCTAGTCGCCATTAACATGGCGTGCGAATCGCTCCTGTCCGGGCAATGCGACATGGCGTTGGCCGGTGGCGCATCGGTGAGCCTGCCGCAGGACAGCTACCGCTACGATCCCTCACTCATGCTGGCGAAAGACGGTTTCTGCAGACCATTCGATGCCGCCGCCTCGGGTGCGGTGCCAGGCAATGGCGCCGCACTGGTTCTGCTCAAGCCGCTTGAGGCTGCCCTGCGCGACGGCGACAGTATCACCGCGGTGATCTGTGCCGGTGCGGTCAACAACGATGGGGCCCACAAGGTCGACTTCTATGCGCCGGCGCAGGAGGGGCAGGAACGGGTCATTCGCGAAGCCCTCGCCATGGCGGGGCTGTCCCCCTCCGACATCGGATATATCGAAGCGCATGGCACCGGCACGCCGCTTGGCGACCCCATCGAACTGGCTGCGCTCGCCCGCGTCTTCTCTCACGAGACCGTGGGCGACGGTACCGTAGCCATTGGATCGGTGAAGAGCAGCATCGGCCACTTGCACACAGCGGCGGGCGTGACGGGCCTGGTCAAGGCGGCATTGATGCTGCGCGAGAAGACCCTCTGCCCATCGCTGCACTACGCAGCACCCAATCCCCATAGCGTACTGGCGGACCGATCGGCGTTTCGCGTCATCACCTCGACCGCACCATGGCCTGAGCCGCCATTGGGCGCGCCGCGCCGCGCCGGCGTCAGTTCCTTCGGCATCGGCGGAACCAATGCCCACGTCATCCTCGAGGAGCCGCCGTACTTCACAGCCCGTAACATTACTCCAGGCTGGCATATTGTGCCGATCTCGGCCCGCACAGCAAAAGGCCTCGAGCAGGCACGCCATCGCCTCGCCGCATGGCTCGAGGCGCACCCCGCCGTTGAAGTCGCTGATATTGCCTTCACATTGCAACGGGGACGGGTTCACTTCGCCCACCGCCACGCGCTGGTCGTGGCTGATATCGCCGACCTCTCGGCGGCCCTGCGCGGCACGCCCATCTCCGGGGTACCGACTGATCTGGCAGACATGGCGCAAGCCTTCGAGAGAGGTGACTCGGTCCGCTTTCCGACGATCCCCGGGGCACGGCGCATCCGACTTCCCGTCACCGTCTTCGATCGCAGGCGCTTCTGGATCGAACAACAGACAGTCGATGCGACACCACGGCTCTTGCGCGGGCCAGTTGCCGACAAATCAGCTGGCTCAATGCTCGCTGAAGTGCAGAAGGTGATAGCCAGCCAGCTAGGTCGAGGTATCGACAGCATAGATCCGGCGGGGAATTTCGCCGAGCTTGGAATTGAATCCGTTCTGGCGCCTCTGCTCGCCGCAGCGTTGTCGGAAACCACCGGCCGCGAGGTACGACCCTTCGACTTCTATGACTACCCAACGCCGATGCGGCTAGCAGAAGAGTTGCAACTGCGTGAAGCGTCGGTCGTGTCATCCGTGACGACTTCGGCCCATGCCGTGCCCGAGGCCATCGCCATAATCGGCATGGCCGGGCGCTTCCCGGGGGCTGAAAACCTCGACCAGTTCTGGGAGGTGATCCGCGGCAACCGCGTCACCACCGGGTTGCTGCCCGCCGGCTTGTGGCCAGGCTCCGAAACGGCACATGGTGGGCTGATTCCAGGCTATCAGGATTTCGACGCCAGCTTCTTCCGCGTCTCGCCGCGCGAGGCACGACTGATCGATCCGCAGCAGCGGGTCTTCCTCGAGGAATGCTGGAAGGCACTTGACGATGCTGGCCTCCATGCTGACGGCGTCGCCGGCCGCAGGATCGGCGTCTATGCCGGCGCCCAAGCCAGCGACTATCCGGTGGAAGGCGGCGAGAGCCACAGCACCATTGGCACCTCACTCGCCGTACTGGCGGCACGCGTGGCCTATGCACTCGATCTCAAGGGCCCGGCGCTGACGGTCGATACAGCCTGCTCCTCGGCCCTCACTGCCGTACATCTTGCGGTCCAGGCGCTGCGTGCCGGCGAATGCGAGGCTGCGCTGGCCGGTGGCGTCTCGATTTCGGTACCGTATCCGCGCGGCCATGGTTTCTTCGGCGACGCAGGCCTGCTTTCGCCGCACGGCAGCTGCCGACCGTTCTGCGAGAATGCTGACGGTATCGTACCCAGTGACGGCGTGGGCGTCGTCGTGCTGAAGCGGCTTGGCGATGCCATGCGCGACGGCGACAGGATTTCTGGCATCATCCGCGCCTCAGGCATGAACCAAGACGGGCAGACCAACGGCATCACCGCGCCCAACGGTCCGGCACAGAGGGATCTCATACGCTCGCTCCATCACGACTTCGCTATCGACCCTGCGCGAATTGCCTTCGTGGAGTGCCACGGGACAGGCACCAAGCTGGGAGATCCGATCGAACTGGAGGCACTGTCGGCGAGTCTCGGTCATCAGGACTGCGCCATCGGCTCTGTGAAGGCTAACATCGGACACACGCTGCCGGCGGCGGGCATCGCGGGGCTGCTGAAACTTCTGCTCGCCATGGAGGCCCGGACCCTGCCGCCCGATATCTCTGCCGGCAACGGGCACGGACCCTTCCGACGCCTCGCGCGGCCACAGCCGTGGCCGGATGATAGGCCGCTCGCAGCAGTCTCCGCTTTCGGATTCGGCGGCACCAATGCCCATGTCATCCTGGAAGCACCGCGTCAGCCACCCTCTGCAGAAAGCTCTGGAACACCGCTGCCCTTTGTCCTGACCGCGCCCGACGCCTCCGCACTGAAGCAGCGGGCATCCGATCTGCTCAACTGGATCCTCGCGGGAGGCGTGTCGGCAGGCCTTCAGGAACTGTCCTGGACGCTGTCGCGCCGCGCGCCCTTCGCGTGTCGAGCCGCCTTTGTGGCCAGAGACCGGGAAGGCCTGCTGGCCGGACTGGAGGCTATCGCCGACGGGCGCACTGTCGCTCCGTCCGGGCCCCTTCCCGAAGTACGACGCTCCAATCTGCTGCGGCTGCCACCGCACCGCTTCCAGCAGCAGCGCTTCTGGCTCACGCTCGAGGCGGCGCCCGTTGCTGCACAGCTGCCGGAACCCTCTGGCCCGATCGAAGAGATCCGCCGCTTGACGGCCGAACTCCTCATGCTTGAACCCCAAGACGTAACGTCTGACTCAGGCTTTGCTGCACTTGGGCTCGACTCCATCCTTGCGGCCGAACTCGCACAGCGCATCAACGCCAGCCTGGGCACTCGCATCAAGGCCATCGATTTCTACAACAATCCTACACCCAAACGGCTCTGCGACTGCATCGCCGCTCCTGTCCGGCCGGTCGCCAGCGCAACACCCGCGGCCCCACCAGACATGGCAAGCGCTTCAGCGGTGGTCGCCGCCGCAGCCCATGGCCCAGCGACGGTCACCGCCCTCCCCCCGGATCACGATATCAGGGGTGCGGTCATTTCGGCGCTGGCCTCGGCCCTCTACGTCGAGCCAGAGCAGATCACAGGCAGCGCCGGCTTTGCCGACCTGGGCCTCGATTCGATTCTTGCCGTCGAGGTGGCCAAGACGCTCGCCACCTCACTTTCCATTCCCACGCGCGCCATGGACTTCTACGAAGCGGGTACGCTCGACCGTTTGGCCGCACTTCTCTCATCCAGACAACCCGCCTCGGCATCCGCGGCACCAGCCGAGCCGCCAGCCATCATCGCCTCACCGAGTGAAAGCGCAACGGCGGAATCGACAGGCCTAGGTGACAGCGATGCAATCGCCATCATCGGGATCGCGGGGCGCTTCCCGGGAGCCGCCGACATTCAGGCCTTCTGGGAGGTGCTCAGCACGGGCCGCGACTGCGTGACCGAAATCCCGACCGAGCGCTGGGCGCTTGAGGATTTCTTCGACCCGCAGAAGGGCAACGGTAGCCGCAGCTATTCGCGCTGGGGCGGCTTCATAGACGGCGTTGACCGCTTCGACCCTCTGCACTTCCGGATATCTCCCCGGGAGGCGGAACTGATGGATCCGCAGGAACGGCTATTCCTCACCAGCGTGCAAGCTGCACTCGACGACGCGGCGTGTCTGCCGCAGGCATTGGGCGGCGGCAAGGTCGGGGTCTTCGCCGGCGTGATGTACGGCGAATGGCAACTCCTCGCGGCGGATGCATCGACACCCGACAGCTTCATCGCCGCGCATGCGCCCTACTGGTCGATTGCCAATCGTGTCAGCTATTGCTTCGGCTGGACAGGACCGTCCATGGCCCTGGACTCGGCCTGCTCCTCGGCACTTACCGCGCTTCACCTCGCCTGCGAGAGCCTGCGCCGCGGCGAATGTGACGCCGCTGTGGCAGGCGGCGTCAACCTCAGCCTCCATCCGCGCAAGTACCTCGGTCTCTCAGCAGGCCGCTTCGCCGCAAGCGATGGACGTTGCCGGAGCTTCGGCGCTGGCGGCGACGGCTACGTGCCGGGCGAAGGCGTGGGGACGGTGGTTCTCAAACGACTCGCGGATGCTCTTGCCGATGGGGATCACATCCACGGCGTCGTCCGCGGCAGCGCCATCAACCATGGCGGCACCGCCAGCGGCTATTCCGTTCCGCAGAGCGAGGCCCAAGCTCAGGTTATCCGCACGGCCCTGCGCAGAGCCGGCATAGATGCGAGTGGAATAGGTTATGTCGAGGCCCACGGGACCGGAACCTCACTCGGCGACCCGATCGAACTCGAAGGCCTCAAGCGGGCATTCGGTGCCGGTGCGCAGGGTATCGCTCTCGGATCCGTCAAGTCCAACATCGGCCATCTCGAGGCCGCGGCAGGCGTCGCCGCGCTGGCGAAGGTCCTGCTGCAGATGCAGCACCGGAAGCTGGCACCGAGCCTCCATGCAGATCCGCCCAATCCTGTGCTCGAGATCGATGGCAGCGGTTTCGCGGTTGTGCGCAAGCTCGCAGACTGGCCGCGGCGGAACAATTCACCTTTGCGGGCAGGTATCAGTTCCTTCGGTGCCGGAGGGTCGAACGCGCATGTGATCATCGAGGAGGCGCCAGCGCAATCGGAGCGGACGGCAGCTCCCGTCGGACCATGGTGCATCCCGCTGTCGGCACCCAGCCAGGATCAGCTGGCGCGGTTTGCGGGTGATCTGGCCAATTTCATCCGCCGCGTGCTCGAGTCACCGTGGCTCGTGCCCGATGTTGCGCACACCCTCTCGCAGGGCCGCACGGTTCATGCTGTCCGTCACGCAATCATGGCGCAAACCAAGACCGACATGCTTGCCGCACTCGAAGGCCTCGCTGCCGGTAGCAACCTACCGCCGACCGTCCCGCCGCTGCCACACGTGACGGCCTGGCTCGGGGGTGGTGCGGTGCCGCTGCCGCCGGTCCCCGGCGCACGTCGCATCGCCCTGCCGCCGCTCCCACTCAACGAGGAGCGCTACTGGCTGCCGCAACCGCCCAAGCCACCCAGCGCGCCTAGGCCGCTCCGCCAGGCGCGCGAAAGCGTCGCAGAGAAAACTGTTCTTTCCCTCGAGACCACATTGTCATGGTCCCTATCGGATCCCGTTCTCTCCGACCATCGCGTGAGGGGCCGCCCAGTACTGCCTGCGGCAGCGCTGCTGATCGCCCTCGCACGGCAGGTCGGAGACGATGTGTCGTTCAGCGACGTATCATTCATCACACCGCTAGCTGCGGATGCGGCGGGCGTCACCGTCACCATCGTGCGCGGCGAGGATGGACTATTCACCGTTTTGCATGAAGGCAGGACAGCCGTGCGCGGGCGGATGACAAATGCGAAGCAACCCCAGGGTGCTCCGTCCGCTGCTGCCGGCGATCTGCCGGACGTGTCCGGCCTCTACGAGCGTTTTGAGTCCATGGGCACCAACTATGGATTTACCTACCGCCGCATCCGGAGTGCGCATATCTCGGACGGACTGGCCGTGGCCCAGCTGAAGTCAGAAGGGCCGCCCGAGGGTCTGCTCGACGCTGGATTCCACGCTGCTGCACTGCTGGTGCCGGAACGAGGAGCGCATCTACCCTTCCATATCGAGTCACTATGGCTTGGCACGCGCATCGGCGAGGCACGTCGTGCCAGCCTGCAGCCGCGCCACGACTCGGCGCTACTCGGCGTCGACATGGCTCTTCTCGACGAAGCCGGCGAGGTCGTTGCCATGCTGCAAGGCTTGTCACTTCGGCCGGTAGCGGGAAGCACCAAGCAAGCTCCCGAAAACCTCGCCCTGCTTCAACCCGTGTGGCGTGATGAGCCGCTGGACGGCGTAGTGCGGCCGCAAGGCGATGTTGCCATCATTGCCGGACCAGAAGCGGCTGATCTCGTTGCAGCACTTGCTGTAGCCGCGACACCCGGCAGGCTCATCAGCCTTTCGCTGCCCACGCTGCGGCATGATCCTGCAGCCATCAGCAAGGCGCTCGCTTCCGTGCGCGAGATCATTTTCATCGCCGGCCAGGGCCCTGGCAATGATGAGCTTTCCGCTGCGGAGAACGGCGGTGTCGTGCCACTCCTGAGTCTCGCACAGGGTCTGGCACGGCTCGGCGCAACACAGAAGCGCGTGCTCAGATTGGTAACCTTCGGGGTGCAGGCGACCGGTTTCGAGCCATCCGTCTCGCCCTGGCAGGCGGCCGCCATCGGCCTTGCAAAGGTGGCAGGCCTCGAACTTCCGGGGCTCTCCTGCGCGCTGATCGATCTGCCTCCCGCTCCGTCGCCCGCTGACCTCCCCGCGATGGCAACCGCCATACTCGCCGAACCCGCCACCGAACAGCGCATCGAGATCGCGCTGCGCAATGGCCGCCGCCTCGTGCAACGGGTCGAGCGGACCGAGTTGCCCGCTTCAGCCTTCAATCCATTCAGGCCATGGGGCATTCATGTGATCGTGGGCGGCGCGCGCGGGATCGGTTTGCAGATCGCATGCCACATGGCGCGGCGCGCACATGCCCGCGTGCTGCTGATCGGCCGCAGCGGTCCTGCCAGCGCTGAGGCGGCAATTGCCGCTGTGTCAGCGGCCGGCGGCGAGGCGATCTATCGCAGCGCCGACCTGCTCGACGGCCCTGCCGTCGCCCAGGCCGTGGCGGATGCACGCCGCCTCTGGGGCCCCATAAATGGCGTCATCCATTCGGCCCTCGTCCTTGATGACCGGAGCCTGCTTCGTCTCGATGAGGCATCGCTTCGGAGGGCGCTCGAGCCCAAGGCACGCGGTGCGGTGAACCTGGCGGCTGCCGTGGCGCAGGATAGTCTCGACTATTTCGCGTTCTTCTCGTCCGCCAATGCCGTGTTCGGCAATGCCGGCCAAGCCAACTACGTCGCCGGCTGCCGCTTCAAGGACGCCTTTGCCGCTCATCTCAGGACCAGCAAGTCCATTCCCGCACTCAGCATCAATTGGGGCTATTGGGGTGAGGTCGGCGTCGTAGCCGATGACGCCATGCGCGACCGCCTTGCCCGCCAGGGTATCCTGCCGATCAGCAACGCGGAGGGTATCGGCGCCTTCGAACGCGCGATCTGCGCGGGCGTGCACCAGATCATGCCGGTGGCCGGTACGGCAGAGGCCTTCACCCGGCTGGGCGTGACAGCGCCCGCGCAAAATCGCGAGGACGTCGAAGAAGCTGCCCTGACGGCTATCGAGGCCGAGGCCGCCGTCACCCTTCAGCTACAACTTGCAGGCATGGGTTTTGTGCCGGGTAAAGCCCTGAGCCTGGCCGAATGGGCGAGGCACTGCCGCGTCAGCCCGGGCTGTATGCGACTGTTCGAGGCGTGTCTCGCCATTCTAGCCCGGCGCGGGCTGGCCCAACTGCACAACGGGGCTTGGTCCGCCATGGCACCCGCTGCGCAGCTGTCCGAAAACACGGACGAACTCCCCGCCCACCGGGCCCTGCTCGCACGGGCACTTGCCTGCCTGCCGGAAGTGCTTGGCGGCAAAATGACGGGTGTGGCCGCCCTGATGCCCGGCGGTTCGTTGGAACTCGTCGGAAAGATTTATACCGACTCCGCGGTGGTCAGGCGGCTCAACGGCAGCATCGCCGCAGCCGTGTTGGAAATCGCCCAAAGGCGGCCTGCCGGGCACCCGCTACGCATTATCGAGATAGGCGGCGGCACGGCCAGTGCGACAGCGGCGATTTTGCCGCGCCTTGCCGCCGCAGCACCAGACAGCGACTATGTGTTCACAGATATCTCGCCGGCCTTCCTGCCGCCAGCCCAGCAGCGCTTCGGCGGATTACTTGCCGGCTTCACGACGGCGCGACTCGACATCTCTGCGGCTTCAGCGACTGTGCCGTTGTCGCCGGCGGACATCGTCGTCGCATCAAACGTCATCCATGCTACTGCCGACCTTCGCAGGAGTCTCGCAAACTGCGGGTCCTTGCTCAAGAAGGGCGGTCTTCTGGTCCTCAACGAGGCGACGAGCACCCGCGACTTCGCAACCCTCACTTTCGGACTCACCGAAGGCTGGTGGCGTGCAACCGACCTGGAGTCGCGCGAACCACACGGGCCCGCAGCGCCGGCCCGCCAGTGGCGAACACTACTGGCGGAGGCCGGCTTCACCAATATCCGCATGGAACCCGAAGCGGGCAACGACCCGCAGGTGATCATCACCGCCGCGGCGGCACGGCGCAGCGAAGCCAGCAGCGATGGCCTGGTTACGCATGTGAGCAATCTGCTGTGCGCCGCACTCAAGCTGAAACCCGGCACCGTGGACCCTCACGCGGATTTCGGCGTCTACGGCCTCGAATCGGTTATGGCGCTCGAGATCATCGCAGCACTGGAGAGTGATTTTGGGACACTGCCGAAAACGCTGCTGTTCGAGTCCAACTCGGCGACAAGCCTCGCCGAATGGCTCACGGCCAACAAGCCGGACGTCGCCCGCCAGTTCGGCAACCATTCTCACACGGCACCCGCCACAGCGCTTGGACAAGCGCAACTCGCCATGGATGACATCGCCATCATCGCGCTTGCCGGGCGCTACCCAGGCGCGCGCACGCCTGCAGAACTCTGGTCACTGCTCAGCGAAGGCCGCAACGCCATCACCGAGGTGCCGCCCGAGCGCTGGAACCACGCCGAGCACTTTGACGCCAGCGGCGATCGTGATGACAAGGCACAAACCCGTTTTGGTGGTTTCGTCAGCGGCATCGACCAATTCGATGCTGGCCTGTTCAATATCTCGCCGGCGGAAGCACGCGCCATCGATCCAATGGAGCGCCAGTTCATCGAGGTGGTGTGGGAACTGTTCGAGAATGCCGGCCACACGCCCGAGCGCCTGAAGCGCTCGGCGGTGAACGACAGGGGCGGTGACATAGGCGTTTTCGTCGGCGTGATGAGCCAAACCTACGAACAACTTGCCACGGAGATCTGGGCGAAGGGTCACTACACGGGCGCCTTCTCTTCGCATTCATCGATCGCCAATCGCGTCTCGTACCTTTTCGACCTCACGGGACCCAGCACCGCGGTCGACACGGCCTGCTCGTCGTCACTGAGTGCCATACACATGGCGGCCGAGGCGATCCGACGGGGCGACTGTCGGGCGGCGATCGCCGGAGGCGTCAACCTCCTCATGCACCCGCTGCATCATATATTGATGTCGGCCTACAGGGTGCTGTCGCCCGACGACAAAACGCGCGCCTTCGGTGCCGGCGGCAAGGGCTTCGTCGTGGGCGAGGGCATCGGCGCGATCCTGCTGCGCCCGCTCGCCGATGCCCAGCGCGACGGTGATCCGATCCTCGCGGTGCTGAAGGGCAGCGCCGTCAACACCTGCGGGCGCACCAGCAGCTACTCTGCACCCTCGGTGTTCGCGCAGGAGCGCGTCATCCGCGCAGCATTCACCCGGGCGGACCTCGAGCCGGCCTCGATCAGCTACATTGAGGCCCATGGCACCGGCACAGAACTCGGTGATCCCGTCGAGGTGAGGGCGCTTACGCTGGCCTTCGCCGGCGCAAAGCCAGCCGGCAGCTGCGCGATCGGCTCGATCAAGCCAAACATCGGCCACCTCGAGGCGGCGGCCGGCGTAGCGGGCGTGAGCAAGGTGCTGCTGCAGTTGCAGCACCAAGCCCTCGCCCCCTCGCTCCATGCGCTGCCGCCCAATCCCAACATCAACTTCGCCGAAACACCCTTCCGCGTGCAGACGTCGCTTGCTGAGTGGCGAAGCGACGGCGGACCGCGCCGCGCCGGCATCTCCTCCTTCGGGCTTGGCGGCGCCAACGCCCACGTCATTCTGGAGGAAGCGCTTCCGGCACCGCCGTCAGACGCGGATGACGGCACGCCCCAGTTGATCACCATCTCGGCCCGCAACGAGGAACGTCTGCGCCTACAGCTCACACGACTTCGCGACGCGATACACAGCGAACCGGGTTACAGCCTGCGCGACATAGCCTGGACGCTGCAGGCCGGCCGCCAGAGCCTCGCCCGGCGCTGGGCTTGCGTCGTCGCCAATCGTGCCGAACTGCTGGGCACAATCGACAGCTGGCTTGCCGGAACAGCGAACCGCGCCATGCAGGGCCGCCAAAGCGGGCCGGCGAGCCTGCTTGCCAGTGCCGACCCCGAGGCCGTGGCCCGCCACTGGGTGGCAGGAGGTCAGTTCTCGCCGGACGCCCTGCGCGGCCAGCACCGCGCACGCATCGTGCCCCTGCCAAACTATCCCTTCGAGCCACGCCGGTTCTGGCTGGGAGAGGGTGACGCGATGAGTCGCGGTAGCATCAGCGCTTCGCGAGCCGAGCAGCGTGCCATCTCCCAGACGCCACAGCTCGAACCCGTTGGCGACTATTACGACGCCACAATCCCGGTGTCCGGCGACGAGCTGACAGAGGCCTATTTCTCCCTGGCACCGCTGCACAATCCGCCGCCCGGATTCTCCTGGACCCGAACGGTCTTCGAGCCGGACCACGATCCGCTCGCGACGCAGGCCCTGCTTGACGGTCAGCGCGCCCTGCGCGAGGAGCTGCTGGCGGGCATCGACGTCACGTCGCGACCGTTACGGGTTTTGGATTTCGGCTGCGGGGCGGGAACCGATCTCATTCGCCTCGCGCGTGGCAATCCGCAGCTCAACGGCTATGGTCGGACCATCTCCGCCGAGCACGGGCGCGTGGCCGACTCTCGCGTGCGCCTCGCGGAGCTTTCGAATCGGATCACAATCGAGACCGGCGACAGCGCGGGGCAGCCTTTCCCCGGCAGCTTCGACCTCATCATCGGCATCGAGGTCGCCCACCACATCGAGAACAAGAAGGCGCTTCTCGCTAACCTAAAGGCCAGCCTCGCGCCGGGCGGGCGCATCGCGCTGGCCGACTGCCTGTCACCACGTGTCGACGCACCATCGCCCGCCACCGGATCGTGGACGCTCAGCGAGGCAAACTATGCGAGGCTCATGGCAGAGGCCGGACTTGCCATCACCCGGGCGGTCGATTGCAGCGCCGGAATCGCCAACTGCCTCACCGGCGACGATATCGATGCGACCATGCGTCTGCTCTTGGCCAGGGGCATGCCGCCCGCCAAGCTTGAACTGGTGCGCCGCGTCCATGATGGCTGGCTCAATTTCGGAAAGGCGCTCGCATCGGGCTCACTGCGCTATCTCTTTCTCCAGTTTGAGGCGAGCAATGCCCCACAGGACTGGCTCCTCGCCGCGAACAGGGCAGCACTGACCAACGTGCTTCCGTTCGGTAAACGCGCGGTGAAACAGCAATCACCACAAGTGCGGGCTCCGGCCGCCTCCCCGCGTGATGGCCTAACCCTCGTGCGCTCCGCGCTGGCCAAGGTGATCGGCGTCGCCCCGGAGGACGTCGATGCCGATGCCGCCTTCGTCGAGCAGGGCGTGGATAGCCTTGCCGGTCTCCGCTTCACCGACGAACTCGCTCGTCGGCTAGGCGCTGAGCTGGGCACCAACCTCATCTACGACCATCCCACACCGACACTCCTGGCCGAGGCGATTGCCGCCATGCCGAGCATGTCGACGCCGGAGGCACCAGTCGCCACATCCGTAGAGCTCACCAGCCTGCCCGAAAATGCCGTAGCCGTCGTCGGACTGGCCACCCGCCTTCCAGGTGCAGCAGATCAGAGCCAGTTCTGGGACGTGCTGCGCAATGGCACCGACTGCGTGAGTGAGGTTCCTCGAAACCGATGGGACAGCGCCGCCCATTGGAGCAGTGATCCCGAAGACAGAGCAAAGACCTACGGAAAGTGGGGCGGGTTCATCGACGGGCATGATCGCTTCGACGCTGCCTTTTTCGGCATCACGCCTCGAGAGGCTTCCTACATGGACCCGCAGCAGCGGGTGTTTCTCGAAACTGCGTGGCATGCCCTGGAGGACGCAGGCATGGCCGACGAACGCCTTCGTGGCAGCAGCGCCGGCGTCTATGTGGGGCTATCGGGTGACGAATACTCTGAGCTGATGCGCTCGGGCGGAGTGTCACCGGATGCCTATCTCATGCTCGGGAACGCGGGTTCGATCCTTGCCGCACGCCTTTCCTACCTGCTCGATCTCAAGGGACCGGCCCTCACCATAGACACGGCCTGTTCATCCTCCCTCGTCGCCGCACATCTCGCAGCCGAGGCCATTCGGCGAGGCGAAATCGACTTGGCAGTTGCCGGGGGCGTCTCGCTCTATCTGAGTGAGTGGCCGTTCAAGCAGATGAGCCGGGCAGGCATGCTCTCTCCCACCGGCAAGTGCCGCAGCTTTGCTTCGGGGGCGGATGGAATCGTTCCGGCTGAAGGTGCCGCCGTGGTGGTGCTGAAGACACTGGCCCGCGCCATTGCCGATCGCGACCAGATCTATGGTGTCATCCTCGCCAGCGACATGAACCAGGATGGCCGTAGCAATGGCATCACCGCGCCATCCGCCGCCGCCCAAGCCCAACTCATCGGCCAAGTTCTCGACCGAGCTGGCATCGACTGTGAGACCGTCGAGATGCTTGAAGCGCATGGCACGGGTACGCGTATCGGCGACCCGATCGAGGCGGCCGGCCTCGTCGCCGCCTTTGCGCCACGCACCGGCAAGGTCGGGTTCTGCTCGCTCGGGACAGTGAAGAGCAACATCGGCCATACCACCGCAGCCTCTGGCGCCGCGGGGCTGGCAAAGGCTCTGCTGGCGCTCCGCAATGAACTCATCCCGAAGAGCCTGCATGCAGAGTCTAACAATCCGCTATTGAAGCTCGACGGTTCGCCTTTCGCGCTTGCACGCGAGCCGCAGACCTGGCCACGGCGCAACGGAGCGCCACGGCGCGCGGCGATCTCTTCCTTCGGATTCTCCGGCACCAATGCGCACATGATAATCGAGGAGGCCCCTGCCCTGTCCGGTACGGCCCCGGCCGAAGGCGATCGTCTGGTTACGCTTTCCGCTCGAAGCCAAGCTGCTTTGACGCGTGCCAAGGCCGCTCTCGCACAGTACCTTCAGGACCATCAATCGCATTCTCTGGCCAGCCTGGCCTATACGCTGAACCTGCGCCGCCGCCACGAGCCCTTCCGTGCAGCCTTTGTGGTTGGCAGTGAGCCTGAGCTCCGCGAGGCGCTGCGCAACGGACAGTCGCTCGAGGATCGTGGAGGCAGCGCCCACCTGGTCGGCATTGCGCGCGCCTATCTGGCAGGTGACGCGCTCGCCGTGGACCTGCTTGATGAGGGATCCGCCGTGCGGACGATCCCGTTGCCCGGCTATTGCTTCGAAAAGGAACGCCACTGGTTCGCGGCCACGGCAGAGGACGCCTCACCCGTGCCGTGCGATAGCGTGCGACTGCACGCCCCCCGCTGGCGCGAAGTGGCAGCCGGCCCGAGCGCCAAACCGCCTGGTGGCGTGCTGCTGGCTTTCGTCAACTCGACGGATGAACGGGACGCGCTGCGCGGGATGTGGACGGGGCACTTCATTGCCGCTTTTCCTGAGACGGCCGACAAGCTCGTCTCGCTTATCCGCGATAGCGGCCACCGGCCGGATCACGTCGTCGATCTTTGGCCCCTCGGCGCAACCCGGGGCCTGCCGCCCGGGGCGCAGGAAGCGCAGACACTGCAACGGCTGCAATCGATCCGCGCCGCTGTCGGGCAGGCTCCAATACGCGTGCTGTTTGCGCATCCCGACGACTCCGCCTCGGGCTTTAGTGGCCTGATTGCGAGCGTTCCCCAGGCGCTGCCGGGCTGGGCCGTCTCAACGTTGGCTCTCGACAATCACGCGGGTGCCAAACCCGCTGGCACAGTCATAGCAGAACTCTCTCAGAATCCTGCCGAGGTGCGCATCGCGGGTGACCGTCGGCTGGAGCGCTGGCCCGAAGCCATGTCGCAGAGTAGCGCTGCACGCCCCGTCGGGGAGCCGGGCGTCATCTTGATCTCAGGCGGCCTCGGCAGCATCGGACAGAAGCTGGCCGGACGGGTTGCCGCGACTGGTATTAAAATCGCGCTGCTCGGCCGCTCGGCTCTCACTACCGAAGGCGAGGCTTTCCTCTCAACGCTCCGGGCACGCGGCGCATTTGTGCGCTACTGGCGAACAGACGTCAGCGATGCCGCGTCGGTACGGTCCGCGGTCAAGGACATCCGCGACGTATTCGGCCCACTCACGGCGGTCCATCACCTTGCCGGCACGATGGGCAGCAAACCCCTCAGCACGAAGGACGCTGACGAGGCACGGGCGGTTCTCTCAGCCAAGATCGACGGCGCCATCAACCTCGACGCAGCCACGCGGGATGACCCGCTCAAGGCCTTCGTCCTCCATGGGTCGCTGGGCTCGATCGTCGGTGATTTTGGACAGGGCGACTACGCCATGGCCAACGCCTTCCTGGAGACCTTCGCAGAAGTCCGCTCCGCTCGCGGCCCGGGTCGAAGCCTCGCAATATGTTGGCCGCTGTGGCAGGACGGCGGCATGCGACCCAGCAGTGCTGCGACTCGCCTCATCACGGGGACATCCGGACTGGGAGCCATCACCGACGCCGAGGCTTTCGACGCCCTCGATCAGGCGCTTGCGGTGGACGAACCCGTGGTGATGGTTGCAAAGGGTGCACTCGCAGAGCTGGTGCGTGCGCAGCGGGAAACGTCGGAACTGGTATTGCCCCGGCCGTCTGCTCCCGCCGCTGCCGCCAGTCCTGCAACACTGATCGAACTTGCAGCGGGAGTTGTAAAGCTGGATCCAAATGCGCTCGACCCTGCCGCGAGCCTGCTCGATCAAGGTTTCGACTCGATCACGCTGAAGGAATTCGCAAGTCTCCTCTCCCACCAGCTGAGCCATGACCTTTCCCCCACCCTCTTCTATCAGCACGGCTCGCTGAACGAGGTGGCGGACTACCTGTCCAAGGAAGGCATCACACTTGGCAACGCTGCCTCGCAACAGCCAACCGTCGTGTCGCAGCCCTCTGTTGCACCTCGCGCTGACGATGGAGCGATTGCCATCATCGGCATGGCAGGACGCCTTCCGGGAGCTCCCGATCTCGACAGCTTCTGGGATGTGCTACGCGACGGGCGCGACGTGGTGGGCCCGCCTGGCAACGAGCGCCCCGGCTATTCCAACGCTCGCGATCTTCTTGCCGGTTACATCACGGACGTCGACGCATTCGATGCGGCCTTCTTCCAGATTTCGCCGGGAGAGGCGGCAATCATGGATCCACAGCAGCGCCTGTTCCTCGAGGCGTGCTGGCATGCCTTCGAACATGCGGGGCTGGATGCGACGGCCTTGGCCGGCAGCCGAACGGGCGTGTTCGTTGGCGCGCAGGGCGCGGACTACGCCGAAGTGCTGCGCGGCAATGATGCGCCACAGGTGATAACCGGGATTGCCCATTCGGCCATCGCAAACCGTGTCAGCTATTGGCTCGACCTGCGCGGCCCATCTTTGGTGGTCGACACTGCGTGCGCCTCTGGGCTCGCGGCCCTGCACCGCGCGGCGACCGCACTACGCAGCGGAGAATGCAAGCTGGCCATTGCCGGTGCCGTAAACCTGCTGCTGAGCCCAGCATCGCGGAAGATGATCGAGAACATGGGCGCGCTCTCGCCAGATGGCCGATGCAAGAGCTTCTCGGTGCGGGCCGATGGCTATGGGCGCGGCGAAGGCGTAGTGGCTCTCGTTCTAAAGCCACTTGTCGCCGCGGAAGCGGATGGAGACAGGGTCCTCGGTGTGATCCGAGGCAGCGCGGAGGGCCACGCCGGACATGCCGTCTCTCTCACCGCGCCCAACCCGCAGGCTCAGGCTGAGCTTCTGCGAACCGCATGGACTGAGGCAGGAATCAGCCCGGACGATATCGGCTATATCGAGGCTCACGGCACGGGCACCGAACTCGGCGATCCGGCGGAAGTTGACGGCATCAAGGCGGCGGTGGGTGCAACCGCTGCAGAAGGCACGATCGGACTCGGCAGCGTGAAGTCGAACATCGGCCACCTCGAGCCGGCGAGCGGCCTCGCGGCTGTGGTGAAGGCTCTGCTCGCCTTCCGCCATCGCGTCTGGCCCGCGACACTCCATTGCGACGAACCGAATCCACTGCTGAAGCTAGCGGGAAGCGCTCTGCGCCTCGTGCGCCAGGCAGAAAATTATCCGACCGGGCAGAGCCTGGTTGGCATAAGCGCCTTCGGATTCACCGGCGCAATGGCGCACGTCGTCCTTGCACCACCGCCCCCGCGCGATCCTGCACCGAAGCCGAGTGGTCAGCAGGTCCTACCACTCTCGGCTCGAAGTACGGCGGCGCTGAGAGGCCTCGCTGCCGCATGGGCGGAGACCCTCGAAAGTCCCGATGCACCGGGCCTCGCGGCTGCCGCTCGCCTTCTGCAGCTTGGCCGCGCGCCACTAGAATACCGCCTCGTCGTCGTTGCGGCGGACGTTGCAGCGGCCGCGGGGTTGCTGCGAGCATGGCTCGCGGACGCAAAACCCCGCCGCGAGCATGGACTGGTGCTCAGCAATGGCGATGTGCCGCGCCGCCCCTTCAGGGCGCTGCTGGCCGCCTCTCCGCACCCCGTCGCACCCCTGTCACCCGAAGCGATGGCGGCAGCCTTCCTGCAGCAAGAGCGTATTTCGTGGCCCACAGCCGCCTGCTCCCTGCCTGAGACCCCGGTGCCTCTCTATCCGTTCGAAAGGGCAAGACATTGGGCTAAGTCCGCGCATGAGGCCCCCCCGAAGGCGAAAGGCATCAACTGGGCTGCCTTCCCCGACCTCGCCCAGCATCGCGTCGGCGAACAGGCACTGATGCCGGCATCCGCCACCGCCGCCATCATTGCGCAGGCCCTTGGGCTCAGCAGCATCGACCTGCGGGACGTTTCCTGGCTCAGGCCTGTCGAGGTGGGAGCCCCTCACAGCTTGCACTTCATGCATGAAGGCCATCAACAGCGCTTCGAAATACGAAGTGCAGACGGCACCCCTGCGGTGTGCGGCCTGATTTGCCCGGAGCGACCTGACCGGAGGTTGCCAATCGACGTGGCGGCACTTTGCGAGCGTCCAGATGAGACTGTCGACGGCACGGAACTCTATCGCGGGATCGCATCATCAGGCCTGCAGCTTGGACCAGCGTTTAGCTCAATCACCTCGCTGTGGAGGAAGGGATCGACCGTTCTGGCGGCGCTGAGCAGCCCCGAAGACGGCACCAGATCGGACGCCTCGGTCCTCGACATGGCGGCCCAGGCTGGCAGCCTCTTGCTGGCCGACGAGACATCAGGGCCGCTGCTGCCATTCGCCGCCGCTCGCGTGGCGATGATGGGTCGCCTCGACATGGCATGTCATGTACTGGCAAGGCAGTCCGGACCCAAAAAAATGGACCTTACGGTTCTGGGACATGCCGGAGAAGTTCTCGCCGAGGTCGAGGGCTTCCTAGCACGACCTGTCGCTCCGTCAGACAATCTGATCATCGCGGTTCCCGGCTGGCAGCAGGACACCAAAATGCCGACCGGCGCGCTCGATGTCGGAACCGTTCTGATCCTTCACAATGGCAACGTGCCCGAAGTCGTTGCCGGGCTGAAGGCACAGCACGCCGGCGCAACGGAGCGACTGATCGGAGAAGGCAACGACGTTGAACCCGTCTCCCATTCGCGCATCTATGTGCTCGATCCAGCGGCGAAAGGCCTGAAGCCGGCTTTCCACCTCGCCCGGTCCATCGCCAATGCCATCAAGGGACCGGCGTCACTTGTAGTAGCAAGCACTGGCACGGCCGAAAGCGACCCCGCGCGGGCGGGGGCGGCGGCACTGTTCCTGAGCCTCGGACACGAATGGAAGTCCGGCCGCCTGATCGTGGTGGACGTCGCAAAGGGCGAAACCCAGGTAGCCGAGCGCCTGGTACGCGAGACGTCAGAGCCCGGTCGACCCACACACAGGCGCTATGATCGCGGCATGACACTGCTGCGCAGCTTTACGCCAGCAAGTCTACCGAAGGCCAAGGCACTCGAGCCCGGTGCCTATCTCATCATTGGCGGTGCAGGCGGGCTCGGCAGTGCCCTGGCGCGCGAGATCGCACACACACCGTACACCAGCATCATCTTGACAGGACGGCGCGAAGAGGATGCCGGTATCACCCGGCTGGTCACAGATTTGCGTCGGACTGGGGCTGACGCCAGCTACATGCAACTCGACGCGTCAGATGATGGCGCCATGCTGGAATTACTCGACGTGCTGCATGCGCGGCACGGGGCGCTAGCCGGTGTAATTCACTCCGCAATCGTGCTGGAAAACGGTCCGCTCTCGACAATGACGGATGAATGCTTCGAGGCGGCCCTCACCCCGAAGCTCGCTGCCATGACGTGGATGGCGCAGGCCTTCATACACAACGCGCCAGGTTTCATCGCAGTGTTCTCATCGCTCATCGGTTTCTCTGGCGGGGCAGGACAGGCTAATTATGCTGCGGCCTCTGCCGCCCTCGACGCAGCCGCAGACGGCCTGCGGCATGCACTCGCCTCCCCTGTCAAGGTGATTGATTGGGGGTTCTGGGGCGATACCGGGATCGTGGCAACGGCGTCGGAACGCGCACGGCTGGCCAACCAGGGCATGGGCGCACTCGGTACGGCCGAAGGGATCGAGTTGTTCCGCCAAGCCCTCGCCTCACAGCATGACCGGCTGGTGATCACCCGCAAGCAGTCCGCGGCAATGCCGCAAGCGGCACGGTCAGAACCTGCAAAAGCAGAACCGCCAAGAGCTGACGTACGGCAGTGGCTGACCGATATCATCGCCGAGATCCTTGGCCGCCGGGGTGAAGCCCTGCCGGTCGATGAGCCGTTTGCTATCCTTGGCATCGACAGTCTCGTCAACACCCAGATCCTGCGCGAGCTTGAAACGCATCTCGGGCCACTGCCCCGCACATTGCTGTTCGAGTTCGGCACGATCTCTGCCCTGGCATCCGAGATCGCTGCCCACCACAGCACCAAGATAAGCGCAGTAAAGCAGGACCCTGAACAACAGGAGCATGTAAAGCCTGTGAACACCTCGGACATCCACGACGATGACGTAGCAATCATCGGCCTCGCCTGCCGCTTCCCTGGGGCCGCAACGCCAGAAGACTTCTGGACGATGATCCGCAATGCCGAACCTGCCTTTGGTGAGGTCCCGCCCGACCGTTGGCAGGCACCGGCTGGCGCCCGTGGAGCCTTCCTCGACCGCGTTGATCTGTTCGACCCCCTCCACTTCTCGATCAGCTACCGGGAAGCCGCAGCGATGGATCCACAGGAAAGGCTGTTCCTGGAGGTCGCGTGGCAGACCCTCGAGGACGCGGCCTACACACGCGCAGCAATTCGCGAGCGAGCACGCGCCGCCACAGGGCGCGATGTCGGCGTCTATGTCGGCGTCATGAATGGCGCCTTCCAACTCAACGCCATGCGCAGCCAGCCCGATGGCAGTCCGATTCAAGCTATAGCGCCCTATTGGTCGATCGCAAACCGCGTTAGCTGGCTGTTTGACTTCCATGGGCCGAGCATGGCGGTAGACACGGCCTGCTCATCCTCGGCGTCCGCACTGCATCTCGCCTGCGAGGCACTACGGCGCGGCGAGATCGGTGCGGCACTCGTCGGTGGCGTGTCCTTGCTGCTGCACCCGCGCCAGCTTGACACCATGAACGCCATGCAAATGATTTCTCCCTCCGGACACTGCCTACCCTTCTGCAAGGGCGCGGATGGTTTCCTTCCCGGCGAGGGCGTTGGCGCTGTTCTGCTTCGCCCGCTGCGAGATGCCCGCGCTGATCGCGACCGAATCCTCGGAATCATACGCGGCAGCGCCATGAATGCCGGCGGTCGCACCAGCGGCTACACGGTACCGAGCCCCGCTGCCCAGGCCGACGTCGTCGCCCGAGCCATCGCTAATGCCGGGATCGATCCCGGCAGCATCAGCTATGTCGAGGCGCATGGAACTGGCACCGCGCTTGGCGACCCAATCGAGATCGAAGGGCTGAATCGCTCTCTGGGTAAGGGCGATGACGCTCCGCGCTGTGCTGTGGGCACGGTCAAGGCGTTGGTGGGCCATCTCGAATCGGCTGCCGCCATGGCGGGTCTCACCCGCATCCTCATGCAGTTCAAGCATGGCGAAATTGCCCCGACACCGCTGGGCGGTCCGGTAAGCGACGGCCTGCCCCTCGCCCAATCCCGCATCGAACTGCTGTCTGCCGCGCGGCCATGGAAGGGATTGCGGCGTGCCGGACTTTCCTCTTTCGGCGCAGGTGGCGTGAATGTGCATCTCGTTATCGACGCACCCGACGAGACTGCGCCACCAGTCATCGAACCACGCATGCAGATCGTGCCACTCTCCGCGCGCAGCGCAGCACAACTGCGCGAGATGGCCGCGCACCTCAGAGATAAGGTCAGTAGTACGAGGCCCAATTTCGCATCCCTCGCCTACACACTACAGGCCGGACGCGAGGCATTTGCGCAGCGACTGGCCGTGCTCGCCAGCACCGATGATGAATTAGTAACCGCGCTCGACAACTATCTCGCTGGGCGGCCCGCAGCCACCCTGCATCTGACCGGAGTGCCTGCAGCGGGCGGTCAAGGTGTCCTCGATGCAGTTGCAGCGGAGTGGGTGACCGGTGCGGCCGTCGACTGGATGAAACTCTGGCAGGGTCCAAGACCAACTCGGATAAGCCTGCCCGGTTATGCCTTTGCGCGAGAACGCCATTGGCCTGCCGGTCTTGGATCGCAGCAGCCGATTGCGCGACCAACCGCATCTGCGCCGCTGCATCCCCTCATTGGCACCGCCGTCCCATCGCTCAAGGGCGCCTGCTTCACGCTCCGCCTCTCGACCGAAGACCCGATCCTCGATGGCCATCGTGTTGATGGAACTCCGCTGCTGCCTGGCATGGCTATCCCGGAGATCATTCGAGCTGCGCTAGGGATCACGCAGGTCTCGAATGTCACGGGGATATCCAACGTCGCTTGGCTCGCACCGATTCCTGCAGGCACCGAGGCGAAGTTGCTCATCACCGAAGCCTCCAACGGAATGAGCTTCGAGATATCTTCCGGAGCGAAGAAGCTGGTTTCAGGACTCGTCAGCCAGTCCCCCGAGAAGCGCCAGAAGCTCCGAGTGGACACCGAAACGCTCGGAGCCCCGCTCGCCGGAGCCGAGATTTATGCCCGAATGGCGCTGCTCGGTGTGGATTATCGCGGTGCATTCCGCGGGCTCAAGACACTGCGGGCAAATGCTCAGCAAGCGATGGCCGATATCGTGGCGCCCGTCGCAGTGCCGGGCCTCGCCTGGAATCCAGTACTTCTGGACATCGCTGCGCAAGGGATGATGGGCCTTCTCGGTGCATTGGGAGAGGCCTCTCCTTTCATGCCGTTTCTCGCCGACAGTATCAACGTTCTGGCACCGCTGGAGGGCGCAGCCAAGGTGCTGATCGAACGACGCCCGTCCGCTACCAATATTGCCGCAGACATTGAGATCGTCGACAGCACGGACAAGGTGCTCGTCCGCATCGACAATTTCCAGATGCGTCCGCGTCATGAGGTACCACCTAAGAACAATGTGAAGACCGATTTACAGAACCCTCTTGAAAGTCTCGACCATTTGGCGGCAGTTCGCCTGATTGCGCAATGGCACAAGGCTGGCGTCTTCAACGGCGAAGAACTCAGTCTTGATGTCGTGTTGAAGCGGCTGAGCGCGGATCCGCAACACAAGCGACTTATAGCTGCAGCACTCGATCTCTTTATGCGTCGGGGTTGGATAACGACAAAGGACGGCACACTACGCGTCACTGCAGAGGCACTTGCCGAGGCGCGCGACGAGTTGCGGTTCCAGCAAGAGCTTCTACGTGCCGTCCCGTCACTTGAACCACATGTCGAGCTTCTGGACCGCTGCATGGCGGCCTTCCCTGGCCTGATGTCAGGTTCTGTACCCGCAACGGATGTATTCTTCCCGGGCGGTTCGATGGAGCTTCTTAGCAAGGTCTATGCTGGGGACGCGAATGCCACCCAGTTGCATGCCGCTGCGGCCGAACTGGTGGTCCGGCAAGCAGCTAGATTGACCGAACCGCCGAGAGTTCTCGAGATCGGTGCTGGCACCGGGGGAACGACCGTACATGTCCTCGAGGCGTTGAGGAAGGTTGGGCGCTCATGTGAGTACCTCTTCACGGACCTGTCGCCACGCTTCCTGAAAGAGGCACAGCGGCGCTTTGAGGGCGAAGGCGTCACTATCCGCACCGCCGTGCTCGACATCTCGCGTGAACCGACGGAACAGGGACTTGGTAGTGAGGCCTTTGATATTATCGTTGCTTCCAATGTGTTGCATGCGACGTCGGACATGCGTGTGACCATGGCACATTGCGTGTCCTTGCTGGCCCCCGGCGGGCGGGTTGTCATCAACGAAATGACCGCCGCCCGCGACTATGCGACGCTCACATTCGGGCTGCTCAAAGGCTGGTGGCTTTCATCTGATCCCGAGATAAGGTTGCCGCACGCCCCGTTGCTCTCTCTGGCCCAGTGGCGTGATCTTCTGACGGCGGCGGGACTGCAAATTGATGAGGTTCGTGTTCCGGAGGGCCTCGCCGCCGACGCCGAGGTACCTCAGGCCGTCATGGTTGGCGTGAAGGCAGCACCCGTTGCCGCGACAAAGCCCCTCACGAAGGACATCCAGTCCATCGAGCGGATCGTGATGGAGGTGGTTGCGCAGGTCTTCGAAATGCCGGTAGAGATCGTCGCAAGGGGTGGAATCCTGAGTTTCAGCGAACTGGGCGGGGATTCTCTCCTTTCCGCCGAACTCGCAACGCAACTTGGTCGCCAACTAGGCGTTCCATTGAAGACCACGGCGATCTTCAACTTCCCGACCATTCCACTCCTCGCCCAGCATATCGCGGAGGAATACGCGGCCCCGGACGGGCTTTCTCCGCCCGTGTCGGAACCGCTTGCCGCGCACGTGGAGCCACCGACGCCAAAGGCCATGGATGACCTCTTTGCAGCTTTGGAGAGTGGCGAAATAGACCTCGAAGAAGCGCTCCGCCGCGCGGAGGCCATGGCATGACCAAGGACAGCAGTTCAGGTGTAACCCTGAAGTCGGCAAGCATGGCACAGGAGTTGTTGCGCAGAGTGGCCAATGGCGAACTCTCCGCAAAGAGCGCCAAGGCTCTGCTCAGCAGGCCCGCCGAAGAACGGCAGTTCCAAGCGAGCGATCGCGCCGTCGCGGTCATCGGCATGGCGGGACGCTTCCCGGGGGCCGACGGGCTTGATGCCTTCTGGATGATGTTGACGGAGTCGCGCTCTGCGGTGCGCGCCGGGCCATTGGGCCGCTGGGGCGAGGCACGATACGCCGGCGGCTGGCTGGATGATATTTCGAGTTTCGATCATGGCTTCTTCGGCATCTCGCGGCGCGAGGCCGAGGTCATGGATCCGCAGCAGCTGTTGTTCCTCGAAATGGCGTGGTCGGCGCTGGAGAATGCCGCTTATGCGGAGCGCGACCTCTCGGGCCGCAAGGTAGGAGTCTTTGTGGGTGCCGGCGCGGGCGACTTTGCCCGTCACCTTATGGAGCGAGGTGCGGAGCCAGACGGGCTTTCCTTCATGGGCAACAGCAATGCGATACTCGCCGGACGCATTGCCTATCTTCTGAACCTGCGTGGTCCCTGCCTCACCATCGACACCGCGTGCTCCTCTTCGCTTACCGCTATTCATTTGGCCTGCGACGCCCTGAACAGCGGATCCGCCGACATGGCTATTGCCGGCGGCGTCTGCGTGCTGCCCACCTCGACATTTGTGCAAGCCGCCACGCGCGCCGGCATGCTCTCCCGTAGCGGTCAGTGCAGGCCCTTCGATGCTGATGCCGATGGCTTCGTACCTGGCGAGGCAGCGGGAGCGCTGGTCTTGAAGCCCCTCGACCGGGCCATTGCCGACAAGGACTACATCTGGGGCGTCATCGAAGGCTCGGGAACCAACCAGGATGGCCGGACCAATGGTATCACCGCGCCAAGCGCTGTGGCCCAGGCCGACCTTCTGCAGCAGGTCTATCGCCGCGCTAGGGTGGAGCCCTCGAGCATCAGCTATGTTGAGGCGCATGGAACTGGGACGCGCCTCGGCGATCCGATCGAGGTCGAGGCGCTGACGCGCGTCTTCCGTCGGAGCTCGCACGAGACGGGCGTCTGCGCCCTCGGCTCCGTCAAGGCATCGGTCGGTCACACTATGAGTGCAGCTGGCGTCGTCGGCATGATCAAGGTGTTGCTCGCGATGAAGCATCGCATGATCCCCGCATCGCTGAACATGGCGCGGCCGAATCCGGCTTGCGAACTGGGAACGTCTCCCTTCACAGTCAACACGGAGATGCGTCACTGGCAGGCGCGCGAGGGAGTGCGACGGGCCGTGGTGAGTGGCTTCGGTTTCTCCGGCAGCAATGCCCACATCGTGCTGCGCGAGGCACCCGCAACGGAAGCCTCCGCAAGCCAGTCAGGCTCTCCACGACTTTTCCTTCTCTCGGCCCGCTCGCGGACCGCGCTGGCGCAAGTCGCAAGCAACCTTGCCCAATATGTCGTGGCGCAGGCGAATGAATTGGACCTTGATGCCCTGAGCTGGAGCCTCGCCGCCGGCCGCAGCCACCACGGGGAACGGGCCGCGATCATCGCCTCTTCGTGTGATCAACTCTCCGCCGGGCTGTCGCGCGTGGCTGCAGGGGCGCCTTCGCAGGCACCGGCCGGACAGAGTCCGTTGCATGCACTGGCCGAGCCTTATCTGCAAGGCCGGAATATTGACCCGACGGAGCTGGTTAAGCCCGACGCGAGGCGTCGCACCGCCCTTCCTCCATATCCCTTCGAACGCGTATTCTGCGGCCTCCGGCCCGCCACGCGCAAGCGACTGCAGCAGGGGCTACATCCGCTGGTCGACCGCTACCTGGCCGACGGCTCGCT
>CAMDBX010000036.1 GCA_945889445.1 Rhizobium sp. Q54
ATGCAAAGATGACGGGGACCACGCTTGACCACGGTCTCTAGGGACCAGCCCGGTAAATCGGTCTCCCGTCAACACCGGAGGTGCGGTCAAGGCGCCTCCGGTGTCCCGTTTATAGCCCAATTCTTCGAGACAAGCCCGGCGATGATGAATGCGAGATGGGAGAACCGCCCTACTTCACCAGCTGCTTCACCAGCGCATCCACGAGGCGCGGCAGGTCATAGGGGAAGCGGGCAGTGATCAGGTTGCCGTCCACCACGCAGGGCTCGTCCAGCACGGTGGCGCCGGCATTGGCGAGGTCCGGGTGGATGTTCCACACGGCGGTGGCCTTCTTGCCCTTGAGGATGCCGGCGCTGACCATCACCCACTGGCCGTGGCAGATGGCGGTCGTCGGCTTGCCGGAGGCCAGCATGTCCTGCACGAATTTCTGGGCGTCCTTGTCGGCGCGCAGGAAATCCGGGTTCCAGCATCCGCCGGGGAACAGGCAGGCGTCGTAGTCCGCGACCTTCGCCTCGTCCATGTAGCAGTCGATCTTCAGCCAGCCGGCATTCTCCATGAGGCGAATTGCCAGAACATGGGTCTTGGTGAGCGGCGGGAAACGCAGGCCCAGTGTGGGGTGGAATTCGCCGATGCGCGGGGCCACCACATGAACCGTGGCGCCATGCTCGGTGAGCCACTTGGTGGCGCCGACGATCTCGATCTCTTCCACGCCGTTCGAGCAACAGATGGCGATCTTCTTGCCCTTGAGGAGGTCCGGATTAGACGGCGGGTCGAACAGGAACTTGTGAAGCTCGCGGTTCAGCTCGCCATCCGCCGAGACCAGAAGCTCGGTCGAGATCGACGGCACCGGCGACGGCGTCATGAAGGCCTGGGCCCTCAGCAGTGCGGCGTTGGTGGCGCTGGCAGGATCATGCGGCTTGTTCATCGGCGGGTCCTCCGGTTCGTCGCTTGAAAGGCGTATATCAGGAATTGACAAGAGGCGCGAGACGGTTTGTCCTGCGTTCCTTGCTTGGGAGGGCATCGATGAAGCTTGGATTCAATCTGCTGCTGTGGACACCGCACGTGACGCTCGCACATGAGCCTGTTTTGCGGGCGCTGAAGAAGACCGGTTATGACGGCGTCGAAATTCCGATGTTCGAGGGCGACCCCGCCCATTACGCCAGGCTCGGCGCCCTGCTCGACAAGATCGGGCTGGAGCGCTCGGTGGTGAGCGTCATCCAGGGCAAGAACCCGCTGTCACCCGACAAGGCGAGCCAGGCCGCCGCCCTCGACTATGCCAAGTGGACAATCGACTGTTCCGCCGCACTCGGCGCCCCCATTCTCGGCGGCCCGATGCATTCGGAGCTCGGCTTCTTCTCCGGCAACCCCGCCACGGCGGCCGAGAGGAAGCGCGCGCTGAGCTTCCACAAGAAGGCCGGCGACTATGCGGCGAAGAAGGGCGTCACCTTCGCGCTCGAGGCGCTGAACCGATTCGAATGCTATTTCCTCAACACCATGCAGCAGCTGAATGACTATCTCGACGAGGTCGACCACCCGCACGTCCAAGGGATGTATGACACCTTCCACGCCAACATCGAGGAGAAGGACCCGGTGGGTGCGATCAAGACCATCCACCCGCACATGGTGCACGTCCACATCTCCGAAAATGATCGCGGCACGCCGGGCAAGGGTCATGTGCCGTGGGCTGAAACCTACAAGGCTCTGAAGAAGTCGAAGTATGACGGCTTCCTCACCATCGAGGCCTTCGGCCGCTCCATGCCCGCACTCGCTGCCGCCACCCGCGTGTGGCGCGACTTCGCGCCCTCGCCGGAGGAAGTCTACAAGCTCGGCTTCCGCAACATGAAGCAGGGCTGGGCCAAGGCGTGAAGCCGGTCTACGTCATCGGCACCTGCGACACCAAGGAGGCGGAACTCCGCTACGCGGTGGCGCAGGTGATGGCCGCTGGCGCAACCGCCCTGCTTGTCGACATCTCGACAACGCCAAGCACGGCAAAGGCCGACGTGACGCCGGAGATGGTGGCGAAGCATCACCCCTCAGGTGCCGATGCCGTTCTGGGCCATGCCGACCGTGGCAAGGCGGTGAGCGCCATGGCGGAGGCGCTTGGCCGTTATCTTCTGTCCCGGAGCGATATCGGCGCGGTGCTGGGGCTGGGCGGCGGCGGCAACACCTCGATGGTGACGCAAGCCATGCGCGCGCTGCCCATCGGCGTCCCGAAGCTGATGGTCTCCACCATGGCATCCGGCAATGTCGCTCCTTACGTTGGGCCCACCGACATCATGATGATGCATGCGGTGGCAGACGTGGCGGGCCTCAACGCCATCACGCGGCGGGTGATCGGCAATGCAGCCCATGCGGCAGCGGGCATGGCGATTCATGGTGTTCCCGCCGCGCAGGAAGCCAAGCGCGCGGTAGGTCTCACCATGTTCGGCGTGACGACGCCCTGCATCACGCAGATCCGCCACCTGATCGAAGATGACGACGAGTGCTTCGTCTTCCACGCCACCGGCACGGGTGGCCAGTGCCTCGAGAAGCTGATCGATTCGGGGCTCATCACCGCGGCACTCGACATCACCACGACGGAAGTGGCCGACCACCTGTTTGGCGGTGTGCTGGCCTGTACGGATGACCGCTTCGGCTCCGTCATCCGCACGCGGATTCCCTGGGTGGGCTCGGTCGGCGCCTGCGACATGGTGAACTTTGGCGGCCGCGAGACCGTCCCCCCGCAGTTCGGCAGCCGCAACCTCTATGTCCACAACGCGCAGGTGACGCTGATGCGCACCACGGCGGAGGAGAATGGCGCCATCGGCCGCTGGATCATCGAACGCGTCAACCGTATGGACGGCCCGGTGCGATTCCTGCTGCCACTCCATGGCGTGTCCGCCATCGATGCGCCGGGCAAGCCGTTCCACGACGCGCAAGCCAATGCCGCCTTGTTCGCGGCGATCCGCGAAGCCTGGACGCCTGCGCCCAACCGCCAGCTCATCGAGATCGACGCCCACATCAACGACCCGGCCTTCGCCGAAGCCGCCGCACACAATTTCCGCGACATCACCAGAGGACAGTAGAATGGCCCGCGCCTATGCATCGATCATCCTGAAGGCTCCCGTCGAGACGGTGTGGTCCATCGTGCGCGACTTCAACGGCCTGCCGAATTGGACGGGTGGTGGCGTCACCACGTCCAAGATCGAGAAGGGCCTCGACGCGGACATCGTTGGCTGCATCCGCTCCTTCCACCTCGCCAATGGCGCGCATGTGCGCGAGCGGCTGCTGATGCTTGATGATGCGAAGCGCTGCTTCACCTACAATTTCGAAACGCCGGCCTTTCCGGTAAGGAACTACCTCGCCACGCTCAGGCTCTACCCCGTCACCCACACGGACCAGACCTTCGCCGAATGGGAAGCAACCTTTGACGAGGCGCCGGGCGATGAAGGGAAGTACGAGAAGATCGTGTCGAACAATGTCTTCGCCGGAAACTTCAAGTCGCTCGCCAAGCTGATCGCCAAGACCAAGCCCGAGAAGCCCGCAGGTGCCGAGCGCTGGAAGGGCTTCCAGCCCAACAAGGTGTGGACCTCGCGCACCATCAAGGCACCGGTGGGCAATGTATGGAAGATCATGCGCGATTTCGCCGGCATGGGCGGCTGGCATGGCGACATCACCAAGATGCACATGCTGAAGCGCCACCGCTCCGACAAGGTGTCCGGCATCCGTGACTTCTATTTCGGAGACGGTCACCTCAACGAGGAGTTGTTGCACCTCGACGACATGACGCGCAGCTTTTCCTACCGCATCACCAAATGCGAAATCCCGTGGATGAACTATGTATCAGGCCCCAGGCTGTGGCCGGTGACGGCCGACAACACCACCTTCGGCGTCTGGACCGGCGACTGGGTGGCAAGCCCGCAGGACGACGTGGTGCTGATCCCGCGGACCGAGCAGAACGTTTATCAGCGGGCCTTCGCGGAACTGGAGCGGAATTACTTCGGCAAGAAGCGGAAGACGTGAAGAGGCTCCCTGTTCTTCACCTTGCCCGGGCTTGACCCGGGCATCTTTTGCCGCGGCGAACAAAAGGATGCGCGGGACAAGCCCGCGCAAGATGACGTCTGGAATGGAGGTCAATCCGTGTGGAACACGTCCTCCATGTCCGCCCACCACTCGCCGTCCTTGCGCGTCTCGAAGGGCACCTGCATCGGGTCGGTGATTTTCCACCACTCCAGCATGCGCGGCACCTGCGCCATCTTCTTCATGTCGGCATCAAAGTCCGTGCCGTGATATTCCCAGTAGGCGAAGAGGATATTCTCCGGCTCCTTGAGGAAGATCGTGTAGTTCCGGATATTGGAGTCGCGGATGGCCTTCAGCACTTCCGGCCAGACGGCGGCGTGGATGCGTTTGTACTCCGGGATGATCTCCGGCTTCAGCTTGATGACGCGTCCCATTCTCTGCATGTGCGGTTCCCTGTGCTTGCCATTGACCGGTGGCGTTCGCCACACGAAGATCGCCAAAAACCGGAGGTGAGACAATGGGTGACTGGACGAAAAGATTTGGCCTCAAGGGCAAGCACGCGCTGGTGACGGGGGCGAGCAAGGGCATTGGCATCGAAACTTGCAAAGTGCTGACCGATGCGGGCGCCGACATCGCCGCCGTGGGCCGCGACCGCGAGGGCCTGGCCGAGGTGAAGGCCGCTGTTGAGGCAATCGGCCGGCGCTGCGTGGCGATCTCGGCCGATATGGCGAGCGCCGATGGTCCGGTAAAGGCGGCACATGATGCGCTGGCCTATTTCGGCCACATCGACATCCTGGTGAACAACGCCGGCATTGCCCTCATCGACCGGCTGGAGGATGCCAAGGTTGCCGACTGGGACGCCACCATGGCGGTGAATCTACGCGCGCCCTTCCTGCTGGCGCGCGAGATCGTGCCCGGCATGATCGAGCGGAAGGCGGGAAAGATCATCAACATTTCCTCGCAGGCGGGCGTCGTCGGCCTCGAGGGCCATGCCGCTTATTGCGCCTCAAAGGGCGGCCTCAACATGCTGACCAAGGTGATGACGGTGGAGTGGGCGAAGTACAACATCCAGATCAACACGGTCTGCCCCACCGTGATCCTGACGCCGATGGGCGCTCAGGTCTGGGGCCAACCGGAGAAGGGCGACCCGATGAAGGCCAAGATCCCCGGCGGTCGCTTCGGCATGCCGATGGAGGTGGCAGACGCCGTGCTGTTCCTCGCCTCGTCGGCCTCCGACATGATCTGCGGCCACGACCTGCTGGTCGACGGGGGCTATACGGCGATCTGACTCGAGAAAGCGGCTGCGCGCCTCAATAGGTGGCGCGGCCGCCCGAGACGTCGAATACCGCGCCCGTCGAGAACGAGCATTCCTCGCTGGCGAGCCAGCAGACGAGGTTGGACACCTCGTCCACCTTGCCGAGCCTCCCCATCGGGATCTTCGACAGCATGAAGTCGATGTGGCTCTGGGCGATCTGCTCGAAGATGGGCGTGCGCACGGCGGCGGGTGTAACGCTGTTGACCGTGATGTTGGTCTTGGCCAGTTCCTTGGCCAGCGACTTGGTGAAGCCGATCACTGCAGCCTTCGATGCCGAATAGGCTGAGGCGTTGGGGTTGCCTTCCTTGCCGGCGATCGAGGCGATGTTGACGATGCGGCCGTAATTGCCGGCGATCATGTGCGGCACCACCGCGCGGTTGGTGAAGAAGGTGCCGTTGAGGTTGATGGCAATGGTGCGGTGCCAGTCCTCCATGGTGATGTCGAGGACGGTGGCGGTGGGGCCCGCAATGCCTGCGCTGTTCACCAGGATGTCGATGCCGCCCAGCTCCTTTACCGTTTCGGCAGCCGCGGCCTGCACTGAATCCCAGTTGGAGATGTCGGTCTTGATGCCGCCCTGCATGTCCCAGACGACGACCTTGCCGCCCTCGGCGGTGATGCGCTTGGCCACGGCCTCGCCGATGCCTGAGAGACCGCCCGTGACGACGGCGCGCCTGCCTTGAAATCTCATCGCTTGATCTTCCAGTTCTTCATCTTGTCGAGGGTGTCTTCGAAACTCACGATACCGGCATCAGAGCCCAGCCCCGTTGCCACGAGCCCGGCGGAGGCCTGGGCGAAGCGCAGTGCCGTCTCGACGTCCATCCTGTGATGGAGCGACGCGATGAAGCCGGCATCGAAGGCATCGCCGCAGCCCGTGGTATCCACCACCTTGATCTCATAGGCAGGGGACTTGAGGCGCGTGCCGTCCTTGTGGGCGTAATAGGCGCCGTCGCCGCCAAGCGTGAAGACGCAGCACTGGGCGCCCTTGTCGAGGTAGAATTTCGCGCAGTCTTCAGGGTTCCCCTGCCCCGACATGTCCTTCGCCTCTTCGATCGAGGGCATGAAATAGTCGATGTAGGGCAGCAGCGGTTCGACGATGCCGATGGTCTCGGCACTGGCCGCGATGAGGTCGAAGGTGACGGTGCGGCCGCGCTTCTTGGCTTCCCGCAGCAAGGTGACGGAGGCCGGGCCATCAAGCTTCTTGAGGAGGCCTGTGCCGCCGAGGTGGATGATCGGCGCATCGAACACCTTGTCGTAGGCCGAGGCTGGCACGTCGAAATGGTCCGATGCGCCACGCACGTGGAGTGCCGGGCGATCGCCATTGGGGCGCACGTTGAGGATGGTGGCCGATGTGGGAACGCCCTTTATGCGCTGCATGGCCGAGGTGTCGATGGCATGCTTTTGAAGCGTCATCAGCACCCAGTCGGCCTTTTCGTCATCGCCCACTGCACCGACGGCGAGGCTCTTCAGGCCCAGCTTGGCCGTATCAACGACGGTGCCGCCGGCGGTGCCGGCGACGGTCAACCGGATTTCCTCGATGAAATCGACGTTGCCGCGGTCAGGGATGCGGGTGACCGGCCGGCCCAGCACATCAAGGATGTAGAGGCCGATCACCGAAACGTCATGGGCCATGTCAGTCACGAACCTTGTTCATCGCAGTGATGGCGAGCGCCAGAACAGCGGCCACGGCGGCAATGCCCCACACCAGCGGCTGGCGCCAGAAGGGTGCGGCGGCCAGCTGGGCCTTGCCGGCCAGCGTGTTGGGATCCGGCGGCTTGAGGAAGAAGGCGCCATAGAGATGCGCCGCCCCGATCGAAATCAGCAGCACGATGCAGAAGATCATCGCCACCACCATGGCAATGGTGATGACGCTCCTGACCCTGACGCCGGGCTGGGCCATGGGCAGCAGGTTGTTGATGAGGCCGGCGATGACCACTAGCACGCTGCCGATGGCGAAGAGCTTCAGGCTGAAGGGCTGGAAGATCAGCAGCAGCGCGAAGATGCCAAGGCCGATGATGAAGAACTCAAGACGCAGCGCGCCCTGGCGCGTCATGCCCTGCTCGTTGTTGCTCATGCGCGCACCGCCTTGCCGTCCTCGCCGAAGAAATGCGTCTGCCGCGGATCGGGCTTCAAGTGCAGCGCCTCGCCCACCTTCACCCGCTTGTCACGCGGGACCACCACGCGAATGTCGCCGCCCGAAGAGGTGCGGGCATGGATGAGCGTTTCCGCACCCATCGGCTCGATGAGCTCGGCCTGGGCAGCGATGGTGTCACCGCCCTTGTCCTGCACGGTGGAGAAGGCGCGCGGCCGGATGCCGACAGTGACCTTGGACGGCTTGAGCCGGGACACTGCGGGGTCGGCCGCGATGGAAAGCGACTGGCCGGCCAGAATGACGGAGGCCTTGCCGTCACCGAAGCTTTGCAGATCGGCTTCGACCAGGTTCATCTGCGGCGTGCCGATGAAACTGGCCACGAAGACGTTGACAGGTTTGGCGAAGACCTCGTGCGGGGTGCCTACCTGCTCGATCACGCCATCCTTCATGATGGCGATGCGGCTGGCCATGGTCAGCGCCTCGAGCTGGTCATGCGTGACGATGACCGTTGCCTTCGAAAGGCCGGTCAGCACTTCCTTGATCTGGCCGCGCATTGAATGGCGGAGTTCGACGTCCAGCCTGGACAGCGGCTCGTCGAACAGGAAGCAATTGGGATCGCGCACGATGGCGCGGGCCACGGCGAGGCGCTGCTTTTCACCTTCCGAGATCTGGTTCGGCATGCGGTCCAGCACCTCGGTGAGGTGCATGATCTGGGCGACCTTCATGACGCGCGCGTCGGAGTCGGCCTTGGAGAGGCCCTCCGAATGCAGCGGCATGGAGATGTTCTGGCCCACCGTAAGTGCCGGATAGAGGGCGTAGAACTGGAACACCATGGCGATGTCGCGCTTCTGCGGCGACAGCTCGTTCATGCGCTGGCCGGCGATGATGACGTCGCCCGAGGTCGCACGTTCGAGGCCCGCGATCATGCGCAGCGTGGTGGTCTTGCCGCAGCCCGAGGGGCCGAGGAGGCAAACCACCTCTCCAGCCTCGACCTTGAGGTCAGCGTCCTTCACTGCGGTGAAGGAGCCAAACTGCTTGGTGACTTTGCGGATTTCAATCGTCGACATGTCAGCGCTTCACGGTACCGAAGGTCACGCCCCTCAGCAGATGGTTCTGCAGGAAGAAGGTGACGAGGAAGACGGGGATGAGGAAGAGCGTCTCAATGGCTGCCAGCAGCGTCCAGTCGGTGCCGCGGCCACCCGACGAGACCGCCTGGTTCATGGCGACCGGCACAGTGCGCGTGTCGGGGCCTGACAGCAACAGCGCGAAGAGGAACTCGTTCCAGGTGAGGATGAGGCCGAACACGAAGGTGGCGGCAAGCCCTGCGACGACCTGCGGCAGTGCGATCTTGAAGAACACCTTCATGTCCGAAGAACCGTCGATGCGGGCGGCGTCCTCGACGTCGAGCGACAACTCGTCGAAGAAGCTCTTCATCATCCAGATGGTGAAGGCCAGGTTGAAGGCCGTGTAGAGCAGTATGATGCCGGTATAGGAGCCCGAGAGGCCCACCACGCGGAACATCAGGATCACCGGGATGATGACCACGATGGCCGGCAGCATGCGGGTGGTCAGGATGATGAACAGGTAGGTGTCATTGCCCTTCAGCGGATAGCGCGAGAAGCCAAAGGCGGCGAGCGTGCCGATCACCAGCGCCAGCAGCACGGACGACGAAGCGATGACGATGGAATTGAAGAAGTACCGGTCGAAGCCAGTCGACTCCGGCGCGCCGCCAGACGTCATGGACCGGTTGAACACCGAGCCGAAGTTTTCGATCGTCGGCGTGAACACGTATTTGTCGGGGATCAGGCCGAAGAACGATGTGGGCGACAGGGTGGGCGGCACCGAAAGAGCCGCATCCTGCGGCTTGAAGGCGGTGAAGATGATGAACAGCACGGGCAGGAAGTAGATCAGCGACACGATGGCGACGAACAGCGTGCGCCCCCAGCCTGCCTCGCCGACGCCGCTGGCCTTGCGGAAGCCGAGCGCCTCCCAGATGGAGTTGTGTTCGGCCATGGCGTCAGGCTCCCTGGCTGCGGCGGTTGGCGATGTAGAGGTAGAGGTTGGTGAGCACGATCACCATGAACAGCATCAGGTAGGAGATTGCCGCACCCTCCGAGGTCTTGTTCTGCTCGTTGGCGATGCGGATCAGGTGGTAGGAGATCGTCATCGTGTCATTGCCGCCCTTGGTGAGCAGGATGACCAGGTCTGCGAGCTTGAACGCCTCGATGGTGCGGAACAGCAGCGCCAGCATGAGCAGGCCGCGGATATAGGGGAACGTGATGGTCCAGAACTGGCGCCACTTGGACACGCGATCGATAGCGGCGGCCTCATAGAGATACTTCGGCACCGACACGAGACCGGCCAGCACCAGGAGCATGACGAAGGGTGACCACATCCAGGCATCGGCGAACACGATGCCGGCCACCGCGCCCACCTTCGAACTCATCAGGATGAACTGGCCACCGGTGATGGCATTGACCACATAGCTGAGGATGCCGAAGGTCGGGTCATAGTAATAGGTGAAGAACACGCCCGAGGCGACGACTGAGAGCATCATCGGCGTCAGCACCAGGATTAGCAGGTACTTGCGCAGCGGGAACTGCTTGGCAAACATCATGGCCAGCAGGAAGCCGACGATCATCTGCGCCGTGACGGTGAGCACAACGAACATCGCGGTGTTGACGAGGGCCGCCCAGTTGGCAGGTGCGGCGATGTCGTTTGTCAGGACCTTGATGTAGTTGGCGAGGCCGACGAAGCGAATCGACTGCTGGTTCGACTGGTAGGCATAGAACGACAGCCCCAGGGACCATAGCAGCGGGAAGATGTTCATCACGAAGAGCACGGCAATGGCCGGCGCCACAAGAAGGCCGCCATAATATTTGCGGCGATAGGCATTGACCACGAAGGCGGCGCCAATCATCGCCGCCATGGCACCAATGATCCAGAACGACGCAGAAGCGGGCAGCGCAATGGCCGCGATCACCGACACGATCAGGCCGACAAGAATGGCGAGTTTCCAGTTGTCGGGAGACAGGCGCATGAGAGCCGGCGGCGGAGCTGTCGCAGTCGTGGAGGTCATCGGCAAAGCGTTCCGGAGGAGAAAAAAGAGGGTGCGGGGATGATCTCCCCGCACCCGGGGTTCAGGCGTGTTACTGGATCAGGCCAGCGTTCGTCAGCAGGTCCTGCTGGAACTTGGCAATGTTATCCAGCGTGGTCTTGGCGTCCTGCTTGCCAGTGATGGCAAGGTCGAACTGGTCCTGCTGCTGCGTCAGGAGCTCGAAGAACTGCGGCACGTGCCACACGTCCTTCTGCCAGTCGAGCTGCGGGGCCCAGGCCCGGTTCCAGGGACGATAGGTCACGTACTTCGGGTCCTCGTAGACCTCCTTCACGGCCGACTGGCCGCCACCGGCCGCGAACTGGTGCTGGATGTCGTTGGACAGCCACCACTTCACGAATTCGACAGCTTCCGTGGTCTGCTCAGGCGTCGTCCAGGTCGTCAGCACGAAGGGCTGGCCACCGATGTTGGACCAGCGGATCATCTTGCCGTCCGGACCCATGGTGCCGGGCATCTGGCCGAACACCAGCTTGTCCGAAACCTTGGACGACTTCGGGTCGAGCGAGGCTTCGCCCAGGCCGATCCAGTCGATGTTCATCGCGACCTTGCCTTCGCGGAACAGTTCGTCCGACTTGAAGATGTCCATGGTGCCGGTCTTGGCGACGGGCGGCATGTACTCAAGCAGGCTCAGGTACTTTTCGAGAGCGGCGACGGCTTCCGGCGAGTTCACGACGCCTTCGGCCTGACCGGTCGGAGCCTGGGTTTCATCCCAAACGTTGCCGCCCATCTGCCAGATGAAGCCGTTGATCTGCATCGACGAGAAGTCGTAGCCCTTGCCGGCCTGGAAGGCGATTCCATAGAAATCGTCCTCGGCAGGCGCACCGGCCAGCATTTCGCCCTTCTTGCGGCGGAAGAATTCGCCGACGTTCTTGAAGTCATCCCAGGTCATGGCATCGAGCTCTTCGCCCGTGCAGGGCAGCTTCTTGCCGTACTTGGCCTGGAAGTTCTTCTGCTCTTCCTCGTGGCAGAGAATGTCCTTGCGGCCGTAGTTCACCAGAACGTCCGGGAACTGCGGGAAGCCGTAGTAGTTCTCCGACTTGTAGGGGTAGGTCGAATAGGCAGCGAGCGGTGCGGGGTGCACGCTCATCAGCGTCTTCTTGAACTCCGGGTCGGCGTCGAGAAGATCGTTGATCTTGCGGTAGTAGCCACCTTCCACGAAGGCGCCGAGCCACTGCGAGTCCGAAACGATGAAGTTGTACTTCTGCTCGCCGGACGTCAGCGACGCGTTGACGCGCGTGTAGAAGTCGGGCCACGGAATGAAGTCGACGTCGAGCTTCACGGTGTTGCCGGACTTCGGCTTGTACTGCTCGTCAAAGAACTTCTTCATGATGCGCGTCGGCGGCCAATCCGGCACCGCCATCGTCAGCGTCACTTCTTCCGCAAGGGCGTAGGTCGCCCCTCCGGTCATCAGGGTTGCGGCGAGGCCTGCGGCGGCCGCGAACCCTTTCATCTTCGTAACAACGGTCATGTCAGGTTTCCTCCCATGGTTAACCGTTAGGCTTCAGGCCGCTTTACGTCAGGTCATTACCTGTCCGCTGGCGGCACGGAAGATGTGGATCTTGTTGAGGTCGATGGCGATCGGAACCTCGTCGCCGGGCTTCATGCCCGACGCGCTCTGTTCAGGAAGCACCATGCGCAGCGTCTCGCCCCCGGCCTCGACCGAGACGACGGTCACGTCGCCCAGGGGCTCGATCAGGTGGACGCGGGAATGAACGGCCGCCTCGCCTGCCACGGCGGGGCGCAGGTCGCTCGGGCGGATGCCAACGAGCGCGGCCTCGCCGGCATTGCCGGAGCTGAGCCTGCGGCCCGACAGCATCTTGCCGAGCGGCGTGTCGAGGCTGGAAAGATCGGCGGCGAGAGTCGCCTTCAGCATGTTCATGTGCGGCGAGCCGATCTTGCCCGCCACATAGGTGTCGATGGGTTGCTCATAGAGCTCGTCCGGCGTACCACGCTGCACCACCGCGCCATCGCGCATCACCGCAATCTCCTCGCCCATCGACAGGGCCTCGAGTTCGTCGGGCGTGGCATAGACGATGGTCATGCCGAACTGGCGGTGAAGCCGCTTCAGCTCGGCGCGCATGTCGTGGCGGAGCTTGGCGTCGAGATTGGTGAGTGGCTCGTCGAGCAGCAGGATCTTCGGACGCCGGATCAGCGAGCGGCCGAGTGCCACGCGCTGCTGCTCACCGCCTGACAGGGTATTGGGCTTGCGCTCGAGGCGATGCGACAGCTTGAGCATCGCCGCGGTTTCCTTGACGCGGGTGTCGATTTCCTCGCGGCCAACGCCCTCTTCCTTCAACGGATAGGCGAAGTTCTCATAGACGGTGAGATGCGGATAGAGTGCGAAGGACTGGAACACCATGGAGACACCGCGGCCGGCGATGGGCGCGGTGGTCATGTCATGCCCATTGATCTCGAGGCGGCCGGTATCGGTTGCCACCAAGCCCGCGATGGTGCGCAGCGTCGTGGTCTTGCCTACCGAACTCGGCCCGAACAGCACGAAGAAGCGCCCCTCCGGCACGTCGAAGGAGAGATTGTCGAGCGCACGCACCTTGCCGTAGGACTTGGAAATCCCCGACAAACGCAGCGCTGGAACCTTGCTTCCTGCCATTCCCATTCCCTGTTCAGCGGCCCTGAGGGCTCTTGTTGGAGAGGCAGACTATCCTGTCTCCCGGCTTTTGCAAGACGCCTTTCAACGCCTGCAACACCTTTGGCAGCCTATATTTTACTGCCTAAACTTGACGCAGATTGCGATCAGCCCTTGGCGCTCTCCCACTGACCGGTCTGTGCCGACTTGAGCACCGCGTCGGTGACGAGGTCGGTGGCCAGCGCATCGCGGAAAGTAGGTGCAGCCGGCGTGCCGCTGCTCAACCCGTCAATAAAGTCGGCGGCCTGGTGGATGAAGGTGTGCTCGTAGCCGATCTGCAGGCCGGGCACCCACCACTTGTTCATATAGGGGTGGTCGCCGTCGGTGATGTGCACGGAACGCCAGCCACGGGTGCGGCCTTCGTCGCGATGGTCGAAATACTGCAGCCGGTGCAGGTCATGCAGGTCCCAGAAGATCGAGGCATGTTCGCCGTTGATCTCCAGCGTGTAGAGCGCCTTGTGGCCGCGGGCATAGCGCGTGGCCTCGAAGCTGCCGAGCGAACCGTTGTCGAAACGCGACAGGAACAGGCTGGCATCATCGATGCCTACCTTCTCGGTCTTGCCGGTGATATTGTGATGACGCTCCTTGATGAAGGTCTCGGTCAGGCCGGTGACGGTGTTGATGCCGCCGTTGAGCCACATTGCGGTATCGATGCAATGCGCCAGCAGGTCGCCCGTCACACCCGAGCCGGCAACACCGACGTCGAGGCGCCACAATCCCTGGCCGCCTTGCGGCAGGTCCTTGGAGATGGTCCAGTCCTGCAGGAACTTGGCGCGGTAATGGAAGATCTTGCCGAGGCGGCCTTCGTCGATCAGTTGCTTCGCCAGCGTCACGGCAGGCACGCGGCGATAGTTGTACCACACCATGTTGGGCACACCGGCGCGCTCCACCGCCTCGACCATCTTGCGTGATTCGGCGGCATTGCGGCCGAGCGGCTTCTCGCACATCACCATCTTGCCAGCCTGTGCGGCGGCGATGGCGATGTCCATGTGCGTGTCGTTGGGGCTGGCGATGTCGATGAGGTCGATCGAGGTGTCGTCAACCAGTCTGCGCCAGTCGGTGACGCTCGATTCATAACCCCACTGATCCGCGAAGTCCCTGGCTTTATCGGGGTTTCTCGCACAGATCGTCTTAAGCACCGGCTTGTAGCCGAGGTCGAAGAAATGCGGCGCCTGGGAGAATGCGTTGGAGTGGGTGCGGCCCATGAAGCCATAGCCCACCATGCCGATGTTGAGAGCTTTCTTCGCCATCTTCTCAGCCCTCCCAGCCATGCGCGTCGCGGACCTTGATCATCACGCCCAGGATGTCGTTCCAGGTCTGCTGCTTCATCATCACCTCGTTGGGGAACATGCAGCCATCCCAGCAGATGTGCTTCATGGTCTTGGTGATGGAGCCGTCCTTGTTGCGGAGCCACATCCCCGCATGCTTCACGATGTCGAGGCGGCCGTTGGGGTCGGTCACCATGCAGTGGCGGCCTGTCTTGTCATGGTAGCCCATGCCCTTCACCGTGCCGTCATTCTGGGCGACGTGGAAATCGATGGTCCACGGGCGCAGCATGTCGGTCATATTGACGAGGGCCGCATCGAGCTGTGCCTGATCCTTCCAGTCGAAGCCCTCGGGCAGGAGAGCCGCTTCCGGCGCGTTGTAGCCCATTGTGTAGAGCAGCGTGTGGGCCATGTCGGCCTGGAACCCGATGATGCCGGGGCGGTCGGTCTGTTCCAGCGTATCGACCATCGCCTTCCAGCTGTGCATGCCGCCCCAGCAGATTTCACCCTCGGCGGCCAGACGCTCGCCGAAATCCTTGGCGACGTCGCAGGCCTCACGCCAGGTCTGGGCGATCAGCTTGGTGCTGGCGACGGGATCCTTGGCCCAGTCGGCCGGGCTCGAGGCGGAATCGATACGGATGACGCCATATTTGCGCACGCCGAGGTCGCGCAGTGCCTTGCCGAGTTCGCATGACTTGCGGACATTGGCCACGAACTTGGCACGGTCCTCGGCCGAGCCCATGGCCGATCCGCCGCCCACCGGCGGCCAGACCGGGGCCACGATGGAGCCGATGGCGAGGTTGTGCCTTGCTGCCTTGTCCGCCAGCGCCTTCGCCTCATCCGCGGTGAAGTCGATGTTTGTGTGCGGAGCAGCATGGAAAATGTCGATGCCGTCGAACTTGACGCCATTGACTTCCGCCTTGGCGGTGAGGGCGATCATCGTATCGAGGTCGATGGGCGGCTCCGAGTCCGGTCCCTTGCCCACAAGCCCAGGCCACATCGCATTGTGAAGCTTGGGGAAATTGTTCTTGCCCGCCATGTTACCTCCCACGCGGTTAGCTTCTTTTTTGTGATGCTAGACTCGAATCCGCCTTGCTGTCCAGAACTGTTATATTAGTATGACAGCCATGCCTGTGGACCTGACCACCCTTCGGCTTGACCGTTCCCGCCCCTTGCGCGACCAGATCTACCCGCTGGTGCGCGGGCTGATCCTGAGCGGCATCATCCGCCCCGGCGAGGTGATCGACGAGAAGGCGATCGCCGCCCAGCTCGACGTATCCCGCACGCCGGTGCGCGAGGCGGTGAAGCGGCTCTCCGACGAGCACCTCGTCGATGTGGTGGCACAATCGGGAACCCGGGCCTCGCGGATGGACCGCAAGGCCATTGATGAGTCCTTCCTCATCCGCCGTGCGCTGGAGATGGAAAGCGCCGCACAGGCCGCCACCAACATGAACCAGGAACACGCCGACCGCCTGCACGACATTCTGGCCCGCCACGAACGCGCGGTGGAGAAGCGGCTCTTCGCGGAGGCCATCGCACAGGACGACGCGTTCCACCACGCCATCACCGAGATCAGCGACCTGCCGCTGCTGTGGAGCACCATCGAGATTTCCAAGGCCCAGCTTGACCGCTGCCGGCACATGATGGTGCCACGCGCCGGACAGGCCGAGGCCACGCTGGAGCAGCACCGCGAGATCATCCGCGGCCTGAACAGCCGCGACCCCGCCAAGGCGGCGGCCGCCATGAAGGCCCACCTTGATGCAGCCTATCGCAGCACGGTGGCAGTGCTGGACGGTCCGGGACTGGGATAACCGCCCGGCCCGGCTAATGGCCACGGTCCGGGAACGTTGCAGAAGGACTGGAACCGGGAGGGCTGGCCGGGCGTATATAGTCTTATGAAAACACCCATGAACAAGGCAGCACGCATGCTGATGTATTTCGCCCTGGCGCTGCTGGTCGCCGTCATCGGCCTCGTTGGCTTCTGGTATGTGCAGACGCGCAACGTCGAGATCGCGCGTTACGAGGTGCTGCAGGCGGACGGCGCCATCGAATTGCGCGCCTACCCCCCGCTCCTCGTCGCGGAAGTCACCCGTACCGGCACGCGCGACCAGGCGGTGCGGGCCGGCTTCGGGCCGCTGGCGCGCTACATTTTCGCGCAGGAGCGTGGCGGCGAAAAGATCGCCATGACAGCCCCCGTGACGCAGACAGCGGAAGGCGGTTCCTGGACCGTCCGCTTCATCATGCCGTCAGGTTACTCACTCGACCGCCTGCCCAAGCCGTCGGGCGCCGATGTGAAGCTCACCGAACTCCCCGCAGCCCGCCGCGCCGCCATCCGCTTCAGCGGCTGGTGGTCAGACCCGCTGTTTACAGAGAAGAATGCGGAGTTGCTGGCATGGATGGCGAAACACGGGCTCTCGCCGGTTGGCGAGCCCACCTTCGCCTACTACAACGATCCCTTCACGCCCGGCTTCCTGCGGCGGAACGAGATTCTGTATGACATCCAATAGGAGCCGTCATCCCGGCGCAGGCCGGGATGACGGGCATCAAGTAGCTGCGCTCTTCGTCTTGCCGTCCAGCGTCATCAGCGCGCCGTAGAGTTCCGGCCGGCGGTCACGGAACACGCCCCATGAACGGCGGAGTTCCCGGATCACATCCATGTCGAAGCTTGCAACGCGCACGCCCTCTTCCGTGCGATCCATCTCCGCGATCTTCTCGCCCTGATAGTCCGCGATGAAGGAACGGCCATAGAACACGTCGGAGCGGCCGTCGGGAGCCGTCTCCTTGCCCACGCGGTTGGACGCCATGAGTGGCATGATGTTGGCGGCCGCATGGCCGCGCATGCAGTTCTGCCAGTGCGTCGATGAATCATAGTCAGGGTTCGGCGGCTCGGAGCCGATGGCGGTGGGATAAAGCAGGATTTCAGCGCCCATCAGCGCCATGGCGCGGGCACATTCGGGGAACCACTGGTCCCAGCAAATGCCAAGCCCGATGCGGCCCGCGGCCGTGTCCCACACCTTGAAGCCCGTATCGCCCGGTGAGAAATAGAACTTCTCCTGATAACCGCGGCCATCCGGAATGTGGCTCTTGCGATAGAAGCCGAGCTCACGACCATCGGCATCGACGATGACCGTGGTGTTGTAATGCGCGGTGCCCGCGCGTTCGAACACGCTGACGGGCAGCACCACGCCCAGCTCCTTCGCGAGTGCTGCAAAGCGCTTCACCGTCGGATGGCGGTCAAGTTCCTCTGCCTGCCTGAGGAACTTCGCGTGCTGCTCGATGCAGAAATAGTCGCCGTCGAACAGCTCCTGCAACAGGATGAGTTTCGCCCCCTTCGCGGCAGCTTCGCGCACGAGGCGCTCCGCCTTGTCAGAGTTCTTCGTCCAGTCGTTCTCGGAGGCCATCTGGGTAATGGCGGCCGTCAGCTTTCCCATGGTCAGTCCTTCAATCCTGCAACTTCGCGGCGGAACGGCAATGCATCGCCGATGGGCGGGGCTTCGAGTTCTTCAGCGTAACGGTGCCCGGCATAGGTCGCCCAGGCGATGGCGGCAGGGGCATTGGCGTCGCCGATGACCTTGACCGTCGCGATGCCGTTATCGGCCCATTCCTCCTGGCGCGCCTTCAGCGCAAGGAACAACCCATCCTCCGGCAGGCGCGCGGTGACCATCACCACCGCATCGCAGCCGATGCGCTCGGGTCTGCCGGTATAGGTACAGAGAGCCGTAACGCCGTCGCCCTCGACAGAGGCGAGACCGCGCGTCACCTTCACATTCACGCCGATGTCGAGCAGGCGCGCCTGGATGGTGCCCTGCTCCAGCGTGTTGAAGCTCCACTCTGCCACGCGCGAGGCTGGCGTGATGAATGTGACCTTGCAGCCCTTCTGCACCAGAAGCTCCGCCAGCACGCTGCCCATGTAGTAATGGTCATCATCATAGACCACCACCTCGCCCGAAGGCAGCGATCCTGCCATCAGCTCATCCGGCGTGAAGATCGGCATGGAGGCTGCCAGCGGGATCGGCAGCAGATTGTAACGCGCGATGCCATCGCGCCGCCAGCGCGCACCGGTGGCGATGGCCACGTGCTCAAAGCCGAAGCCCAGCACGTCGTCCGCCGTCAGTGCTGAATCGCGATAGATGTTGACGTTGGTCATCTTGGCGATCTGGCCGTGGCGATAGTCGCGCACGCGGGCCCAGGCATTGAGGCCGGGCAGCTTGCTCTCACGCGTCACGCGGCCACCCAGTTCGGCGGTGGCCTCAGCGAGTGCCACCTCATAGCCGCGCAGACCCAGTTTATGGGCAGCGGAAAGACCCGAGGGGCCCGCACCCACCACCAGCACCTTGGCGTCCGACTGCTTTGGTTTGATCGTCTCCGGGTGCCAGCCCTTGCGCCACTCCTCCATGAAGGACGAGTTTTGCGTGCAGCGTGACAGTGACATGGTCATGTCACCCGTCACGCAGATGTTGCAGCCGATGCACTCGCGAATGTCCTCGATGCGGCCTTCGTCGATCTTCTTGGGCAGGAAAGGGTCGGCAATCGAGGGCCGTGCGGCGCCGATGAAGTCCATCAGGCCCTGGCGCACCTGCCGCACCATCATGTCGACAGAGGTGAAGCGACCGACGCCGACGACGGGCTTCGGTGTCAGTTGCTTCAGGCCGCGGATCAGGTCTTCCTGCGCGCCCTCCGGCTTGAAGCGCGAGGTGCCGGAGCAGGCCTCCCACGTGCCATGGGCAAAGTCCCACAGGTCGGGAAGCTCGGCGTGCATCGCCACCATGTCGCGCAGCTGGGCATTGGAGAAGCCCTGCTCGCCGGCGAGCTCATCGAGCGACAGGCGCACCGCGATGGCGCAGGTGTCGCCCACTTCGTCACGCGCGTCAGAGATCAGTTCCTTCAGCAGCCGCGAGCGGTTCTCCAGCGAACCGCCATATTCATCGGTGCGCTGGTTGGTCCGCGGCGACAGGAAATGCTGGATGACGCCGAAGCCATGCGCGCCATAGAGGCAGAGAATGTCATAGCCCGCGCGCTTGGCGCGCCTGTAAGCCAGCCTGTGCCAGTGGCGGAGATTGCGGATGTCCTCCTTGTCCATGGCGCGCGCCTGCACGGGATCGCTGGTGAAGGTGAGGATCGGCGTGTGCGACGGCGCCAGCGGCACCTCGCGCGTATAGAGATTGGGACCATTGGCGCCGGAATAGGCGAGTTCAATGCCCGCCAGAGCGCCATTCGAGTGGATGGCGTCGGACATCTTCACAAGGCCCGGCATGTCGTCCTCGTCCCAGATGCGAAGCTCGATGAAGGGGGTGATCTCGGAGCTGTGATGGATTTCCACCTGTTCGGTGAAGATGACGCCCCAGCCGCCTTCCGACTTCACCCGACGCATCTCGGCGGCGGCGGAAGGGTCGCGGTAGCCGCCGCCATTGCAGTGCGGCACCTGGTAGAAGCGGTTCTTGGCGGTGACGGGGCCGATCCGGACCGGCTCGAACAGGACATCATAGCGATGGTCGCGCAGCTTCGCACCGCCGGCTGGGCTTGAGCCAATATCCATCTTCCATCACCTCCACACGCAATCCCGGCGCCGGACAATGCCAGCACCGCACGGATCGAAGCTATAGATTATCGCATGACGGAGGATGGGAAATCGCAATTTAGAGACGATTCCCCAGATGCCTAGCGGAGCGAGAGGACCTCGACGACGCCTTGGGCCACGGCCTCGACGGCGGCAACCGGGGCAGGGGTGGCGGCAGGCGCCGCGGCGGATTTCTTCAGCGGCACGATCTTCACCGTGGCGACGCCGGCACCCGTAATGCCCAGTACCTTGGCGGCGCCATAGCTCACGTCGATGATGCGGCTCTTGATAAAGGGCCCGCGGTCGTTGATGCGCACGATGACCGACTTGCCTGTCTTGACGTTGGTCACAAGCACCTTTGTGCCAAAGGGCAGCGTGCGGTGGGCGGCCGTGTAGCCGTGGGGGTCGAAGCGCTCGCCATTGGCAGTGCGATGGCCGCTCTTGTAGTAGGAGGCCTTGCCGGTCTGGGCGGCGGCGTCCGCCTGCCCTGCCAGCTGTGCTCCCATCAATACGGCCAACGCCGCTACGGCGGCCCAACGCACTTGCTTCATTCCCCTGCACGCCCCGATTGTTTTCGTTGGCGGCGCACCATAGGCCGAAAAGGGGCGAGAATGTGGTCTTTCTTACGTTACGGCAACCATGCCGTCCAGCGCGATGGCGGGCCGCTTTCCGGCTACTAGATCGGCCGTGATGCGGGCTGCGCCATGGCTCATGGTCCAGCCCATGTGGCCCTGGCCGGTGTTGAACCACAGATTCTTCATGCGTGAGGGGCCGAGGATGGGGGTGCCCTCCGGCGTCATGGGCCTGAGGCCCGCCCAGAAGCTGGCCTTGCTCCAGTCCGCGCCATCCGGGAACAGCGTCTTCATGGTGGCCAGCATGGTCTCGAAGTCCTGCGGCTTGTGGGTGCGGCCATAGCCCGAGAACTCGGCCGTCGCCGTCACCCGTACCCGGTCGCCCATAGGGGCGTAGGCAACGAGCGTCTCCTCGTCGACGCCACCGATGGTGGGTGGGTTGTTGCGCCCCGCCATGGGGGCAGTGATGGCATAGCCCTTCACCGGGTAGATGGGCAGATCCTGGCCCAGTTCGCGCGCCAGATGCGGGGAATAGACGCCGAGGCAGAGCACCACCGCGTCCGCCGTCTCGCGGCCCTTGTTGGTGACGACGGCGGTGATGTGGTCACCGTCCTTCGCGAAGCCGGTGACGGTGGTCGCGTACTTGAAGGTGACGCCGCGCTCCTTCAGCCAGGCGGCCATGTTCTGCGCGAAGAGGCGGCAGTCGCCGCTCTCATCATCCGGGGCATAGAGCGCGCCTGCGAACTTGTCCTTCACCGGCGCCAAGGCGGGATCGCGCGCCGCCACGCCATCACGATCCAGCGTCTCGATGCGGCAGCCATTGTCGGAGAGAATACGCGACTTGGCCGAGGCCGCCTTGAGTGCGGCTTCAGACCGGTAAAGATACATGAGCCCGCCGGTGCGGCCGTCATAGTCAACACCTGTCCGCTTCACCGTGTCGTGGAAGACGTCGAGCGAGTAGGTGCAGAGCTTCACCTTGCGGGTGGTGTTCAGCGCCGCGCGCTCCGGCGTGCATTCCCCCCAGAAGCGCCACATCCACTTCCAGAAGCGCGGATCGGTGGAGAATTTAAAACGTAGTGCCTGGTCGCCCCGCCAGAGGGAGCGCAGCAGGATCTTCGGTGCCGCCGGTGATGACCAAGCGTAAGCATGGCCCGGCGCGAACAGCCCGGCGTTGGAAAATGAGGTGAAATTGGCGGGTTCCGGCTCCCGGTCGATCACCGTCACCTCGTGCCCATCGCGGTTCAGCTCATAGGCTGTGGTGATACCCACGATCCCCGCCCCCAGCACCAGCGCCTTCATGCATCCGACCTTTTGATCTTGCGTTCGGGCAATGCTAGCAAGGCTTCATCATGGCTTCCACCACGCATCCGCATGCCTTCCATTTCGATCGCGCAGTTGACAGCTACTGGGAGGCATCCGCCGACCCGCTCGGGCTCGAAACGCCACAGCTGAAGGGCGAGCACTCCTGCGATGTCGCCGTCATCGGCGCGGGCTTCACGGGGCTCTCCGCCGCACTTGAACTTGCCCTGCAGGGCGTCGACGTGCGCGTGCTGGAGGCGGGCCACGTGGGCTGGGGGGCGTCTGGCCGGAACGGGGGCTTCGCCTGCATCGGCTCGCACAAGCTGTCCTATCCGAAGATGATCAGTCGTTACGGGCTTCCCGCCACGAAGCAGTATTACGAGACCATGCGCCAGTCGGTGGCGCTGGTGCGCGAGAACATCACCCGCTTCAACATCGATGCCTGGGCGACTGGTGAAGGAGAGGTGACGCTCGCCCACCTGCCGAGCCGGGTAGAGGAGCTGCGCGACGAGCAGGCCTTTCTCAAGAACACCTTTGGCGACGACACGGAGTTCCTCTCCAAGGAAGACCTGAAGGCACACGGTCTCGATGGCCCGGGCTTCTTCGCGGGCCTCAAGGGTGACGTGGGTTTCGGCGTCCACCCACTGAACTATGTGCGCGGACTGGCACGGGCCGCCGCTGCGGCGGGCGCGAAGATCCATGGCCGCTCGCAGCTGGTCCGCTGGGAGGAGACCGCCGAAGGCCACCGCCTGCACACGAAGGACGGCCTGCTGAAGGCGGGCCAGGTGATCGTCGCCACCAATGGCTATACGCCGGAGGATGTTTCGAAACGCCATGCCGGGCGCATCATGCCGGCCCTATCGAGCATTGCCGTGACCCGCCCCCTCACCGAAGCCGAGCGCCGGACGCAGGGCTGGACCTCCGCCCTGATGGCCTATGATTCACGCAAGCTGCTGCATTATTTCCGGCTGCTGCCCAATGGCCGCTTCCTGTTCGGCGGGCGCGGCGGCACCAACGCCTCGGACGCCGGCGGCGACGCCTACCGCCCCGTGCTGCTCAAGGCCTTCGCCGAGCTGTTTCCGGCCTGGGCTGAGGTCGAGATCACCCATTACTGGCGCGGCTTCGTGTGCCTGAGCCATGACCTCGTGCCCTACATCGGCGCGCTCGACGAGAAGAAGACGGTGTGGACGGCGATTGCCTACCACGGCAATGGCGTAGCCATGGGCTCATGGAGCGGCCGGGCAGTCGCGCGCCTTCTCACAAAAAAGACAGCGCGCGAGGAGCTTTCGCCCGTGCTCACGCGCCGCCTGTCACGTTTCCCCCTGCCCGCCTTCAGGCCCCTCTACTTGAAGGGCGCCTATGTCTGGTACGGCTGGGAGGACAGCCGCTAGTTAGTCGAGGGCTGCCTCGACCATGATCTCGACGTCGATGCCGGGGGCGGCAAGTGCTGCCTCGACGGTGGCGCGGGCGGGGGTCTGGCCGGGGACCACCCAGGCATCCCACACCGAGTTCATTTCGGCGAAGGTCGTGATGTCGGTGAGCCAGATGTTGGCCTTGATCACCTTGGTCTTGTCGGTGCCCGCCTGCTTCAGCGTGGCGTCGATCTGGGTGAGCACGTCATGGGTCTGCTCGGCAACCGACTTGCCCAGTGCCTTGTCCGGCGTGAAGCCGGCGAGATAGACCTTGTTGCCGTGGATGACGGCGGAGCTCATGCGCTTGCCGGGTTCGATACGCTTCAGTGCCATGTCGTGTTCTCCTTTAAGAATGAGGGGTGTTTAGCGGCCTTTTGCCACCGCATCAATCACGCTGAGCAGCACGCGGGGCAGCGTCTCGAAGGCATAGGGGGCATTGAGCCGCTCGAGCCAGTGGTGGTAGTCCCGCCCCCAGGGCCCGATATTGATGCAGGGGTATCCAGCGGATTCGGGCATCACAAAACTGGTGCCCCAGATCGGCGTGTTGGCGGCGCAGGCCGAGAGGTCGCCCGAGGCCTGCCCGAGAAAGCTCATGTCCGAAATACCGGGGAAGTAGCGCAGGCTCGACAGCCCATGCGCCGCGCAGGCAGTGACGATCGCATCCTCCCGTGCGGCATCCGACAGCGACACCGCCGGATAGGGAATGGAGCCGAAGCCCATCACCACCGCTGGCCCCGTCAGCCCCGCGGCCTGCCACACGGCGGCAGTCACCAGCTTGGCGCGCTCGGGAAGGTCAAGCCCCTCGTGTGCTGCCACCTCGGCGGCGATACGCATCACGTCTAGGTGCGGCACGCGTGCGCTAAGCTCGGCATAGCTCATCACCGGAATGTCGCGGTTCAGCCTGTGCGCGGCGCGTGCCATGGCGCGGCGGGCGAGCATCAGCGAGATGTCGAACACCGCCTCGGCCGAGCGGCGATGCTGCAGCGTGTTCCAGTAGAGCCAGCACTGCGCCGGCGTGGTGACGTTGTAGCCCGACTTCAGGTCCTTGGCATGGAGTGCCGTGGGCGGTGCAGCGATCTCGGAGCCGCTGGTTTCGGCGAGTTCAGGTGCCAACTCGAATTCGGTGAGCAGTTCCGCCGCGAGATAGGCGGCGTTCGCTCCATCCTCCGGGTAGCAGGCATGCGCTTCCTTGCCGATGACGAAGGCGGTGACGAGCTGCTTTCCCACCGAACCCAGCGCCACGCTGCGGCCCACCGCGCCATCGCTCTGGTCGGAAATCGCGTCGAGGTTGATGACCAGCGCGATTTCGAGATCATGTTCCTTGGCGACAGTGGAGAGCAGCGGCGCTGCGGCGCGCGCACCTGCCGAGCGTTCCTCCTCGTCGGAGACGCCGAGGAACAGCAGGCTGGCATCGCCCGTATAGGCTTCCATTGCCGCAATGCCTGCGGCAAGGCCCGCCTTCATGTCGAGCAGCCCGCGGCCCGGCAGGAATTCGCCGCTTTCGAAATCAGCCAACGCCAGCGGATTTTCACCCGTGCGGCGCAGCCTCGCCATGATCTCCGGTAGCAGGCGCTCAGGCGTGAAGGCCAAGGGCTCCAGCGCGCCATAGTCATTGACCGGCACCACGTCGAAATGCCCAGTGAGCACAATGGTGCGTTTGCTCCGCCCGCGCTTCAGCGCAAAGACGTTGGAGCGTGGATCATCCGGGATGGGAGACGTCCACACCGTGTCGAACTGCGAGAGATAGCGCGCCAGCCTCTCGGCATAGGCGGCCTCGTCAGCAGAACCGGTGACGGAAGGCCATGAGGTCAGCGCGAGCGCGACCTCGCGCGACCTCGCCGCAATGTCGTTCCTCACGCCAGCTTGCCGTCATAGGCGAGCACGGCATTCAGCAGCACCTGTGAACCGGCACCGCACTCCTCCAGCGTCGTCGATTCAGCTTCGTTGTGCGAGATGCCACCGAGGCAGGGCACGAAGACCATGGTGGTGGGGGCAACACGCGCGATATAGGCCGCGTCATGCCCGGCACCCGACGCCATCTCGCGAGTCGAATAGCCAGCTTGGGCGGCACCCTCGCGCACGCAGTCGATGAGCGGCGCCGCGAACTTGACGGCGGGCGAAATCCAGATACGCTTTTCCTCCATCGTGACGCCGGTCGCGGCGGCGATCTTCGGCAGTGCGGCCTGGTATTCCGCCTCCATCTTGTCCAGCACCTTCTCGTCTGGGTGGCGGAGGTCGACCGTGAAGAACACTTCGCCCGGCACCACGTTGCGGCTGTTGGGGCGGTTTTCGAGCAGGCCCACCGAGGCAACGCCTGGCAGGTTGTTCATGCCCACTTGGTGAATGGCCTCGATCATGCGCGCGGCACCCAGCAGCGCGTTCTTGCGCAGGCCCATCGGCGTGGCGCCCGTGTGCGATTCCTGGCCCGTCACCGTGACTTCATACCAGCGCATGCCCTGCACGCCGGTGACGACGCCGATCATCTTGGCTTCCGCCTCGAGGATCGGGCCCTGCTCGATGTGCAGCTCGAACATCGCCTGGAACTTGATGTCGCCCGCCTTGTGCTTGCCCCTGTAGCCGATGCGCGCCAGCTCATCGCCCAGCTTGATGCCTTGCCGGTCCTCGCGACTGTAGGCGAAATCGGTCGTGAACACGCCGGCATAAACGCCCGAGCACAGCATGGCGGGCGCGAAGCGCGAGCCTTCCTCGTTGGTCCAGTTGACGATCATGATGGGGGCATTGGTCTCGTAGCCCATGTCGACCAGCGTGCGCATGGCCTCCAGCGCACCGAGCACACCCAGCACGCCATCGAACTTGCCACCCGTCGGCTGCGTGTCGAGGTGCGAGCCCATGGCGATGGGCGCGAGGTCCTTGCGCTTGCCGGGACGCGTGGCAAACATGTTGCCAACCTCGTCCACCTCCACCGTGCAGCCCAGCTTCTCGCACTCGGCCTTGAACCAGTCGCGGACTTGTCTGTCCTCGTCGGACACGGTGAGGCGCTTGATGCCGCCCTTGGGCGTGCCGCCGATGGCAGCAGTGTCCATCAGGCTGTCCCACAGGCGCTGCGGATTGATGGTGAGGTTGGTTCCGGACGTCATGGAAAAACTCCTTAAAATCACATGCGCGGCTTGGCCTTGGCGAGGTGCGGCGCATGCAGCGAAAGATCTGCCGGGCCGAGCCGCGAGGCGGCCGTGCTGTTCTGGTGCCAATAGGGATAGATGAGCGGCAACAGGCTCACCGCATCGATCTGCTGCAACTCTTCCGCCGTCAGCTTCAGCGCGGCGGCAGCGAGATTGTCCTTCAACTGCGCCTCGGTGCGCGCGCCGACGATGATGTTGGCAATGCCGGGGCGCCCGCCAAGCCAGGCGAGCGCAACCTGCGCGGCGGAAACACCGCGCGCATCACCAATCTTCACCAGCGTGTCGATGATGTTGTAGAGGCGGTTCTCGTCGCGGATCGGGGGCTCGTTCCACGCCAAGAGGTGGCGGGAGATATCGGGTGGAGGCGCATTGCTGCGGAACTTGCCGGACAGCAAGCCGCCTGCAATCGGGCTCCACACCTGCACGGCAACACCCTGGTCGAGGCCCAGCGGGATCAGCTCATATTCCGCTTCGCGCGCCTCCACCGTGTAGTGGATCTGCTGGCACACGAAGCGCTGCAGGTTGTGACGCTCGGTGGCCATAAGGCACTTCATGATGTGCCAGGCGGAAAAGTTGGAGCAGGCGACGTAACGCACCTTGCCGTGCTTCACCAGCGTGTCCAGCGCCTCCATCGTCTCCTCGACGGGGGTGGAGCCGTCCCACTGGTGCAGGTAGTAGATGTCGATGCGGTCGCGGCCCAGCCTCTTCAGGCTCGCCTCGCATTGTTCGATGATGTGGAAACGCGACAGGCCTACCTCATTGGGGCCAGGCCCCATGGTGAAGCGCACCTTGGTGCCGACGAGGATCTGGTTCGAGCGACCCTTCAGCACCTCGCCCAACGCGGCTTCGGACCGCCCGGTCGAATAGACGTTCGACGTATCGATGAGGTTGACGCCATGTTCCAGCGCCACGTCGACGAGGCGCGCAGCCTCCGGCGTGGCGATCGAACCCACCTTCTCGAACATGCCGGTGCCGGCGAAATTCATGGTCCCGAGCGAATGCAGCGAAACCTTGAGGCCGGAGCGGCCAAGCTGGCGGTATTCCATGTGTCAGAAACCCTTCGTGAGGCCGGGCACGCTATCAGGCGCGTGGGGCCGCGTCATCCCCCGGCCCGTCCTTGGGCCATGTGATGAAGAAGGTGTAGACCGCATATCCGAGCATGCCTGCGGCAAGCGCCATCCACAGGCCGGAATTCGCCTGCCAGATCTCGAAGCCGAGCCAGAGGGCGATCGACACGACGAGCGCCACGCGCACCCAAAGTGGCTTGTAGAAAGGGTGCTTCTGCTCGTTCTTGAACATCAGTTTCCGTCGATCTCGTTGCCCATGATGGCAAGTGCCTGCTGGTAGACCTTGGCGGCGTTCCAGCCCTGCAGTGCGGCGTAATTCGGCTCTCCCGGACCATAGCCGAGGCCCGGCCGCCAGCCATGGCCCTTCAGGAAGTTGGCGGTGGAGGCCAGCGCATCGGACTTCTCGTTCAGGTCGATGCCGCCACCATTGATCGAGGAACCGTAAAGCAGGACGTTCTTGGGGAGAAACTGCGTCTGCCCCACCTCGCCATGCATGGCGCCGCGGGACGAAGCGGACAGCACGCTTTCGTCAATCAACTGCAGCGCCGCGATCAGCTGTTCGCGGAAATAGTCGGGCCGACGGCAGTCATAGGCCAGCGTGGCCACGGCGGAGATGGTGTTCTGGTTGCCCATGTAGGTGCCAAACGCCGTTTCCATGCCCCAGATGGCGATGAGCGGGCCGGCGGGCACGCCATAGCGCTTCTCGATCTTCTTGAAGAGGGCGGCGTTCTGCGCCTTCTTCTTCTTTCCTTGCGAGACGATGGTGGCTGCGCCGCGCTTCTCCATGAAGGCATCGAGGCCTAGCTTGAAGGAGTGCATGTTGCGGTCGGCCTTGATGGTGGCGGTGGCGTAGCTCGTACCCGCCAGCGCGGAGAGACCCTTCGGCCCGATGCCCTGCGCCTCGGCTTCCGCCGCATAGGCCTTCTTCCAGGCATCGAAGCCAGCACCCGTCTTGCCGCAGCTGGCCGCCATGGCGGGTGCTGCAAGCCCCAGTATCAGGAAAAGACAAAGCACGATGCGCCGCATCTCAGGCTCCCCGTTTCGATTCGGATCCAAACACTGCCATCACAATTTCAGGCTGTCACGGCACGATATCGGGGCGTGCCACGGGCTTGGGTTGCGTCAAGCCCTTCCAGATGGCGTTGGCCACGTTGACCGGCGCATTGGGCTCGCGGCGCACGAACTCGCCGTCGCCGGGCTTCGCCCGCATGTCGCCCTCATGCCAGGCGATCCGCCCGCGCGAGAACACGGTGCGCGGCACGCCGGTGCAGGTATAGCCCTCGAACACGTTGTACTCGATGCGTGATACCTGCTTCTTGGCCGTGATGGTCTTGGTGGCCTTGGGGTCCCAGATCACCAGGTCGGCATCCGAGCCCACCATGACGGCACCCTTCTTGGGATACATGTTGAGGATGCGCGCGATGTTGGTGGAAGTCGCCGCGACGAACTCTTCCTTGGTGAGGCGGCCGGTGTTGACGCCCGCGTTCCACAGCACCGGCAACCGGTCCTCGAGGCCGCCCGTGCCGTTGGGGATCTTGGTGAAATCGCCCATGCCGTTGCGCTTCTGCGCGATGGTGAAGGAGCAGTGGTCAGTGGCAACGACCGACAGCGTGCCGGACTGGAGGCCCGCCCACAGCGAGTCCTGGTGCTTCTTGTTGCGGAAGGGCGGACTCATCACGCGGCCCGCCGCATAGTCCCAGCTCTTGTTCTGGTATTCCGAGTCGTCGAGCACGAGATACTGGACGAGCGGCTCACCAAATACGCGCTGGGCCGCCTGCTTGGCACGCCTGATCGCGTCATGCGTCTGCTCGCAGGAGACATGCACGATGTAGAGCGGGCAGCCCGCCATGTCGGCGATCATGATGGCGCGGTTCGCGGCTTCTCCCTCCACTTCCGGCGGGCGCGAATAGCTGTGGCCCTCGGGGCCGGTGACACCGCGCGCGAGAAGATCGGCCTGCATGCGCGCCACCACGTCGCCGTTCTCGGCATGGACCAGCGGCAATGCGCCCAGCTGCGCGCAGCGGCGGAAGGAATTGTAGAGTTCGTCGTCATTTACCATCAAGGCGCCCTTGTAAGCCATGAAGTGCTTGAAGGTGTTGATGCCATAGGTCTTCACGACGGTTTCCATCTCGTCGTGGATCTGCGGCGACCATTGCGTCACCGCCATGTGGAAGGAATAATCAGCACAGGCCTTCTCGGCCTTGTGGCGCCACGCCTGGTAGGCGGCGAGCATCGATTCGCCAGGTGCGGGAATGCAGAAGTCGACGATCATCGTCGTGCCGCCGGAAAGCCCTGCCTTGGTGCCCCACTCGAAATCATCGGCGGAGACCTTGCCCATGAACATCAGTTCCATGTGGGTGTGCGGGTCGATGCCGCCCGGCATGATGTAGCAGCCACCCGCATCGACAACCCCGGCACCCGTCGGCGCATCGAGCTTCGCTCCGATGGCGACGATCTTGCCGCCGTCGATCAGCACATCGGCGCGCTGCGAATGGTCATGGTTGACGACGGTTCCGCCGCGAATAAGCGTGCTCATGGCTGCTGTCTCCTCCCGGTTACGCAAAGAAAAAGGGCCTCCCCCCGCGAGGGAGAAGGCCCGTCGTTGCTTACATGCCCTTGGCCTTGTCGGTGACCACGGACGTCCACGCACCTTCCGGCTTTTTGGAGATGACCGGGTCGGAGCCGCCCTTCATGAGGGTGGCGACCGTGCGGTCGGCGGCGGCCACGTCGAGCGTGCCGTCGGAGCCTTCGGTGAGCTTGTTGACTTCCGACATCATGCGCTTCTGGTGCTCGATCGTCTGGGCGCCGGAGGCGTCGTTGTCGATGACGATCTGGGCGGCCTCGTCGCCATTGGCGCGGGCGTATTCCCAACCCTTCATCGAAGCCTTGACGAACTTCGCCATGGTGTCGACGAAGGCCGGGTCCTTCAGCTTGTCCTCGAGCGCGTAGAGGCCGTCCTCGAGGGTGGCAACGCCCATGTCCTCATACTTGAAGGTGACGAGCTGGTCGGCCGGGATGCCGGCGTCAATGACCTGCCAGTATTCGTTGTAGGTCATGGTCGAGATGCAGTCGGCCTGCTTCTGGATCAGCGGGTCGACGTTGAAGCCCTGCTTGATGACGGTGACGCCATCCGGACCGCCGGTGGTCGGCAGGCCAAGCTGGCTCATCCACGACAGGAAGGGATATTCGTTGCCGAAGAACCACACGCCCAGCGTCTTGCCCTTGAAGTCCTCGGGCTTGGTGATGCCGGTGTCCTTGCGGCAGGTCAGCATCATGCCCGACTTGGCGAAGGGCTGTGCGATGTTGACGACGGCCGAGCCCTTCTCGCGGGTGGCGAGTGCTGACGGCATCCAGTCGACGACCACATCGGCACCGCCACCGGCCAGCACCTGCTGCGGGTTGATGTCCGGGCCGCCCGGCAGGATGGTCACGTCGAGGCCGGCATCCTTGTAGAAACCCTTGGCGGCGGCCACGTAGTAGCCGGCGAACTGCGCTTGCGTCACCCACTTCAGCTGCAGCTTCACGGCCTCGGCCATGGCGGCAGAACCGCTCATCAGCAGCGCACCGGCGGCCGCGGCCGCCATCAGAAATTTCTTCATTGTCCCTGTCTCCTCCATTTTGTTGACGTCGTTCGCCGCCTACTGTCTGTAGGACGGATGCCAGAAGGTCACCCGGCGTTCGAGGAACACCAGAAGACCGTAGAAAGCCGAACCCGTGATGGCAGCCACCGCGATCTCGGCCCAGACCATGTCCAATCCCAGTCTGCCAACTTCCGTCGAGATGCGGAAGCCCATGCCGACGATGGGCGTGCCGAAGAATTCGGCAACGATGGCGCCGATCATGGCGAGGGTGGAATTGATTTTCAGTGCATTGAAGATGAAGGGCATGGCGGCCGGAAGCCTCAGCTTTACCAGCGTCTGCCACCAGGAGGCGCCATAGCTCCTCATCAGGTCGCGCTCCAGGTGGCCCGAGGCCTGAAGCCCCGCCACGGCGTTGATGAGCATGGGGAAAAAGGTCATGACCACGACCATTGCCGCCTTGGACTGCCAGTCGAAACCGAACCACATGACGAGGATGGGGGCAACGCCGACGATGGGCAGCGCCGCCATCAGGTTCCCGAGCGGCAGCAGGCCCCGCTGCAGGAAGGGGATGCGATCGCAGACCAGGGCGACGAGGAAACCCGAGAGCGAACCAATGATCCAGCCGGGGATCACGGCGCGCACCACGGTCTGCCAGAAGTCGACCCACAGGGTGGGCAGCGAGACGATGAGTTTCGCCCAGATGTCGGAGGGGGCCGGAAGCAGCACCGCCGGCACGCCGAAGGTCTTCACCACGAACTGCCAGAGGATCAGCACGGTGATGCCGAAGAGAGCGGGGTAGAGGACGTCGGTTAAGCGGCCCTTGCTCACGGCTTCACCCCCATGCGCCGGAGCGTGAAGCGCTCGACCACGCCGACGAGCCAGACCAGGGTGGCCGCGAGGAAGGAGCCCATGAACAGCGCAGCCCAGATCTGAACCGTCTGGCCATAATAGGAGCCCTGCAGCAGCCTCGCACCAATGCCGGCGATGGCGCCCGTCGGCAGTTCGCCCACGATGGCGCCGGTGAGCGCGATGGCCACCGCAACCTTCAGCGATGTGAACAGGAACGGCACCGAGGCAGGGAAGCGGAGCTTCCACAGCACTTGGGATGTTGAGGCATGATAGGTGCGCATCAGGTCAAGCTGCATCACCTCCGGTGAGGTGAGGCCCTTGACCATGCCGATGGTGACGGGGAAGAAGCAGAGATACATCGAGATCAGTGATTTCGGCAGCAGCCCGGTGAAGCCCAGCGAACCCAGCACCACGATCACCATCGGCGCGATGGCAAGGATGGGAATCGCCTGCGAGGCGATGATCCAAGGCATCAGGCTTTTTGACAGGAAATTCACGTGCACGATGGCAATCGCCAGCACGATGCCCAGCAGCGAGCCGAGCACGAAGCCCAGCAGCGTCGAGGACAGCGTTACCCAGCCATGATAAAGCAGCGATTTCGGCATCCACGGTGCTACGGTGAAAACGCTCTTCCACAGTTCGGCGGCGATCTGGTGCGGCGCCGGGATCACCGGGCGCGCATCATTCCACGAGAACGACAGGATGTTGAACAGGCCCCCGCCCGCCGTCTCGATCTTGGGAGACGTCACCACCCAGTTCATGGGAATGGCGGCAACGTACCAGACAATGAGGATGACGAGGCAGATGACCGCCACGGGAAGCGCGCTGCCCGGCTCGCGGGCAATCGGCTTCGCGGCGATGGCGGGTGCGGCGCTCACTTAGTCCTCATAGCTGTGGCCAGCCTTCAGCCCTTCGCGCACCCGGTGCGCGAGGCTCAGGAACTCCGGCGTCTCGCGAATGTCGAGGGTGCGGTTGCGCGGCAGGTTGGTCTCGATCACGTCGATGATGCGGCCCGGTCGCGGGCTCATCACCACGATCTTGGAAGACAGGAACACCGCTTCCGGAATCGAGTGGGTGACGAAGACGACGGTCTTCTTGGTGCGGTCCCACAGCTCCAGGAGCTGCTGGTTCAGCTTGTCGCGCACGATCTCGTCCAGCGCGCCGAAGGGTTCATCCATCAGCAGCAGCTTGGGGTCGAAGGCCAGTGCGCGCGCGATGGACACGCGCTGCTGCATGCCGCCTGACAACTGCCAGGGATATTTCTTCTCGAAACCCTTGAGGTTGACGAGCTCAAGGTTCTTCGCGATCCGCTCCGCCGCATGGTCCAGCCCCATGATCTCCAGCGGTAGCCCGACGTTGCGTTCCACCGTGCGCCACGGGTACAGCGCCGGTGCCTGGAACACATAGCCATAGGCGCGCTTCAACCGCGCTTCCTGCGGCGTCATGCCATTGACGGTGATGGTTCCGGAGGTCGCCTGCTCAAGGTCGGCGATCACACGCAGCAGCGTGGTCTTGCCACAGCCCGAGGGACCGATGAAGGAGACGAAATCGCCGTCCTCCACCGCCAGATTGACCTTGGACAGCGCATAGACCGGCGCGTCCGCCGTCTGGAATACGAGGCTCAGCTCGCGCGCCGAAATGACCGGGCCCGCCAACTCCGCTCCTCCCTCAGGTTCATTGTGCTTGTGCGAAGGCTATCCGCTCTTGACCAAGCGATCAAGAATTAACAAGGTGGAGCCATGGGTGAAGCCAAGACAATCCCCCGGAAAACCCGCATCCAGGCCCAGAACGAGGAGCTGATCCTCAAGGCCGCCCTGGAGGTGTTCTCGGCCTATGGCTTCCGCGGCGCCACGGTGGACCAGATCGCCACCAGCTGCGGCCTGTCGAAGCCCAACCTGCTCTATTACTTCCGCCGCAAGGAAGACATCTACGTCGCGGTGCTGGAGCACACGCTGCACGATTGGCTGGAACCGCTCCGCAGCCTCGATCCGGCGGGTGAGCCGATCGAAGAAATCACCCGCTACATCCGCACCAAGATCAGGCTGTCACGCGACAACCCCAAGGCCTCCCGCCTCTTCGCCAACGAGATCCTGCACGGTGCGACGGCCATTGGCGCCTATCTCAAGGGCCCGCTCAAGGAACTGGTGGACGAGAAGGCCGCCATCATCGCGGGCTGGATCGCCGAGGGCCGCCTGAACACGGTCGACCCCCACCATTTGATCTTCGCCATCTGGGCAACCACCCAGCACTATGCCGATTTCGAACCGCAGGTGACCGCCGTCACCGGCAACCCGTCGGACCTGATGGCAAAGGCCGAAGAGACGCTGACGCAGCTGTTCGTCGAAGGGCTGCGGCCCCGCTGAACGGTCCGGCCGGTCTGGTCAGGCTGCGCCAGCCCTTGCCTTGCCATTCCCCGGACTATAATTCTTCCCGCTTTAGTTGATTTCCGCGAGACGGGAGGCATCCGTTGACATCTTCAAAGGTCGAAGAGATCGTCAAGTGGCGCATGGGGTCAGCCTATGATTCACCGATCCTCAACTGGCGCGACCGCCGCCTGAACTTCGACAATGCCTCGGCGCTCTTCTTCGACAATGCCGGGGCCATTACGATTGATGAGTCGGGCCTGCTTCTCTGCACCGCGCCGGGCCGGCAGAACTACGATCCCCTCAAGCGCAAGCGCCTCATCGAACTCGCCGAAGACCTCTTCAAGGCCCGCAAGGGCGCGCCGGAGCCGTTCAGCGCCTTTGCCGCCATGCAGGACGCGCGACTGTTCCCGTCAGTCGAATACGTCGGGCCGCCCGTCGATGCCGTCTGCGCACAATTGTCATATGCGCGCACCGTGCAACCTCACTGGCGGTCGCGAACCGAGGTCATCCTGTGGCCGCTCGCCTTCTCCTATCGACACTGGAAACTTCCGGACAGCGTGCCCGCGCCGTGGGACCAGCGGCGACCTGAATTGTTCTGGAGGGGCCAGCCAACCGGCATGAGCTATATTCTGGACGAGGACGCAGAGCCGATCCGCACCGGGATCAGGAGCCACCGCAACTGGCTGATGACCTTCCTCACCGCGGAGGCGGCAGAGGACGAAGAGATGTTCGATCTGTGGGCGCCAACGTACCAGAGACTGGAGGCTGTCAATCTGTGCCAGAGCATTCCGGGCACGGATGTTCGCTTCGTCCCCATGTACAATGACGACCGCAAGCCGATGGACATCGCCGCGAAATACCTGGGCACGGACATCGTGGCGGAGCGCCTCGACAAGGAGGCCCACTGGGCCGCGCAGCAGGCCTGCAAATACATCCTATGCCTGCCCGGCAATGACGTTGCGACAAGCCTGCGGATGGACCTGCTGTCAGGCGGCGTCATGCTCATGCCACGTCCCTTCTGGGAGTGCGAATGGTTCTTCGGGCTGACACCGCATGTCCACTACATCCCCCTGCGCGCTGACCTCGCCGATCTCGAGGAACGCCTGGAATGGTGCCGCGACAACGACCAGTACTGCAAGGAGGTGGCAGCCGCCGCCAGGGTCTTCGCGCTGGAGCGGTTTGAACCCTCCATCGAGTTTGAGGTCCAGAAGCGCATTACCGAGCGCATGGCACGCCAGACAATTCCGATTCCCGCCGCGTGAGATGCGCCAGCCCCGGAAACGCAGGCAGCCTCAAACCTTCGGCGCGTAATCCGCCCCATTCACCGTGCCGGGTCTTCCGTCGAGGTGCAGCGCCGCCACGCGCTCGGGCGTCTCTGCGATCACGCGTCCCCGCTTCACCACCTTCAGCCGGTTGGCCTTGAGCCTGAGCGCCTCCACCGGGTTCTTGGCCTGCAATACCACGAAATCGGCATTGCAGCCCTTCTCCAGCCCATAACCCTCAAGGTGCATGGCCTTGGCCGGGTTCACCGTCACGGCATCGACGGCCCAGGCCATCTGCTCGGGGCTCGTCATCAGCCCCACATGGATGCCCATCGAGGCCGCTTCCAGCATGTCGCCCTGGCCCAGCGGGTACCACGGGTCCATCACGCAATCATGCCCGAAGGAGACGTTGATGCCTGCTGCGCGCAATTCCGGCACGCGCGTCATGCCGCGGCGCTTGGGATAGGTGTCATGGCGCCCCTGCAGCGTGATGTTGATCAGCGGGTTGGGCGTTGCATGCAGCCGCGCCTCCGCCATCAGCCCGATCAGCTTCGAGGCATAGTAATTGTCCATCGAATGCATGGAGGTGAGGTGCGAGCCGACGACGCGCCCCTGCAGCCCCAGACGCTGCGTCTCGTAGACGAGCGCCTCGACGTGGCGCGACCAGGGATCGTCCGATTCATCGCAGTGAATGTCGACCAGGAGCCCGCGCTCTGCCGCAATCTCGCACAGTTCCGTCATGCTGCGCGCTCCGTCCGCCATCGTGCGCTCGCCATGCGGGATGCCGCCCACCACGTCGACGCCAAGATCGAGCGCGCGCAGAAGGTTCTTCTTGGCATGCGGGTCGCGGTAGAAGCCATCCTGCGGAAAGGCCACGAGCTGCAGGTCGATATAGGGCTTGATGTGCTTCCTCACCTCGATCAGCGCCTCCACGCAGAGCAGTCGGTCGTCGCACACGTCCACATGGGTGCGGATGGCGAGCAGGCCCTGGGAGACGGCCAGGTCGCAATAGCGCATCGCCCGCTCGATCACTGCCTCATGCGTCAGGATCGGCTTCAGCTCACCCCACAGCCTGATGCCTTCGAGCAGCGTGCCGGACTGGTTATAGCGCGGCATACCCAATGACAGCGTCGCATCCATGTGGAAATGCGCATCGATGAAGGGCGGCGACACGAGGTAGCCTTTGGCGTCGATGGTCTCGCGCGCTTCAGCCGTGATCGACGGCGAGACATCGGCGATCTTGCCGCCCACACAGGCGATGTCCACCTTGCGGCCATCCGCCAGAACCGCGTTCTTCACCAGTAGGTCGATCATGAGGCCCCCAATTTTGGAACAGACTAACCCCACCAATTGCCGTCATGCCAGCGAAAGCTGGCACTCAGCTTTCTTTCTGTTGCCCAAAACTGGGCTCCGGTTTTCGCCGGGGTGATGGACAGAATGGAGCCGCCCAAAAAAGATGCCCGGGTCAAGTGTTTGGACCGGGGACATGGTTGACGCCTGTTCGGAGACATGGCTGACACGTTACTGTTCCGTCAAGTTGATTGAAGTGATGAGGTGGGAGGCGAAGAACACGCCGTAGTGGCCGTCTTTGCCGAGAGGCCGGATGGCGAGGCGT
>CAMDBX010000037.1 GCA_945889445.1 Rhizobium sp. Q54
CCTCCGGCGGACGCTTCGGCGGCTATGGCTTCTACCTCCTGCAAGGCAAGCCCGTGTGGACATGGAACATGGTGGATCTGCAGCGCATCAAGTGGCAGGGGCCGGATGTGCTGACGCCCGGCAAGCACACGCTGGTCTTCGACTTCAAGTATGACGGCTTGGGCCCTGGCACGCTGGCCTTCAATGACTTCAGCGGCGTCGGTCGCCCCGGCACCGGCACGCTGTCGGTCGACGGCAAGGTGGTCGCCACCCAGACGATGGAGAAGACACTGCCCATGACCCTGCAGTGGGACGAGAGCTTCGATATCGGGTCGGACACGCTCACCGGCGTTGACGATGCCGACTACCAGACGCCGTTCCCGCTCACCGCCAAGCTCGACAAGCTGACGGTCAAACTCGACCGGCCCGTCCTCAGCGACGCCGACAAGCAGAAACTCAAAGATGCGATGTTGAAGAAGGACTGAAGCTCATGAAAGCCGAAGGAAACGTGACGGAAAGGCCGGTTGATCGGCGTGGTCTGATGGGCTTGTCGGTCGCAGCTGCTGCCGCAGCCCTTGCATCGGCCAGGCCCGCGCAGGCGGAAGAATCGAAGCCGATGCTGATGTTCGTGCAGCTTGCCGAGGGCGTGCAGCTGGACGAAGCCGCCAAGACGGTGCGTCTGGTCAATGCATCGCCTCACACCCTGTATTTTGCCGACCGCCCTGACCGGATCGCCGGTCATGTCAGGATGGCCGCCTACCTCGAAGAGTGGACAGCGAAGGCGGGGAAGGACAATTTCGCCGCCGATCCGCCCAATGCCGCGCTGTCTGTCTATGAGCCCGGCCAGGAGAACAACACGCTCGCCGTCATCGAGATCATGGACCCCCGGATGGACGGCCGGGACCTCGTCTACAGCTACAAGCTCATCAGCGGAAAGCCGCCGGCCTCCGGCGGTGAGACCGCCTTGTTCATCGACTGGATCGGTGTGGGCGGTGGCGTCGGTGTGGGTTTCCATGGCGTTGGCGTAGGCGTGAGGGGGCCGGGCGTCTACTGACATTGGGATTGGAGGGGCCGTCATACGGGTCTTGCCGGGCGGTTCCCGAGCTTTTCCGCCATATGCGGGCTCGACGAGCCCCTTCCGTGGCGGTAAGGACGAACACGTAATCCGGGCAGGCAATGGCTGCTTGTCCACAGACGGAGATTGAAGGAAATGATCACTCGCAGGACGCTCATGGCCGGCCTCGTTGCAGGCGTGGCCGCCATCGCCCTAACCGGCTGCCAGATCGACACCAGTACGCCGATGCGCGTGTCGGAAATCCTCTCGGTGGCCCAGTCCGGGGCACCTGTTCCGGTCGTCACCGCCCTGACTGGAACCTTCGTGACAGCGCCCTGGTGCCAGGACGAAGGCACCATGGCCGTCGAGAACATCTCCACCCAGAACGTGCCGCTCAAACTCATGGGCTGTGCGCCCGGTGGCAACGGCGCGGTGGGCACCTTCCAGCTCGCCACCAACCTGATCCGCACCGATGGCGGCCAGAGCAATGACGTCATCCTCACCAACGTGCTCGAGGGCGATACGGCACGCTTCGCGGTGTTCCCGCATGGCAAGCACAACGGCCTTCTCTCGGTGGGCCTGTTCCTGAACCTGCCGCAGCTGCAGGCGGCCCAGCAGAAGCTGATCGCCATGCCGGTGTTCAAGCGCGGCGGCTATGACGGCACGGTGAACTTCTCCTTCTCCATCGACATCCTGAACGACACCGACAAGCCGGCGAAGTTCTACATCGCGGACGTCAGCGCCGGTGGCGACCTGCCGTCCGACGAGGCGATCATGACCATTCCGCCCGGCGGCCAGGACACGGTGACGCTCGACGCCCAGACCCAGGCCAAGCTCGGCACGCAGGGTTGGGTGAACTTCATGTCGATGATGACGAAGTAACGATGCTCTGGGCCTCCGGCGCTGTCGGGGGCCCACCTCACACCCGGTGATACGGGTGCCCTGCAATGATCGTGACCGCGCGGTAGAGCTGTTCGAACAGCATCACCCGCACCAGCCGGTGCGGCCATGTCATTGGGCCAAAGCTCATCATCAGGCCGGCATTTTCGCGAAGGTCCGGTGAGTGCCCATCGGGTCCGCCGATCAGGAAGGCCATGTCGGCCGTGCCGCCGTCAAGGTGGCGGCGCAGCAACTTGGCGAAGGCTTCGCTGGCCAGCGCCTTGCCGCGTTCGTCCATTACTACGGTGAAGCATTTCGCTGGAAGTGCACCAGCGATGACGTGGCCTTCCTCGCCCATGCGCGCAGTGGCGGAGGAGGCCTGCGATTCATTGAACTCGGTGACGGCGATTTTCGAGATGCCGCATTTGCGGCCAAGCCCCTGGGCGCGCGTCAGATAATCCTCGGCAAGAAGTTTCTCGGGGCCGGGCTTCAGACGCCCGGCCGCGATGACTTGTAGCCGCAAGGCGTCAGACCGCCCACTGGTCGTCCGGCGCGTGGGCCGACCAAAGCTTCTCAAGATTGTAGAAGCTGCGCACTTCCGGTCGGAATATGTGAACGATGACGTCGCCCGCATCAACCAGCACCCAGTCGCATTGCGGTATGCCTTCGATCCGAAGATCGCGGTAGCCCCGCTCCTTCAGCTTCTGGACAAGCTGGTCGGCAATGGCGCCGACGTGGCGGTTGGATGTGCCGGAGGCCACAACCATGGCGTCGGCCACCGCCTTCTTTTCCTCCAGCGAGATGGTGACCACCTGCTGGGCCTTCGAATCGTCGAGCTGCTGCAGGATCACGTCCAGCGCGCCAACAGGCTTGGGGGCGTCTGCCTTCTTGCCGCGCGGCTTCCGCGGCTTCTTTACCTTCGGACCATCGTCCAGCAATTCCGCCGGGATGACCGGTACGGGCTTTGGCGGTGCTTCGGCCTCGGCTACGGGGCGCGGTGCGGCACGGAACTTCGGCTTGCCTTCGGCTCGTCCCCAGCCGCCCGGCTTCTGCCGGGTGGAGGGCTTGGCCTTGCCTGCAGCGGCCTTCCTCGCGGCAGGCTTGGCCTTGCCGGCTAATTTGCTCGGTGCGGCTGGCTTGGCACTGGCGGCAGTTTTTGCCTTGGCCACAGGCTTGGCCCTGGCCACAGGCTTGGCCTTGGCAGGAGGCTTGGCCCTTGGGGCGGCGGCCTTCTTGGTGGCGGGGCGGCTGCTCTTGGCAGCAGATTTCTTGGCCGCGGGCTTTTTGGCCGCGGACTTCTTGGCGGGCGCTTTCAGTGGACTGGTCCTCGGTTCCGGTTACGTCTCTGCATGGATGCGAGCGACATGCCTTCAGGGTGGAACAACGATTCTGACGCTAAAGGGTTCGCAAGCCCCGTTCAAGGGGCTCCGTCAGACGGCCTGTGCCTTGGCGCGCCGCCTGATCGCCGTCGAACTCTCCGGCCTGAGCGGCATGGGGATAAAGCACCAGGCCGGTGGCGTCGCCGTCACCAGCTTCGGCGCCAGGTTGGTCGGGATCTGCGCTTCCGAGAAACGCGTGGCCGCCGGACCGCCGAGTGCCCGCAACGAGAAGCCAGGACGCGCCAGTACGGCGAGCGGCAGGGTTTCGGGAATCTCCAGCCAGTCGTGCCAGCGGTGCAGGCTGGCGAAGCTGTCAGCCCCCATGATCCACACGAAGTGCGCACGCCCGAGCAGGGGCTTCAGTCCGCGCAGCGTGTCCGCCGTAGTGCGGGCAGCCATCTGCCTTTCGATGTCGGTGACGACGAAGCGTGGGTGCTTCGCCACCTCGCCGGTATAAGCAAGCCGTGCGGCGTATTCGCCGGTCTCGGACGGATCCTTCAGCGGGTTCTGCGGTGACACGAGCCACCACACCCAGTCAAGCTCCAGCCGCTTCAGCGCATAGAGCGCCACCATGTAGTGCCCGTAATGGGCAGGGTTGAAGGAGCCGCCGAACAGCCCGATCCTCTGGCCTTCGCCGAAAGCGGGCGGTTTCAGGATCATGGGCGCGTCTGCCCCTTGCCCCGCACCTGGTACTTGAAGGTCGTCAGCTGCTCCACGCCCACGGGCCCCCGCGCATGCAGCTTGCCCGTGGCAATGCCGATCTCGGCACCGAAGCCGAACTCGCCGCCATCGGCGAATTGCGTGGAGGCATTGTGCAGCACGATGGCGCTGTCAACTTCATTCAGGAAGCGTTCGGCGGTGGCCGCATCCTCGGTGATGATCGAGTCGGTGTGCTGCGAACCATAACGCGCAATATGCGCGATCGCCTCGTCGACACCGCCGACCAGCTTCATGGAAACGATGGCGTCAAGATATTCGGTGGACCAGTCTTCCTCGGTCGCGGGCTTTACGCGGTGGTCGGCCTTGCAGGCTGCCTCGTCGCCGCGGACCTCGCAGCCTCCGTCGATCAAAGTCGCGATGATGGGCTTGAGGCTCTTCTCCGCGCCCGCCGTGTCGATCAGGATGGTCTCGGCTGAGCCGCAAACGCCCGTGCGCCGCATCTTGGCATTGAGGCACACGGCCTTCGCCATCGCGGTGTCGGCCGCCTTGTCGACATAGACATGGCAGATGCCCTCGAGGTGGCTGAACACCGGGATGCGCGCATCCTGCTGAACGCGGGCGACAAGGCTCTTGCCGCCGCGCGGCACGATCAAGTCCAGCGTGCCACCCAGGCCTTCGAGCATCAGCCCCACGCAGTCGCGGTCGGCGTTGGGCACCATCTGGATCGCGGTGCGCGGCAGGCCCGCGATGTCAAGCCCGCGCTGTAGGCACGCGATGATGGCACCCGAGGAATGGAAGGAGTCGGAGCCGCCACGAAGGATCGCTGCATTGCCGGACTTGAGGCACAGGCCTCCCGCATCCGCCGTCACGTTGGGCCGTGATTCAAAAATGATGCCGATGACGCCGATGGGCACCCGCACGCGGCTGAAGGCGAGGCCATTGGGCCGCGTCCAATGCGCCATCACCTGGCCCACGGGGTCCGGCAGGGCGGCGATCTCTTCCAGCCCCTTGGCCATGGCGTCCAGCCGCGCCTCGTTCAGCGTCAGCCGGTCGACGAAGCTGGCCTTCATGTCCTTCGCCTTGGCATTCTCGAGGTCGCGGGCGTTCTCGGACAGGATGTCGGCGGCGGAGCGGCGGATCTTGGCCGCCATCGCCATCAGCGCCTCGTTCTTCTGGCTTGTGGGCACCAGTGCCAGAATCTTTGCGGCCTCGCGTGCGGCGCGGCCCAGCGTCAGCATCAGCTCGCGGTTGGTCATCATCTCGGTCATGTGCGGTCTCCGCCCATCAGCACCATGTCGTCGCGGTGGATCAGAACGTCGCGCCCGCGGAAGCCCAGCACCTTCTCGATCTCGGAGGACTTGAGGCCCAGGATCTTCGCGGTGTCGCTCGCATCATAGGTGACGAGCCCGCGTGCGATCTCACGGCCCTTCACGGTGATGATCGACACCGTGTCGCCACGCGCGAAGCTGCCTTCGACCTTCTTGACGCCCGCCGGCAGCAGGCTCTTGCCCTTTGCCAGCGCTTCCGCCGCGCCCTCGTCCACCACGAGGTGGCCGATCGGCTGCAGCGTGCCGGCAATCCAGCGCTTGCGCGACTGCAGGGCCGTCGAATTGGCCACGAACCAGGTGCAGCGCGTGCCCGCGTGGATGCGCTTCAAGGGGTGCATCTCGTGGCCTGAGGCGATCACCATGTTGCAGCCTGCGCCCAGCGCGATCTTGCCCGCTTCGATCTTGGTGATCATGCCGCCCGAGCCCAAGCCCGAGATGGGCTTTCCCGCCATCGCCTCGATCTCCGGCGTGATCTCCTCGACGATCGGAAGAAATGTGGCGCCCTTCTGGTTGGGCGGTGCGGTGTAGAGTCCATCAATGTCGGAGAGCAGAACCAGGCAGTCGGCACTCATCATCGAAGCAACGCGCGCCGCCAACCGGTCGTTGTCGCCATAGCGGATTTCACTGGTGGCCACCGTGTCGTTCTCGTTGATGACGGGCACAGCACCCTGCTCGATCAGGGTGGAAAGCGTTGCGCGCGCGTTGAGGTAGCGGCGACGCTCCTCCGTGTCGGTGAGTGTCACGAGCACCTGTGCTGCCACCATGTTCCGTGTGCGGAGCGCTTCCGTCCAGGCCTGGGCCAGCGCAATCTGGCCCACGGCGGCGGCGGCCTGCTTCTGCTCCAGTCGCAGCGTGCCCTTGGGCAAGCCCAGCGTGCGACGGCCAAGTGCTATGGCGCCCGAGGAGACGATGATGATCTCGGCGCCCCTTACCCGCGCATCCGCGAGATCGTCGATGAGCGATGACAGCCACGATGCCTTGATCGTACCGGTCTTGTCGTCCACCAGAAGCGCGGAGCCGATCTTGACGACGATGCGCCGCGCCTTTTCGAGGCGTGACGTCACGGCCTCCAGTCCTCCGTCGTCACCCCCGGCTCGTCATTGGCGCGACCCAGCCGCCGTGAAGTATCGATTACTTCGAGCAGCTTCTTCATCGCTTCGGGCACGCCCTTGGTCGTGCCGCCCGACATGAGGATCGGCGTCTTGCGCACCCGGCGCTTGAAGTCCTTGAGCTTCGTCTCGATCTCGTCATCCTGAAGCAGGTCGGTCTTGTTGAAGGCGATCACTTCGGTCTTCTCGGCAAGCTCCGGCGAATAGGCTTTCAGCTCCTTGCGGATCACCCGGTAGTCGGCAACGGGGTCGGCGCTGGTCACGTCGATCAGGTGCAGCAGCACGGCGCAGCGCTCGACATGGCCGAGGAATCGCGTGCCCAGGCCATGGCCCTCATGTGCGCCTTCGATCAGGCCGGGAATGTCGGCCAGCACGAAGCTCTGCATGCCGACGCGCACCACACCCAGCTGCGGGTGCAGCGTGGTGAACGGGTAATCCGCGATCTTGGGCTTCGCGGCCGACACGGCTGCGAGCAGGGTGGACTTGCCCGCATTGGGAAGGCCCAGGAGCCCCGCATCGGCGATCAGCTTCAGGCGCAGCCATATCCATCGTTCCTCTCCCTCGAGGCCCGGGTTGGCGTGGCGCGGCGCGCGGTTGGTGGAAGACTTGAAATAGGCATTGCCGAAACCGCCATTGCCGCCCTTGGCAATGCGGAAGCGGTCGCCCAGCTTGGCGAGGTCGGCGACCATCGTTTCATTGTCTTCCTCAAACACCTGGGTGCCCACCGGCACCTTCAGAATGATGTCGTCGGAGTTGGCACCCGCCCGCAGGCGACCCATGCCATGGCCCCCGGTCGCCGCCTTGAAGTGTTGCTGGTAGCGGTAGTCGATCAGCGTGTTGAGGCCGTCCACGGCCTCGATCCACACATCGCCGCCCTTGCCGCCGTCGCCGCCGTCGGGGCCACCCATCTCGATGAACTTTTCCCTACGGAAGGACACCGAACCAGCTCCGCCGTCACCGGAGCGCACATAAACCTTTGCCTGGTCGAGGAATTTCATGATGTCGCCTTGTACCGCGTGGGGAGGAAACCGCCTAGTCCCCTGTGGCGCATCCGCCACGGTTCCAGGTCGATGCTGCAATGCAATAATTTGGCCGCCTTGAGGACACATTTGGCAGTTTTACGGGAGCCCGCACCAATATGGGTGGCAATCGGGAGAAGATGATCCGACCTAATTTGAAGATCATCCCGGCGTTGTTTGTGTATAATGAAAGGCAAGAAATGAAGAATAGACTGATCGCAGGGTTGCTGTCTGCCGCTGTACTGGCTGGCATCGTCGCTATACCTGCCGAGGCAGCCTGCAAGGGTGCCACTCACTGCTACGGCACCACCACGTCCACAAGCTTTTCCTCGAAACCCAAGTCGGTCCGTACCCCGGCCCACACCTCGGTCCACCAGCGCAAGGCACCGGTGAAGGCAGCTTCGGTCCAACAGCGCAAGAGCTCTGGCAAGGTGGCATCGGCCTCTTCGCGCAAGCGTGTGCACGTAGCCAGCAGCACGAAGCGTGTGCATGCCGTCCGCCGTTCGCAGACCCAGGTAGCCGCGGCGCCGAAGCCCGCCAACGCCTCGCAGGGCCAGGTGATCTCGCTGATCAAGGCCATGGCGCCCTCGCAGGGTGTTCCCACCTGGTTCGCGCTGCGCATTGCCCATGTCGAATCCAACTACAACGCCCACATGCGCGGCAGTGCCGGCGAATATGGCGTCTTCCAGATGAAGTGCGCCACCGCCAAGGACATTGGCTTCCGTGGCAATTGCGGCGAACTTCTCGACGCGCGCACCAATATCCAGTGGGGCCTGCGCCACTTGGCGCTCGCCATCGGCAAGTCGGACGGCAACCTCCGCCTCGCGGCGTCCAAGCACAATGGCGGCCTCGGCCGCCGCACCATGGTCTCCAGCTACGTCGCCAAGGTGTTCTGATGATCTGAAGGGGCGGGGGCTCATCGTCTCCGCTCCTTCGCCTCTGCCCAGCATTGCTGCGTCAGCGCCAACCGCATGATGGGCACCTCGGCGTCGCGGGCCCGTGAGAAGGCCACGTCCTCCCCCGTTTCCTGAAATCCCAGTCCCAGCAGAATGCGCCGCGAGGCCGCATTGCCGAGTTGATAGCTCGCCACCAGTCTGTCGCACGCCATCACGGTGAAGGCATGTCCGGTCACCACGCGCGCTGCTTCCGTGCCGAAGCCGCGTCCCCAGTGAGGCTCTGCCAGCCAGTATCCCAGTTCGCCCTGCGTGATGCCGATGCCGCCAATCAGTTCGCCGCCGTGGGTGATGAACAGCATCAGTTCATCTGGCGGCGCGCTCCGGTGCCGGGCGATATAGTCTGTCGCGTCTGCGTGCCCATAGGGATGGGGCACCCGGCCCGTCCAGCGCGAGACGTTCAGGTTGCCCAAGCCCTGCACCAGCGCCTCCGCATCCGCCTGTTGCGGCGGGCGAAGCGTCAGTCGATCGGTCACGAGGGTCGTCATCACGGTGTCCAAAAGTAAAGCGGAGAGGTGGTTGCCACCTCTCCGCTTCAAAACTTTGCAAGCGTGCCGGATCGGTGGATCCGGCGGCTTGATATGTCGTGAGCCCGCCGGTTACTCAGCCGCGACGGCTGGGAGCACGGACACGGTCTGCTTGTCGCCCTTGGTGCGGCGGAAGGAGACCACGCCATTCACGACCGCGAAGATCGTGTGGTCGCGGCCAATGCCAACACCGGTACCCGGGTGAACCTTGGTGCCGCGCTGGCGGATGATGATGTTGCCGGCGATGACGGCTTCGCCGCCGAACGCCTTGACGCCAAGACGGCGGCCTGCCGTATCGCGCCCGTTGCGGGATGAACCGCCTGCCTTTTTATGAGCCATGGTGTGTTCTCCTGGTTCCTGTCAGCGCTTAGCCGAGAATTTCGCGGATGGTCACCGAGGTCAGGTCCTGACGGTGGCCGTTGCGCCGGCGGTAGTGCTTGCGGCGGCGCTTCTTGAAGATGATGACGTGAGGGCCACGGTCCTGGGAGGCGATCTCGCCCACCACGGTGGCGCCGGCCACATGCGGTGCGCCGATGTTGATGGCATCGCCATTGGCGATCATCAGCACTTCAGCGAACTTCACCTGGTCGCCCGGGTTGCCCTCGAGCTTTTCGATCTGGATCTTGTCACCGGCTGCAACGCGATACTGCTTGCCGCCAGTCTTGATGACTGCGTACATTTCTGTCGTCCTTTTTGTCCCGCGCCCTTTGGCGGCACCGGAGAACCCGTGGTCCGGTGCGCTTCAAGTGTCTGAAAGATCAGACGAAATTGGGTTGCCGGAGGCAGCGCAATACGTGCGGGAAGGGTGAACCCTGCCGCGCAGTTGGCGGGAAATAGGCGAAAGCGCAGGCAGAGTCAAGAAGTTGGGGGACGCCCGAAGAGTCGGTGTTATAAAATTTGAAATATATTCGTGTTCTGGTTGCGCATGCCTGTTAACCTGCCTTCCCGACCGTCATTTGGCTGGCTCGCCCTCGTGCTGGCAGCTCTCGCATCTCCCGTCACCTCCCGCGCGGTGGCAAGCGACAGCGGAGCGGTTGCCACGCCCGGTGTGGCCGATCAGGGTGTTGCTGCCATCCCCGCCACGCGGCCGATGGTCGTCGTCCGCATGCGCGCCAAGGACCGGTGCGGCCCCCGCTGTCCGGAATGGATCATGGCGGAGGGCACCATCACCCCGGAGACGCCAGGGCGCTTCCGCCAGCTGCTGCGCCAGATCGGCAGCGAAAAACTGCCGGTCGTGCTCGATTCATCGGGCGGGGATCTTGATGCAGCACTGGAGACTGGCCGCATCATCCGTTCCCATGGCCTTACGACCATTATTGGCCGCAGCGAAGTGCAGGGCTGCGCCCCGCGTGACCCGGTCTGCAACGTGGGCCGGCGGCTGGGCCTTGCCTATGCCGGATTTGTCTCCATCCCGGGTGAGTGCACTGGCGCCTGCCTGCTCCTCCTTGCAGCTGGCGTGCAGCGCATCGGCTACTGGATCGCCGAGGCACATTTTCCCGCCCTTGAGTCGTTCAGCACGCGGAAAGCCGGCGCAGATGCAGAGAAGCTGGTCGGCACCTATCTCGCTGACATGGGCGTTTCACCGGGGCTCATCCCCCGTATCCGTCGCAACAGCCTGGCGCTGAGCCCGGCCGAGATGCTGCATTTCGGATTGAGCACGGGGCGCCAGCGGGTGGAGGACTTCACCGGCTCGAGCATCTGCGCGCGCGAAGTCCCCGCCGCCAACTGCGTGGCTCCTGCGGTTGCCCAGCCGCCTGCTCGCGTGTCGGCGAGGCCTGCTGCCAGAAAGCCGGCCGCACCACGGTCAACCCGCGTCATCATCTGGGGCGGGATTGAAGAGATGTAAGGCGCCTCAGGCAGCCCTCTCGTCTACCTGCTTCTCGATCAGCGTCACGAGGTCGGCCATGATGCGGTTCATGTCGAAGTCCTTGGGCGTATAGACTGCGGCAACCCCCAGCTGTTTCAGCACGTTCACGTCGTCCTGCGGAATGATGCCGCCGGCGACGACCGGCACCGAAAGGCCCGCGGCGCGCAGGCGTTGCATCACCTCGCGGATCAGCGGCACGTGGGAACCTGACAGGATGGAGAGGCCGAGGATGTGAACTTGTCGCTCCTGCACCGTCTTCACCAGTTGCTCGGGCGTCACGCGGATGCCGTCGTAGATAACCTCGAGGCCGGTGTCGGCGGCGCGCACGGCAATCTGCTCGGCACCGTTCGAGTGCCCGTCGAGGCCGGGCTTGCCGACGAGGAAACGCGGCGTCTCGCCCATGCGCTCGGCCAGGCGCTTCACGCGCATGCGAAGGTCCCCGATCTGCTCGCCGCCATCAGCGCGCATGGTGAGCGCAACACCGGTGGGGGCGCGGTACTCACCGAAGATTTCGCGCAGCGTTGCGCCCCATTCGCCCGTGGTCACACCCACCTTGGCGCAGGCGATGGAGGGCTCCATGATGTTGCGGCCGTCCTTCGCAGCACTTGCCAGTTCGGCGAGTGCTGCCTTCACTGCCTTCGCATCACGGGCGGCGCGCCACGCCTTCAGCTGTTCGATCTGCGCGAACTCAACGTCGTCCTTCACCGTCATGATGGCATCGCTTCCAGCCGAGAGCGGCGAGGGTTCGGTGGTGGTGAAGGCGTTGACGCCAACGATCTTGGTCTCGCCCGACTCGATGGCATGCAGGCGCGCGGTGTTGCTGGTGACGAGCTGGCGCTTCATGTAGGCGATCACTTCCTCCGAGGTACCGCCGCCCAGGCTTTGCACATGGGCCAGTTCGGCGCGCGCCTCTTCCTTCAGGGCTTCGACCTTGCGCGTGATCTCGGCAGATCCATCGAAGATGTCGCCGTATTCCAGCAGGTCGGTTTCATAGGCCACCACCTGCTGCATGCGCAGCGACCACTGCTGGTCCCAGGGCCGCGGAAGCCCCAGCGCCTCGTTCCATGCGGGCAGCTGCACGGCGCGTGCGCGGGCGTTCTTCGACAGCACCACGGCCAGCATCTCGATGAGGATGCGATAGACGTTGTTTTCCGGCTGCTGCTCGGTGAGGCCCAGCGAATTCACCTGCACGCCATAGCGGAAGCGGCGATGCTTCTCGTCGGTAATGCCATAGCGGTCGCGGCCGATCTCGTCCCACAATTCGGTGAAGGCGCGCATCTTGCAAAGCTCGGTGACGAAGCGGATGCCGGCATTCACGAAGAACGAGATGCGGGCGAAGACCTCGGCAAAATCCTTCTCTTCAACGGCCCCGCTCGCCTTCACGCTGTCGAGCACCGCAATGGCGGTGGCGAGTGCATAGGAGAGTTCCTGTACCGGCGTCGCGCCCGCTTCCTGCAGATGGTAGGAGCAGACGTTCATCGGGTTCCACTTCGGCAGTTCCTTCGTGGAGAAGGCGATGGTGTCGGTGATGAGCCGCATCGACGGGGCGGGCGGGAACACATAGGTGCCGCGTGACAGATATTCCTTGATGATGTCGTTCTGGGTGGTGCCCGACAGGCTGGCGCGCGCCGCCCCCTGTTCCTCGGCCACCGCGACGTAAAGCGCCAGCAGCCAGGCGGCCGTGGCGTTGATGGTCATCGAGGTGTTCATGGTGGCGAGCGGGATCTGGTCGAACAGGGTGCGCATGTCGCCGATGTGCGACACGGGCACGCCTACCTTGCCCACTTCCCCGCGTGAGAGCACGTGGTCGGAATCGTAGCCCGTCTGGGTCGGCAAGTCGAAGGCCACTGACAGGCCCGTCTGGCCCTTGGACAGGTTGGTCCGGAACAGCGTGTTGGATTGAGCCGCCGTGGAGTGGCCGGCATAGGTGCGGAAGAGCCAGGGTTTGTCGCGCATGGTCATGATGGAACCATGCTGGCATGGCCCATATTGCACCGCAACCTCGACCTTTGGGCAGGCCGATCACTCCGTCCGATGGCGGGGGAACAGCAGCAGCAGCAGGATCGAGGCAACCAGCATCCCCGCGAAGGAGACCAGCAGCGTGCGTTCCACCAGATAGCCCAGCGGCATGGTCATGCCGCGTGTCAGGTAGTCCGCCGCCAGCGCCCCGGCGAACAGCAGAAACCCGTTCAGCGCAAAGCCCAGAACGCCCCGGATCCGCGTGAACTTGGTCAGCACGAAGGCCCCCAGCAGCACGCACAACAGCATCACCACCAACTCTGGCGTAACCCGAGTGTCGTGGATCTGGCGCAGCAGGTTCATCCTGTGCCACCGCTGATTGAGCCCGCCAGCGGGGCTATGACAAAACCGTCAATCATTGCAACTTTTAATTCAATGCCTTTCCGGCCACTTGTCAAGCCCGAGGGCAATGGTCGCGGCACCCCCTCCTTTTGTTGCGGTGCGAGATGGTCTAGCCTCGGATAATCTGAGCGCCAAGCTTTCAGGGAGACGACGACATGAGTTCCGCCGCCGCCAAATCTGCCACCGCCCCGGCCAATGGAAATGCCCCGGTGAAGGACCTCTATGAGGTGGGCGAAATCCCGCCCTTGGGCCATGTTCCGGCGAAGATGTATGCTTGGTGCATCCGGCAGGAGCGCCATGGTGCGCCTGACAGCGCCATGCAGATTGAGGTCGTCCCCACCTGGCCCGTCGGCGAGGACGAGTGCCTCGTTTTGGTGATGGCGGCGGGCGTCAATTACAACGGCGTCTGGGCGGCGCTGGGCAAGCCCATTTCCCCCATCGACGGCCACAAGAACCCCTTCCACATCGCGGGCTCGGATGCCTCCGGCATCGTCTATGCCGTGGGCGCCAAGGTGAAACGCTGGAAGGTGGGCGACGAGGTAGTCATCCACTGCAACCAGGATGACGGCGACGACGAAGAGTGCAACGGCGGCGACCCGATGTTCTCCAACTCGCAGCGCATCTGGGGTTATGAGACGCCGGATGGCTCCTTCGCGCAGTTCACCCGCGTCCAGGCCCGTCAGCTGCTGTCCAAGCCGCAGCATCTCTCCTGGGAGGAGGCCGCCTGCTACACCCTCACGCTGGCCACCGCCTACCGCATGCTGTTCGGCCACCGCCCGCACGTTCTGAGTGCCGGGCAGAACGTGCTGGTCTGGGGTGCGAGCGGGGGCCTCGGCTCCATGGCGATCCAGCTCGCTGCCACCACGGGTGCAAATGCCATCGGCATCATCTCGGAGGACGACAAGGCGGACTTCGTCATGCAGCTCGGCGCCAAGGGCGTGATCAACCGCAAGAAGTTCACCTGCTGGGGCCAGATGCCCGCCGTGGGCACACCCGAATACAATGACTGGCTCAAGGGTGCGCGCGAGTTCGGCAAGGCCATCTGGCACTTCACCGGCAAGGGCAACAATGTCGACATGGTGGTGGAGCATCCGGGCGAATCGACCTTCCCCGTCTCGGTGCTGATGACGAAACGTGGCGGCATGATCGTCATCTGTGCAGGCACCACGGGCTTCAACCTCACCATGGATGCGCGTTACCTGTGGATGCACCAGAAGCGCGTGCAGGGCTCGCACTTCGCCAACCTCATGCAGGCCTCGGCCGCCAACAAGCTGGTGATGGCGCGCCGCATCGACCCTTGCATGTCGGAGGTCTATTCCTGGTCTGACATTCCCAAGGCGCACATGAAGATGTGGAAGAACGAGCACCGCCCCGGCAACATGGCCGTGCTGGTGTCCGCGCCGACAACGGGCCTCAAGACCCTGGACGACGCGATCGAGGCGTCGGGCAAGTAAGGCTCGACGGTACGAGGCTGTCTGCCATTTCACCTTGCCCGGGCTTGACCCGGGCATCCTCTATTCGTGGTCACCACAAAGGATCGCCGGGTCAAGCCCGGCGAAGGTGAAGAGCGGATTCAGCAATCCTAGACCTCAGCATTCTCCCGCGCGAAGCGCTGCATGCGCATGATCCGGCGCACCACCAGCACGCGGTTCACCTCGCCGCCAAGAATGAGCACCAGCGCTGCGAGGTAGACGAAGAACATCGCCGCAAACACGCCCGACAGCGACGCATAGGTCGAGGCGAAGGTGTTGAAGTTGACGAGGTAGATCGAGAAGGCGGATGACATAACCACCCATGCCACCACGGTGATCACCACGCCCGGCAGCAATTCCAGCATGTTCAGCGTCTTGGCCGGGAGCACGCGGTGGCAGAACAGGACGCCCGCGGTGAGCAGCGTGATGCCGATCGGGTAGCGCAGCTGCTCGATGGTCACGAAATGACCCTTGAGGGCCGGCGCATAGTTCTCAGCCAGCTGGATCATCACCGGCGCGAACACGATGAGCAGCGCGAAGACCAGCAGGAACACCGCCGAGCCGATGACGAACAGCACGTTCTGGAAATACAACCACCACATGCTCCGCGTTTCGCGGATGTCATAGGCGCGATTGAGCCCGACGCGCACACTGTCAACACCGCCCATGGCGCTCCAGATGGTGATCAATGCCGAGATCGACAGCAACCCGCTGCGCGGCACCGTGAGGATGGAGCGGATCTCCGGCACGAGCGGCTCCACCAGCCTGGCGGGCACGACACTCAGAAGGAAGTTGACGACGCCCTCGGCAAGATTGTCATTGCCGAAGAAACCGGCGAGAGCGGTCAGGAAGATCAGGAACGGAAAGACCGAGAACACCGTGCGGAAGGCGATGTTGCCGGCAAGCGGGATCGCCTCGTCGGCGAACAGCCGGTAGAAGCTCTCGCGCGCCAGCGCGGCGATGGTCGGTCCTGCGTCCTCTGGCTTGGCCGTCATGGCCGCTCAATAGCGCAACAGGTCAGGTCAGACCACCGTCTTCACGGCTTCCGTCTCCACCGCTGCCCGCAATCCCGGATCCAGCTTGAGGCGCGAGGCGAGCATGGCGAGATAGGCCTGTTCAGCCGGGTCGTCGGGGTCGATGGCGAGAAATGACGCGGCATAGATCTCGACGGCCAGCTCGGGCGTCACCGCAGCCGCCACCACCGCGTCGATGTCGAGCGGTTTGCGCAGTTCGTCGATGATGAAGGCCTTCTCCTCGGTGTCGAGGTCGAGTTCGTCGAGCTTGCCGAAGATGCGCCGGTGTTCTTCCGCGTCAATGTGTCCGTCAGCCTTCGCTGCGGCGATCATGGCGCGCAGGATGGCGAGGCTCATGTTATCGCGCTCCTCGCTGCGGGCGGGCAGGAAGGGGGTGCCCTCGGGCTTCGGCGTGATGTCCTTCATCGGCTGCGGCGGCTCCGCGGCAGGCGCCTGCTGCGAGGCACGCCAGCTCTCATAAGCCTTGTAGGCCAGTCCGGCGAGGGCGGCCGTGCCACCGAGCTTCACTGCGCCCTTGGCCAGCTTCTTCGATGTCTTGCCGCCCAGCAGGATGCCGGCAAGGCCGCCTGCCACGCCGCCAGCGGCAAGCCCCTTCATGAAGTCGGGCGAGGTGACGCCGCCCGACTTGCCATCCTGGGCCTGAGTGTCGCCCCGGCTGCCGCCGAGGAATTGTTCCAGAAGTTTCTGCGGATCGAACATGTCTGCTCCCTGAAATACCGTCTCGCCTTGCCACAGAAATCGGGGCAAATGGCGGCATGACGCATGCAACGCCAGCCACCCGCGCCCTTCTCGCCGCGGCTCCTGTACTGTTCGTCCTCATGTGGGCAACGGGTTTCGTGGTTGCAAGGCTTTCCGCGCCTCATGCCGACCCGCTCACCTTCCTGTCGATCCGCTTCCCCATTGCCGGTCTGTGTTTCGTGGCCATTGCCGTGGCGCTGCGCGCGCCGTGGCCTGGTTCGCGCCAGGCCTTCCATGCCACCGTGGCAGGCGCCTTCCTGCACGGCGGCTATCTGGGGCCGGTCTATTGGGCGGTGGCGCATGGCATGCCGGCGGGCGTCTCGGCGCTCATCGTCGGGCTGCAACCGCTGATGACGGCGATCCTCGCCGCCTGGATGGTAAAGGAGAAGATCGCACTCCGGCACTGGGTCGGTCTGGCAGTGGGCATCCTCGGCGTGGCGCTGGTGGTTTCGCCCAAGCTGCAATCGGGCTTTTCCGGGGGCATCACGCCGATCACCACAGCAGTCAACATCTTCGGCGCGTTGTCGATCTCGTTCGGCACGGTCTACCAGAAGCGCTTCGCCACTTCGCTCAACCTGGCCAGTGGCGGCGCTTGGCAATATGTGGGGGCAACGCTCGCCGTTGCCATCCCGGCGCTGCTGATGGAGGAGTTGCACTTCGACGGTTCGTTCGATGCGTGGTTCGCGCTCGGCTGGTCGGTCGTCGTGCTGTCGCTGGGCGCCATCACGCTCTTGATGCTGCTGATCAGGCTGGGTGACGTGGGTCGGGTCGCCAGCCTCATCTTCCTCGTTCCAGGCGTTTCGGCCCTGATGGCCTATGTCCTGTTCGGGGAAACGCTCACGCCTGTGCAGGTCCTCGGCATGGCCGTCTGTGCCGGCGCCGTCATCATCGTCACGCGGAAATGGGTGCGCCAGCCCTGAGGCGGGCAATGGTTTCGCGGGCGCGGCGGCGGTGCTCCATGGTCACATGGGTGCGCGCCACGTTGAAGGCGGTGAGCAGCACCGCCATGTCGTCGGTGAAGCCCAGCCCCAGCACGAAGTCAGGAAGCGCGTCGATCGGCAGGATGAAATAGGCAAGAGCGCCGATCAGGATGCCCTTGGCCTTGAGCGGCGTCGCACGGTCGAAGGCAGCGTAATAGGCCGCCACCAACTCGTCCGCCATCGGCACCCGCGCCAGCACGCGTGCCAGTTTCGGGAAGAACTTCTCCCGCACCGTGAATTCGTCAGCCGTCACAGCCATCGTATTCCCTCCGCCAAACGGCCAGATAGATGGGGACGCCTCAAGGTGAATTCAAGCTCTACCGATGGGTGAAATAAAAGGCCGCCATCAAGACCGCAATTGCAATTGCCTGCAGCCCGACGCGCCAGCGCATTAGCTTCTGCGAGGTGTTCGATGATCCACCACGGAACATGTTGACGAGACCGAAGAGCAGAACAACCGCCACGGCCGCCGTCGCAACGTAGCTCAAATACTGGAAGAACAATTTTCGCTCCGAAGTCCGAATGTCTGGGCCATCCCATGGGCCCGGCAGGGGGTTGGCGTCAAGGCGACAATGCGCGCATCCGCCTTCACTGGTCCGAGGCCTTGTCGAGCACGTGGTCGAGCAGCCGCTGCGGCAGGAAGCGCCGGGCGATCGCCATGAACTGCGTCGGCCTTGTCACATAATAGCGTGCATGCGGGCGGGGCGACTCCACGGCGTGAACGAGTTTCTCCAGCACCGCCTCCGGCCCCAGCTTGTAGCGCGCCGAGCCGCCGCGCCCGAGCCTGGCGCGCTGCCTGGCATAGGCATCCTTGTAGTGCGAGGACGTCTCGTCGATGTTCTTCTCGAAGTTCTTCAGCGATGTCTCGACGAATTTGCTGGTGATCGGGCCAGGTTCGATCAGGCTGACGAAGATGCCGGAACCCCTGAGCTCGAGGCGCATGGTGTCCGAAAGCGCCTCGATGGCAAATTTCGAGGCATTGTAGGCGCCCCGCCACTTCAGCGCCACAAGGCCCAGAACCGAGGAGCACTGCACGATGCGGCCTGAGCCGTTCGCCCGCATCAGTGGCAGGCATTCGCGCGTCAGCTGGTGCCAGCCAAACACGTTGCAGGCGAATTGCTGTTCCAGTACCTCGCGCCGCAAGTCTTCAACCGCACCCGGCTGGCCGAAGGCGCCATTGTTGAACAGCGCATCGAGCCTGCCGTCCGTGCGCTTCGCCACCTCGGTGGCGCAGGCCGTGACGGATGAGGGGTCCGCGTAATCGAGAAAAATTGCCTCCACACCTTCTGCTTCCAGCCGCGCGAGATCTTCAGGCTTGCGCGCCGTGGCGAACACCCGCCAGCCCCGCTGCCTCATGCCCAACGCACAAGTCCAGCCAATGCCAGTGGAGCAGCCGGTGATGAGGATGGAGCGGGTCAATTCCCGCCTTCGAGCAGGCGCCTCGCGATCACTTGCGCCTGAATCTCTGCTGCACCCTCGAAGATATTGAGGATGCGCGCATCGCACAGCACGCGGCTGATCTGGTATTCGAGCGCGAAGCCGTTGCCGCCATGGATCTGCAGCGCATTGTCGGCCGCCGCCCAGGCGACCCTCGCGCCGAGGAGCTTCGACATGCCGGCCTCAAGGTCGCAGCGCCGGCCTGCATCCTTCTCGCGCGCGGCAAACAGCGTCAGCTGGCGTGCTGCCATCACGTCCGCCGCCATCAGCGCCAGCTTGTCGGAGATGCGCGGGAAGGCGAGAATGGGCTTGCCGAACTGCGAGCGATCCTTGGCATATTTGAGCCCGATGTCGAGCGCGCTCTGCGCCACGCCCACGGCGCGCGCCGCGGTCTGGATGCGCGCCGCCTCGAAGGTCTGCATCAGCTGCTTGAAGCCCTGGCCCTCGATGCCGCCCAGCAGGTTCTCGGCCTTCACTTCGAAGTCCTCGAAGCGAATCTCGTACTCCTTCATGCCGCGGTAGCCCAGAACCTCGATCTCGCCGCCCGACATGCCCTTCGCCGGGAAGGGGTTGTCATCGCTGCCGCGCGGCTTTTCGGCGAGGAACATGGACAGGCCCTTGTAGCCCGTCTCGTCCGGGTTGGTGCGGGCCAAGAGCGTCATCACGTCGGCGCGCACCGGGTGGGTGATCCAGGTCTTGTTGCCTGTCACCTTGTAGACGTCGCCGTCACGCACTGCGCGGGTGCGCAGTGATCCGAGGTCGGAGCCGGTGTTGGGCTCGGTGAAGACGGCGGTGGGCAGGATTTCTCCGCTGGCGATCTTCGGCAGCCAGGTTTCCTTCTGTTCCTTGGTGCCGCCGCACAGGATCAGCTCACAGGCGATCTCGGCGCGGGTGCCGAGCGAGCCCACCGCGATCCAGCCGCGCGACAGTTCTTCCGAAACCACGCACATCGATTCCTTCGAAAGTCCCAGACCGCCATGCTCCTCGGGAAGCGTCAGCGCGAAGACGCCGAGTTCGGCCAGTTCCCTGACGATCTCCATCGGTACGTAGTCGTTGTCGAGGTGCCACTGGTGAGCGTGGGGCGCCACCTTTGTCTCGACGAAGCGGCGCATCGTCTCGCGCATTTCGGACAGCGTCTCGTCAAGCCCCGAGGAGCCGAAGTTGCCGTCGGCAATCAGTTCCACCAGCCGGTGGCGCGCCGCTGCCGTGTTGCCACGCTCGATCAGCACGAGGTCGTGCAGCCCCGCCGCGTCGCTGCGGGTGAGGCCGAATTCCGGCAGCCTGATGAACTCGCCCTGGTTCATCGGAATGCCGCCGGCCACGTGGTTCAGGTATTCACCCGCCGCGATCTGGACGGTCAGCTGTTCGGTCTCGCCGAACTTGCCCTCGGCCTCCAGCCGGGTGGCGTAATTGACCAGTTCGCGCAAGGTTGCCGCATAGGTGGCGAGCCAGGCGAGACCATGCGCCGCATGCTGCTGCTCATCCAGAAGGCGTGAGTTGATCTTGCCGCCCGGCATCACCAGTGCGGCCACCTTGGCCTTGGCCTTGGCCAGCAAGGTCTCCACGGCGGTCGCGGCCTGGTCTAGGTGGCTCCCAAGATGGGCCACGCAAACCGTTGACATCGCTTCGCTTTCTACTGCCGCCATGATTGAAATCCCTCACAAATGATGCGAAACGCTAGCCCAATGCCTATTGCGCTGCAATAATCCATCCGGCCAGACTATCAGAACGTCAGCATCCGCCAAAATTGAGCCGGAATCCTCGACCATTGGATTTCCCTCACGGCCCAGATTAAGGTTTCCGCATGAATCAGATACGGCGCATGGGTGTTCTCGGGATCACCCTCCTCACCCTCACCTCTGGCCTCGCCCAGGCGGAGAATGAACCCAAGCAGATCGGCGCCTTCGAGGACTGGGTCGCCTATGCCTATGACTCGGCGGAATCGCGGGTCTGTTATGTCTCGTCCAGCCCGAAGTCGACCGAGCCCAAGGGCGTGAAGCGTGATCCAGCCTTCTTCCTCGTCACCAACATGCCAGGCCGCAAGCCACCGGTGAAGGGCGAGGTTTCCACCATCATTGGCTACCCCTTCAAGGAAGGCGAAGCCGTCAAGCTGACAATCGACGACAACAACTTCGAAATGTTCTCCAAGGGCGACACCGCCTGGGTGGACACCGGCACCGACAAAAAGATCGTTGCCGCCATGAAGGCGGGCAAGTCGCTGAAGGTGAAAGGCACCTCCTGGCGCGGCAAGACCACCGAGGACTCCTATTCCCTGCAGGGCATTTCGGCCGCTCTCGCCGCCATCGACAAGGCCTGCAAGTAACATGGGCCGGGCTACCCGGCTGTGGCTCGTCCTGTTTGCGGTGCTGCTCGGCGCGGCGGAGGCGCGCGCCGCCTGCAGCCAGGAAAGCTTTGAAGGCAACGGCTATACCATTTGCCGCTTCAACCTCAGGCAGGACCATCTCCAGCTCTTCAGCCTGGACGGGCAGGGCGAGCCCTTCGGGTCCTTCGCTGCCCTCTCCATGGACCTGCAGGACAGGGGCAAGAGCCTGCTCTTCGGCATGAACGCCGGCATGTATGGCGAGGACCTGAAGCCGATCGGCCTCTATGTCGAGAACGGCCGCACGCTGCGCAAACTCAACCGCCGCAATGGCCCCGGCAATTTCCACCTGAAGCCCAATGGCGTCTTTTTCATCGATGGGACCAAGGGCGGGGTGATGGAAACAGAAGCCTTCGCCGCATCCGGCATCCGCCCGGAATTCGCCAGCCAGTCCGGCCCCATGCTGGTGGTGGACGGCAGGATCCATCCGAAGTTCTCGGAGGCCGGCACCTCGCTGCAGCGCCGCAACGGGGTGGGCGCGCCGGACGGTCACACGCTGGTCTTCGCCATCAGCGATGGCTGGGTGAATTTTCACTCCTTCGCGCGGCTGTTCCGCGACCATCTGAAGGCCCCCAATGCGCTGTTTCTCGATGGCTCGATCTCCAGCCTCTATGCGCCTGATGTGGGCCGCAGCGACGGTTTCGCCCCGCTCGGGCCCATCGTGGCGCTGGTCAAAGGCCCCTGAAGCCCCTATTCCGGGGGCTCTCTCGCATTTCCGCTCCATTTCATGCTATGGGCCCGGTCCATGACCACGCTGCTTTCAACCGTCGAGGCGCCGCCGCGCTACATTCCAAACGACCCGCGTCCCACGCTCCTCGGGCTCACGCGTGAGGGGCTGGCCGAGGCCATGGGCCGCGCCGGCGTGCCGGAGAAGCAGCGCCGCATGCGGGCCGGGCAAGTGTGGCACTGGCTCTACCACCGCGGCGTCACCTCGTTCTCCGAGATGACCAACATCGCCAAGGACCTGCGCCAGCGTATGGACGAGGAATTCGTCATCGGCCGGCCGGAGATCGTCACCGAGCAGACATCGAATGACGGCACCAAGAAGTGGCTGTTGCGTCTCGCCCCCGATGAGCGCGGTGCGCGCCACGAGGTCGAGATGGTCTATATCCCGGAGGAAGACCGCGGCACGCTCTGCATCTCCTCGCAAGTGGGCTGCACGCTCACCTGCACCTTCTGCCACACCGGCACGCAGAAGCTCGTCCGCAACCTCACCTCCGGAGAGATCGTGGCGCAGGTGATGACGGCGCGTGACCGCGTCAAGGACTGGCCGCAGGACATCGAGGCCAATCCCACGCCACCGCTTGGCGGTCGCTACATCACCAACGTCGTGCTCATGGGCATGGGGGAACCCCTCTATAATTTCGACAACGTGAAGGACGCGATGGACATCGTCTCCGATGGTGAGGGCATCTCGCTGTCGAAGCGCCGCATCACGCTGTCCACCTCCGGCGTCGTCCCGGAAATACAGCGGGCAGGCGACGAGATCGGCACCATGCTGGCGATCTCGCTCCATGGCACGACGGATGAGATCCGCGACAAGCTGGTGCCCTTGAACAAGAAGTACCCGATCAAGGAGCTTCTCGCCGCCTGCCGCAACTATCCCGGCGCCTCCAACGCGCGGCGCATCACCTTCGAATACGTGATGCTGAAGGGCGTGAACGACACGCCCGCCGACGCCAAGCGTCTCGTGCAGTTGCTGAAGGGCATTCCCGCCAAGGTGAACCTCATCCCCTTCAATCCCTGGCCCGGCACGCAGTATGTGTGCTCGGACTGGGACACGATCGAGGTCTTCGCCGAAATCCTCAACCGTGCGGGTTATGCCTCACCCGTCCGCACCCCGCGCGGCCGCGACATCATGGCCGCCTGCGGCCAGCTGAAGAGCGAAAGCCAGAAGCTGCGGGCCAAGGAACGCCTGGCGCAGGACGCCGGGGCCTGACAGGCTCCCTTCCGGCAGTTGCAGCTTCCTCCCCCGGCGTGATAGGTGGCGACCAGCAATTCCAACAGGTGTGCTCCATGTCCAGGCAGAAAGTGAAGAAAGTCGTCCTCGCCTATTCCGGCGGTCTCGACACGTCCATCATACTCAAGTGGCTGCAGACGGAATATGGCGCCGAAGTCGTCACCTTCACCGCTGACCTGGGCCAGGGCGGCGAGTTGGAGCCCGCCCGCAAGAAGGCCGAGATGCTGGGCATCAAGGACATCTACATCGAGGACCTGCGCGAGGAATTCGTGAGGGACTTCGTCTTCCCGATGTTCCGCGCCAATGCCGTCTACGAGGGCGTCTACCTGCTGGGCACCTCGATTGCCCGCCCGCTCATTGCCAAGCGCCTGATCGAGATCGCCAGGGAGACGGGCGCAGACGCGATCTCTCACGGTGCCACCGGCAAGGGCAACGACCAGGTCCGCTTCGAGCTGACGGCCTATGCGCTGAACCCCGACATCAAGGTCATCGCCCCCTGGCGCGAGTGGGAGTTCAAGAGCCGCACCGACCTCATCGCCTTCGCCGAGGCGCACCAGATTCCTGTCGCCAAGGACAAGCGCGGCGATGCGCCGTTCTCGGTCGATGCCAACCTCCTGCACTCCTCCTCCGAGGGCAAGGTGCTGGAAGACCCGTGGGTGGAGCCGCCGCCCTATGTCTACCAGCGCACCATCGCGCCCGAGGATGCCCCCGACAAGGCAAGCTCCATCGAGATCGAGTTCCTGAAAGGCGACCCCGTCGCCATCGACGGCGTGAAGATGTCGCCTGCGACGATCCTCACCGAGCTCAACCGCCTGGGCCACGACAATGGCATCGGCCGGCTGGACCTCGTGGAGAACCGTTTCGTCGGCATGAAGTCGCGTGGCGTCTATGAGACGCCCGGCGGCACCATCCTGCTCACCGCGCACCGCGCCATCGAGTCGATCACGCTCGACCGCGAGGCGGCACACCTGAAGGACAGCTTCATCCCGAAATACGCCGAGCTCATCTACTACGGCTTCTGGTTCAGCCCGGAGCGTGAGATGCTGCAGGCGGCCATCGACAGGAGCCAGGAGCACGTCGAGGGCACGGTGCGCTTGAAGCTCTACAAGGGCAACGTCATCGTCACCGGCCGCAAGAGCCCGAAGTCGCTCTACAGCGACGCGCTCGTCACCTTCGAGGATGACCGCGGCGCCTATGACCAGAAGGACGCGGCAGGCTTCATCCGCCTCAACGCGCTCCGGCTTCGCACGTTGGCCGCGCGCAAGCGCAACACGTAAAGACAGGGGGCCGTCATGACCATCGCCGTTGTTGGCAGCATCAATATGGACGTGACGGCCTACATGTATCGCCTGCCGAAACCGGGCGAGACCTTGCATGGCAAGGAGTACATTGTGGGACTGGGCGGCAAGGGCGCCAACCAGGCCGTTGCCGCGCGCAAGCTCGGCAGCGATGTGGCCTTCATCGGTCGCATCGGGGCTGATGACTTCGGCAAGGGTGCAGAGCGCGCGCTCATGTCCTACGGCCTTGATCTTTCGCTCATCGCCAAGGACCATGACGGCGCCACCGGCATCGCCATCATCAATGTCGGCGAGGGTGGCGAGAACTACATCTCGGTGGTCGCTGGCAGCAATTTCCGAGTCGATCTCTCTGATGTCGAGAAGGGCCGCGCCGCGCTGGAGCAGTCCCGCGTGCTGCTCCTCCAGTTGGAAGTGCCGCTCGAGGCCTCGCTCGCTGCAGCAGCCATTGTCCGCGCACGCGGTGGCACGGTCATCCTCGATCCGGCCCCGGCGAAGGACCTCGACCCGGCGGTTCTGAAGGCGGTGGACATCATCACGCCGAATGAATCCGAGGCAGGCCTGCTTCTCGGCTGGCAGCCGCAGACACCGGACGAAGGGCTCAGGGCCGCGAAGGAACTCCGCGCGCGTGGCGTTGCAACGGCGGTGGTCAAGCTCGGCGGCAAGGGCCTCGCCGTGGCGGGGGAGGGGATCGAGAAGATTCTTCCCGCCTTCAAGGTGACACCCATCGATACGGTGGCGGCAGGCGACAGCTTCAATGGCGGTCTCGCCCATGCACTGGAACAGGGCCAGGGCATCGAGATGGCGCTGCGCTATGCGGCGGCCTGCGGTGCGCTGTCGACGACCAGGAAGGGCGCCTCGGCGGCAGCCCCGACGCGTGACGAGGTCGAGGCCTTCCTGTCGCGCGTTTAGGCCTCCTCGCGGTAGATCTGCTGCGACAGCCCATAGAAGATCGACGTGCTCCAGGCGAAGGCGAAGAGACCGCTCACCGCCATGATGACCTCCAGCAACTGCCAGCGCTCCGGCAGCGTATCGTTGGTGAAGCCCACCGTCGTGTAGGTGCTGCCCGCCAGCAGCACGGCGTGGTGCGGGTTCGTCATGATCCCCGGCAAGTAGAGGAACGCCGCCCAGATCATGATCTGGGTGAGGTGCGACATCAGCAGGATCACGATACAGCTGAAGAACAGAAGGTGCGCCACACCGCTCCGGTTTTGCACCGCCACCGCCCGCAACTTCGGCTTCAGCTTGCCCATCACCAGCGCCACCGTGCTGCCCTGCACGGCAATACAGAAGAGTAGCGCCGCGCAGCCGGTGAGCAGCGCGGGTGCATTGAGGACGTCGACTGGTTGATCCAAGATTTGTGGCTCCGCGGATTTTTCCTTCGGGGGTTCTCGTCGGAAATCGGCCGTGTGTTGTCAAGGCTCGGCGTTTACCCCTGCACCCGCATGGTCAGCGTGCCGTCGACCACCAGATTGGTGCCGGAGATGAAGCTGGCGCGCGGGCTGGCGAGGAACACCACGGCATCGGCGATTTCCTCCGGGCGGGCCATGCGGCCAAGCGGGTTGGCGGCGACATTGGCTTCGAAGCTTTTCGGGTCATTGATCCGCACGCGATCCCAGAAACCGCCGTCGAACAGCGTCGTTCCGGGCGAGACGACATTGGCGCGGATGCCCTTCGCCGCCACGTGGCGCGCCAGCGACTTCACGTAGAAGAACAATGCCGCCTTCATCGTGCCGTAGGACACCGAGTCATAGCCATAGTCCTCCGAGCCCGAGATCGACGAGATGGCGATGATCGACCCCGCGCCGGAGCGTTCGAGCCACGGCAGGGCTGCCTCGCAGGCATTGCGGGTGTGCATCAGGTCCACCTCGAAGGCGGCGCGGAAGGCCTCCTGGCCCGCACCATGGGCGAAGGCCGATGCGTTGCACACGAGAATGTCGATCCCGCCAAGGACAGAGGCGGCGTCATTCACAAAACTCTCCAGCTCACTGCACCCGGCCACATCCACACTGGCGCCATAGGCATTGACGCCGAAGGCCTTCAGCTCCGCAACCGTCGCATTGACGTCCTTCGCATCACGCGCGCAGATCGCCACGTCGCAGCCTTCTGCCGCGAGGCCGAAGGCGATGGCCCGGCCGATGCCCTTGGTGGCGCCAGTGACAACCGCACGCTTGCCCTTCAGGTGAAGATCCACGTCACACCACCTTCACCGCCTTGGGGTCCCAGCCCTTGGGCTCGGGGTATTTCGGGTTCATGTCCTCCAGCGTCTCGCGCACGATGTGCGAGATGGCGGCATTCCGAACCCAGTTGCGGTCGGCGGGAATCACGTACCACGGCGCATGATGGGTGGAGCAGCGGGTGAGCGCCACCTCATAGGCCTTCATGTAGTCGTTCCACAGCGCCCGGTCCTCGAGGTCGGAGGGGTTGAACTTCCAACGCTTCTCCGGAATCTCGATGCGCTCGGTCAGGCGTTCGGCCTGCTCCTCCTTGGAGATGTTGAGCATGAACTTCAGGATCCTGGTGCCATTGTCGGTGAGCATCTTCTCGAAGGCGTTGATCTCGTCATAGCGCTTCTCGATCACGTCAGCGGGCGCATAGCCCCTCACCTTCACCACCAGCACGTCCTCATAGTGTGAGCGGTTGAAGATGCCGATGTAGCCCCTTGGCGGGCACACCTTGTGCACACGCCAGAGATAGTCCTGGGCGAGCTCGTCCGCGTTCGGCGCCTTGAACGGGGCCACCTTCACGCCGATCGGGCCGCAATGGTTGAACACCGCGCGCACCGTGCCGTCCTTGCCGGAGCAGTCGATGCCCTGCAGAATCACGAGGAGCGACCGCTTGCCTTCGGCAAACAGCCGGTCCTGCAGCGCGTCGATGGCGGCGGCATCGCGCACCGTGTCGGCCCTGGTGGCCTCCTTGTCGGTAAAGCCGTTCGCGGCCCGCGGGTCGCAGTCCGCCAGCTTGAAGGCCTTTCCCGGCTTCACGATGTATCGCTCGCCGAATGCCCTGGGTTTCTCAGCCATCGTTCCCTCCGTCACAAACTGCGCATCCTGTCACGGGCAAGCCTGAAAGGCCACCCTGAGGCCACCACTTGAAGCCGGGCTTGCGCTGCCCTATCCCTGTTCAACCCATTCCGTTCCATCAGGATTTCCTGCAACGTGACCGATTCCAACGAGGCCCAGATGGCCGCCCCCGCCTACCGTCTGCCCGCCATGGACCAGGACTTCCTGCTGGGCGACACAACGCGCGGCCTGCGTTTCCAGCTCGAATATCAGAAGGCGGAGGAGCACCTTCGCAAGTGGGGCGTGGCCAGCACCGTCATCGTCTTCGGCTCGGCCCGGGTGAAGCCAGGCGAGAAGAACGGCTGGTATGAGGCGGCGCGCGAGTTCGCCCGCATCTGTTCGGAGGAGGGCGGCGCCAAGCTCGCGCACAATGGCCCCCGCCAGAACGTGATCGCCACAGGTGGCGGCCCCGGCATCATGGAGGCGGCGAACCGCGGTGCCCATGACGCGCACGCGCCGTCGATCGGCTTCAACATCACGCTCCCGATGGAGCAGGAACCCAACGCCTATTCGACGCCGGACCTCACCTTCCGCTTCCATTATTTCGCCATGCGCAAGATGCATTTTGCCATTCGCGCCGCAGCACTTGTCGTGTTCCCCGGCGGCTTCGGCACCATGGACGAACTCTTCGAGATCCTGACGCTGCGCCAGACCGGAAAGATGGACGACGCGCTGCCCGTCGTGCTCTATGACTCGTCGTTCTGGAAGAACCTCATCAACTTCCAGCACTTCGTCGACAGCGGCATGGTGGCGGCGAAGGACCTCGATCTGTTTGGCTTCGCCGATACCCCGCGCGCGGCCTGGGAACAGCTGGTAAGGCGCGGCCTGACGCGGCCGGGAGTGGAGTGAACATGTCGATCCGTCTGAAGTTCCATGGCGCAGCGCGCACCGTCACCGGCTCCTGCTACCTGATCGAAACCGACCGGGCGAAGGTGCTCGTCGATTGCGGCATGTTCCAGGGTTCGAAGACCGAGCGCGAGCTGAACTACCGGCCCTTCCCCTTCGATCCGGGCGCGATCACCGCGGTGCTTCTCACCCATGCCCACATCGATCATTCGGGCGTGCTGCCGAAGCTCGTCAAGCACGGCTACAAGAGCCGCATCCATTGCACCACCGCCACGGCGGACCTCTGCTCCATCATGCTGCCGGACTCGGGCAACATCCAGGAGATGGAAGTGAAGCAGCTCAACCAGCGTCGCGCCAAGCGCGGTCAGGAACTGGTGGAACCAATCTACACCCAGCAGGATGCGATGGACACGCTCACGCATTTCGAGGGCCACCCCTATGAAATGTGGATCACGCCCGCACCGGGCATCCGTGCGCGCTACTGGAATGCCGGCCACTTGCTGGGCTCGGCCTCGATCGAGGTCGAGGTGGAGCAGGAGGGCGCGAAGCCGCTGCGCCTGCTGTTCTCGGGTGACCTGGGGCCCGACAACAAGATGCTGCAGCCCGATCCCGAGGCGCCGGCCAATTTCGATTTCGTGGTCTGCGAGTCGACCTATGGCGGGCGTGACCGCTTCGAGCGCAGCGAGGACGGCCGCCGCGAGATCCTGGCGCGCGAGGTGAACGAGGCGGCAAAGAAGAAGGGTGCACTTCTCATCCCGTCCTTCGCGGTGGAGCGCACCCAGGAACTGGTCACCGACCTCGTCAAGCTGATGGACCAGGGCCTGGTGCCCAAGGCCACCATCTTCATCGACAGCCCGCTTGCCTCCAAGGCCACCTCCATCTTCGTCAAGCACGCCGGCGAATTGCAGCACGGCGGCGATCTCAGCCGCGCCTTCACCTCGCCTTACGTGCGCATCACGGAGAGCGTCGAGGATTCGAAAGCGCTCGCCCGCTTCAGCGGCTTCCGCATCATCGTCTCGGCATCCGGCATGTGCGAGGCGGGCCGCATCCGCCATCATCTGAAGAACCATCTGTGGCAGCCGTCCACCACTGTCCTGCTGGCGGGCTTCCAGGCGGAGGGCTCACTGGGCCGCATCCTGCAGGATGGCGCCAAGACCGTCACCATCATGGGCGAGGAAATCAGCGTCAAGGCGGCGATCCGCGAGGTCGAGGACTATTCCGGCCACGCCGATGGCCCGGAACTCGTGCAATGGGTGAAGGAGCGCCTGCCCATCGGCCGCTCGATCTTCCTCACCCACGGCGAAGAGGAAGGCCAGCGCGCGCTGGCGGAGGATCTGCAGGGCATCGGCATGGCCCATGACTGCATCCTCATCCCGTCGCTCGATTCCGTTTATGACTTGACGGGTGACGCCTGCGCCTTCGTGGCGGAGGAAACCCATCCGCGCATCGACCCCACCATGGTTGCCCGCTTCGACAGTCACAATGACATGGCCGACCTGCTGCTCGACATCAAGCAGACGGTGGACAAGGCCGGCGACGAGAAGTCCCGCGCCGTCATCCTGCGCCGCCTGCGGCGCGCGCTGTCAGGTGGCGATGCGCCCAACCCAGATGCCATGCGCCGCCGCCCTCCGGTGTCCGGCCCGTCGCGGCGCAGCCGGGGCTGGGACGAGGGCTGACCCAAAAGCATTTGGAACGAATTCCCTTTCGTGAAATATTCGTTCCAATGACTGAAACTCTCTCGCCCCCGCGTGACTTCGCTGCCCTCAAGGCGCTCATTGCCGAGCGCGCCCAGGCTTTGCCGAAACGCCTCACCCAGATCGCGTCTTTCGCGCTGGAGAATCCGGACGAGATCGCCTTCGGCACCGTGTCGTCGATCGCCGAACAGGCCGAGGTGCAGCCCTCGGCACTGGTGCGCTTCGCCCAGGCGCTGGGCTACCAGGGCTTTTCCGACATGCAGGAGATTTTCCGCTCCCGCCTGCGTGACCGCATCCTGAACTATGACGAGCGCCTGCAGCAGCTGCGCCAGCACGCGCCTGACGCCTCGAAGCCCAATGTCATCTTTCACGGCTTCTGCGCCGCCTCAGCCCGGTCGATCGCGGCGCTGCAGGAAAAGCTCGACCCGGCTTCCCTCGACACGGCGGTGGAGCGGCTGGCGGCGGCCGAAACCATCTATCTCATCGGGCTCAGGCGATCCTTTCCGATCGCGTCCTACATGGCCTATGCGCTGGGCAAGCTCGGCGTCAGGACCATGCTGGTGGATGCGGTGGGCGGGCTCGCGGCGGAGCAGATGACCTTCGCCAGCCCCGGGGATGCGGTGCTGGCCATCTCCTTTACCCCCTATGCTTCGGAAACCGTCACGCTGGCGCGCGCGGCGGCGGAAACGGGCGTGCCCGTCATCGCCATCACCGACAGCCCGTTCTCGCCGCTGGCCCAGGTGGCCGGCTTGTGGATCGAGATTTCAGAAGCCAATTTCGAGGGCTTCCGCTCCATGGCTGCAACCCTCACCCTGGCCATGACGCTGACCGTGGCCATTGCCGAACGGCGCGCGCAGGGAAGCTGAACGCAGGAGCCCGAATTCTGCCGCGAAGTTGGGGGATGAGGCCCCCTGAGAGAGCGGCAACAGGGGCCACCCACGTCGATGACCACCATTCCCGACCATTACGCTGCCCTGGGGATCGACCCCACGGCGGATCAGGAAGTGATCACCGCGGCCTATCGGGCGCTGGCCAAGAAGTTCCACCCTGACACCGGCACCGTCGGCGGCACCGCATCGGCTGAGCGCTTCGACCAGATCCAGCAGGCCTATGAGGTGCTGCGCACGCCCGAGAGCCGCCACGCCTATGACCTGGAGCTGCTGGCCGCCACCGAGGCCGAGCTTCAGGCGCACATCGCCTCCAAGCGCCGCGTCGCGGTGCGTGAGCGTGTGCGTGAAGCCGAACGTGCCGCCGCCGCGCCGGACCTGGGCGACATCCGCCCCGAGCCCGCCATGCCGCCGCGCGGGGGCAACCCGCCGGTCGGGCGCAAGCCGCGCTCGCTGTTTCCCTTTGTGGTGCCACTGCTGCTGATGGCCATGGTCGGCGGTGCCGCCGCCTGGATGTTCCTGCCCGCCGGGCCCGAGGCTCCGCCGCTTCCGGGCGCGGAAAAGCAGGTGGTGGCCGAAGCCCCGCCTGCACCCGCGCCACAATCCGCCGCCACCACCGCGCCAAAGGCCGATCAACCGGCCCCGCCGCCGCAAGCGGATCCGGCGGAGGCCGCAGCGCCCGTCTTCGGCTCCGCCGCCGTCAAGGGCGCGCCGGAGGTGAAGCAGGCAGCCGCCACGCCGGAGCCTGCCTCTGCCCCCGCAACCCTGCCTGATGGCGCTGCCGCGACGCCGGTCTTCGGCTCATCCGCCACCGAAGCCGGCAGCAATGCCGGCGTCGACGGTGCCGCCGCGGTTCCGCAGGATCCTGAAGCGCCCGCCGCCCCGCTTGAGGCTGCCCCGCCGCCGCTGCCCAAGGCCAAGCCCGCGCAACCCTTGAAGCAGGCGCAGAAACCCGCCGCCGCCAAGCCCGCCCAGAAGCAGGCGCAAGCGGTGCAGAAGAAGCCCCAGCAGCAGCCCCGCGCCCGCCTCGCCTATCAGGACCCCCCGGCCTATTTCCCGGAGCCGGATGGCTTCCCGCCGCCGCCGCCCGGCATGGAGCCTCCGGGCTTTGAATCGGATTATCCGCCCTCCGGCTTCCGCCCGCCCGGCGGCGGCCCCTATCGCCTGGTGATCTTCGAGCGCCAGCCCGGCCGCCAGGCCACCGCGTGGAGTGCCGGCGTGGTCTTCAAGTCGATGGGCAAGTGCACCAAGCAGGGCGTCAAGGCCGTGCTCCGCCGCACCGCCGGCATGGACCCCTACGCCGAGAACGTGCGCGTCTGGTACGAGTGCCAGCGGCTGTCGCAGCGCTGAACCGGTACTCGCGTCCGCTCCTTCAGCGGAAGGAGATTAGTGTTTCCCTGTGTGGTGCCGCATCGCAGGGCGTAGCAGAAGCACCTGATTTGCATTGATCTTCCTGTCATGCGCTGGTCAGGCGGTGCGTGGTGTTTCATTTGCCGCGTTACCTATGTGGGTCGCAGATAGCATGGGGAACCTCAGGCCCATGCGCCTCAGCCCTGATCTTGGCTGCAACGCGCTCAGCTGTCCGCTTGTCCGTCGTGCGGGTGGAGCGGATGACGGTCTGATGCTTGATCTGGAACTGAACGTACCAGTGCTTCGAGTTTGCCCTCCGGACCAGCGTCATCCGATCCCCCGAGGGTTATTCAGACACTTCCCGCGAGAACTTCCTGCGGCAGTTGTACCAGCAGGTCAGCGCCCCCTTGGGGTAAGGGAAGCGCCTTCAACGAAGGCCTGTAGAACGACCTCCTGAGGGCACTCGTTGAGGTGACGATAGATCGCCATCGCTACTTCCACCTTGGTCTTGCCTTCAGAGATGTGAGCCTGACCTTCAAGGACTGCTTGAGCGATCACATCATCCGAGGGGATGATGGCCTCCTTGGGCTTCTTTGTCTTTGCCATTGGTTTCTCCTTCCAATGACCAGACCGTCCTCTGGCTTTGAAATGAAGACAATGGATGGCACCCGCCGTGACCTAAAGAAAAAGCCCCCGGGACCTGGGAGATAACCGGGGGCCTCGTTCATAGTAAGCGGGGGAATTGCCTACAATCTATATGCTATCGCTTTACCCATCGTGGAGTACTGGGAATTACCCCGGTGCAGACCAGCGTGGAATGCATGGGTCACTCCAGTGAATTCCATGGGTCGAACCCACCACGTGGTCGTAGCTGCCATCCGCATTGCGTGTGGTGGTTATCTGGCCGGTAGAGCCGATATAATCACCGGTTCCGCCGATCACAGCGCGGAGTTGAGGAACGCTGGCTTCCATTTCCTGGCCATTGCCCTTGTAGGTGGAGTGGCCGGCTACCACGAGAGAGTTGCCATTGCCGAAGTCGAAATAGATTTGACCGGTGCGGTCTTCGAATTGATCATCTCCTTCCGCGACATCGACGGTGACTAGCAGACCCTGCATCGTGCCCTTGATTCCATTGTCGCCGGAGACAGCGGCTTCGAAAGCCAGCATGTCGCCATGGGTGGTGCTCGCCGCCCCAAGGTCAAGCTGCGACAGGAAGGGCTTGTCCTGATGCAGTTTGAAGGTGCGTTTATCCGCCATGGCTGACGCAGAAAACCCGACCGCAACGAAAGCGGACAGTGACAGGGCAATCGGAAAAACACGCATCCAGATGTGTCCTTCTGTTGAGAGTGTCCGTCGAGGAGCTATGGAGCTAGAATGTGAACAGCGCCCTGTTCTGCCGTCAGCTCAGATGTCAACGGAGACACCGAGTTCAACGCAGCGCGTGGGATCGAGTTTGAGCCTTGTCAAAATCCGCTGGTCCAGCTTGTGAAGCATGGCGTAGGGCCATCTGATGGCCAGTGGCAGGCTGGCCCTCTGTGTGAGGCGCAGGTTTTCTCGGACCGAATAATAGACGAGATCCTCTTCCTTGTTCCACCAGCCGCGCTGCTGGCCAAGCTTCACCATAGGTTCAAGCGACAATGCTTCCCAGAACCCGAACGTCATGTACACGAGCTTAACATTATGGGGATACTCATGCACAACGATCCTGTCCTTCTCCTCCACCCGCGGGACACTTGAGGACAGGAACTCCACGATGACTGTGGGTTGGTAAAGTGTGGACGTCAGCTGCACCTGTTGCAGCAGTGCGAGAGGCGTTGCCCTTGCCTCAGCCGGGAACGGCAGGTGCTGTAAGAACACGGCAGGTCGCTGCTGCAGGTGAAGGTTGGACCTGAGGCCGGTGATTTCGGCAAAATCGGAGACGGGCATATCGATCCGCTGCGCGCGGCGCATCAACAGGCGGTCTCCGACCATCCAGGCCACCATGAGCCATGCGACGGCAAGCGCGACGATGAGCGTGAAGAAGTGGCTCGCTGGAAGCTTGGTGATCGTTGCGGCAAAGAATAGGATATCGAGGGGCAGCGCGAGAAAGACGAAGGCAACAACCTTCCACACAGACCATTTCCACACGACCAGAATGACGGCAGAGAAGGCGAGGGTGGTCAGCAGCATGGTCGCCGACACTGCAAAGCCATAGGATGAAGCGAGCGCCGAGGATGAGCCGAAGGCCAGGACGAGCATGATTGTTCCCGCAAGCAGAAGGTGGTTGACGAAGGGCACATAGATTTGGCCCCGCACGGCTGCTGAAGTGTGCAGTACCTTGATGCGCGGAAGGTATCCTTGGCAGATGGCCTGGTTGACGATAGAGAACATGCCGGAGATCACCGCCTGGCCGGCGATAATGCTGGCCAGCGTTGCCAGAATTACCAGTGGGATAAGCAAGGAGGAAGGCACGATGGCGAAGAAGGCATTGGCCTCGGTTGTTCTGTTATCGAGAAGCCAGGCCGACTGCCCGAAGTAACTCAGCAACAGGGCGATCATCGGCACACCGTACCATGCGAATGCAATTGGCTTGCGCCCAAAATGCCCCATGTCTAAGTAGATTGCCTCAGCCCCGGTGGCGGCGAGAAGGACGGAGCCGAACAGCCCCAGGAGCTGGGGCCAGCTCAATTGGGCAGCGAGATCCACCGCATATACCGGCGACACTGCATTGAGCACATCCGGCCTGCCCAGGATCTGAACGAAGCCGAGCAACCCGATCACCACGAACCAGCACAGCATGATGGGGCTGAAGAAGCGGCTCAAGGCGTGCGTTCCGAAGCGCTGGACGCCGAAAAGCCCAAGCAGGATGACGATGCTGGCCGACATGACAAATGACTGGGCATCCTTGTCGATCATCTCGACACCCTCGATTGCCGCCATGATGGAAAGTGGCGGGGTGATCAAGCTGTCAGCAAACAGAAGCGACACTGAAATGATGGTGAGCGCGAAGATGCTCGACTGGGCAAATGCTGAAGAGGAGCTGACCCGCCCCTTGAGCGCGGACGCGAGCGCGAAGATCCCACCTTCGCCTTCATGGTCGACCATCATGATGAACAGGATGTACTTGATGCTGACGATAAGCGTCAAAGTCCAGAAGATCAGCGAGGCCACGCCCAGCACCGCCTCCCCTCCTGGAGGCAGCCCGGGCGTATGGATGGCTTCGTGCATGGCATACATCGGACTGGTGCCGATATCGCCGAAAACGATCCCGATCGCTGCGAAGGCCATAGCCACGGTGGCCGGAGATTTTCCATGCTTCTCGTTCATGCCAGCCGGGCCACTCGCACTGATCTCATCATCTGGGGTTGGGGACCGCGCGCGTTCGCATCTGATGTCGTTGTCGTATGTAATTATACTGTATAGTATAATAGATTATATCGTTCGATGCAATAAGGCAGTTGGCCAGCCAATCGGAATACTTGGGTGTAGCAAGCTCGGGATTTCTCCTCCGAGGGACAATCGATGAATACGGCGAGCCAGGGAAACTGACTGTCGCGGACCCCATTGCAACGTTCAGCAACCAGCGTGAGGGGTGTACTGTATCGTTCAATGAATCCACATCCGAGCTATGCCGAGCTCCTGCGAAGTGAAAAACGCGTAGAACTCTCGTACCTCTGGACCATCAGATATAGGGATCTGATCCACCCCCACTGAAGTGGTCCGACTTGAAGTATGTCTTATGGCATCAAGGAGGATCAGAACATGCCAAGGAAGAAACACACGCCTGAAGAGATCGTCGCCAAGCTGCGACAGGTCGATGTCCTTGTTTCGCAGGGAGTTGCGAC
>CAMDBX010000038.1 GCA_945889445.1 Rhizobium sp. Q54
GACAGATCTCGCATCCCTGACCCAAGAGGACTTCAATGCCCTCATCGCCCTCTACAACAACACCCCCAGAAAGTGCCTTGACTACAGAACCCCAGCCGAGGTCTTTTGCCAGCAGCTGTTGCACTTCAAATGTGAATCCACATCCCGGCCTTCGCCGGAATGACGGCCTAAGGGGTTGTCACATCGTCACCGACAGCCCGCCATCCACCGCCAGGATATGCCCGTTCACATAGGCTGCCGCATCGGAAGCCAGGAACACCACGGCTCCGCCCAGTTCCTCCGGCTTCGCCCAGCGCCCCGCCGGCGTTCGGCCTTCGACCCAGGCGTTGAACACCTTGTCTTCGAGCAGCGCGGTGTTCATCTCCGTCGCGAAATAGCCCGGTGCGATGGCATTGACGGTGATGCCGGAGCGACCGAGTTCCGCCGCCATCGAGCGCGTGAGGCCGTGAAGCCCGGCCTTGGCCGCCACATAGGCATGGATGGTGGGTCGCGCCAGAATGCCCGCGATCGAGCCTGTGTTGATGATGCGCCCATGCTTGTTGGGCAGCATCAGCCGCACCGCATCCCGCGCCAGCCGGAAACAGGACGAGAGGTTGACGTTGATCACCCGGTCGAAATCCGCATCCTCCCATTCGGTGATGGGCCTGCGGTGCTGGATGCCGGCATTGTTGACGAGAATGTCCAGCTTGCCGTGCCGCGCCACGATGCCTTCAAGCACCGCACGCGATGCGCTTGAATCGGTCACGTCGAAGGCCAGCGGCTCCGCGCCGATCTTCGCCGCCGCAGCAGCGAGTTCGCTTGCGTTGCGTGCATTGACGATGACGGTCGCGCCATTCTCCGCCAGCGCCTTGGCCATCGCGAAGCCGAGGCCCCGCGAGGCGCCGGTGACGAGGGCGGTGCGGCCCTTGAGCGAGAACATGCTCACTTCTTCACACCATTGACCTGCATCAGCACGTCGATGAGGCGCGGGATGAAGCGGTCGCCATAGCCCATGTTGTCGGCCATCACGGTGATCTGGTGCGCCGTCTCGGCGAGGAAGGAAGTGACCGGCAGCTGCTCCGTCATGTTGGTGTAGTAGCGCAGGTCCTTCCTGGCATTGCGAATGGCGAACTGCGCTGCGCTGTCGTCATCGTTGAGGGGCACGTTGATGAGGCGGCCGAACATCACGGAAGCCGCACCGCCCGCCATCACGATGTCCTTCAGCGCCTGCATGTCAACGCCCGCCTTGGCGGCGACCGTGATCGCCTCCGCCGCCACCGCCGCATGGCAGATCGACAGGAAGTTGTTGATGAGCTTCAACTGGTGCGCGGAACCCACCGGCCCGGCATGGACGATGGTGTCGGCAAAGCAGTCGAGCACCGGGCGGATCTTCGCGATCACCGCCTCTGGGCCACCGGTCATCAGGCCGAGCTTGCCTGCCGCAGCTTCCTTCGGCGTGCGGGTCATCGGCGTGTCGACGAAATGGCCGCCCTTGGCCTCCACGTCAGCGGCGAGGCGCTTCGTCGAATCCGGTTCGGCCGTCGAGCAGTCGGCAATGATGAGCCCCGGGCGCATGGCATTGAGGAGGCCGTACTCGCCGTGGACGATGTGCTCCACCTGCGGGCTGCCGGTGACGCAGATGATGACGAGATCCGAGTCCTTGGCAATTGCCATCGGATTGTTGCGCTCATGCGCGCCCTTGGCGATGAGGTCATCCACCGGCGCGCGGTTCTGGTGCGCCATGACGGTAAGCTCATAGCCCTTCGCCAGGATGTTCTTGCCGATGCCGTGGCCCATGAGGCCCACGCCGATGAGGCCGACGCGCTTGATGGTCATGTGTTCCCTCCCACGAATTGTTTGAAGCGATCCTGCTCCAAAATGTGGAGCCTGTCTTCCGCCTTCTTGTTGAAACCGAGGCGTGCGTAGAAGCGCTCCGCCCCCGTGTTCGTTTCGTCAACTTCGAGCTTGATGAACTGTGCACCGCGCGCCGCGAAGCGCCGGGCGGAACAGCGCAGCAGGTCCAGCCCCACGTTGCGCCCGCGCGCCTCCGGCAGCACGAAGAGATCGACCACATAGAGGCCGGGCGCACCGCGCCACGTCGAGAAAGTCATGAGGCCGAGGCAGGCGCCGATCAGCCTGCCGCCGTCATCGGCAACCACCACGTCGATGAGGTCTGCAGCAGCGCGCAGTTTTTCGCCCGTGAGTGCAGGCACGAAATCCGTGCCGATGTGGACGGCAAGACCATGCACCATCTTGGCGACGGCTTCGGCCTCCTCAGGCTTCATCGGCCGCACGTCGATGCTCATGCAGAGAGGCCCTTGAGCAGCGATTCGAGGTTGTGGCCGAGATTGGGCGAGGGATAGCCGCCCTCCTGAACCACCAGCATGGGAAGCCGCAGCATTTTGATGTGCCGCCCGATCTCCGCGAATTCAGCAGTCTGGATGGCAAAGCCCTGGAACGGATCATCCACCGCGATGTCGAGACCCGCCGCGACCACCACCACCTCGGCCCCGAACTCCACGATGCGCTTCAGCGCCGTGTCGAGGGCGGCGCGATAGGGCTTGATGGTGGTGCCGCGCTCCACCGGCAGGTTGAGATTGAAGCCCTCGCCCTCACCGCGGCCCGTCTCTTCCGGATAGCCCCAGAAGAACGGATAGAAGCGCTTGGGGTGCGCGTGGAGGGAGATGGTGAGCACATCCGGGCGGTCATAGAAGATCGCCTCCGTGCCATTGCCGTGGTGCACGTCAATGTCGAGAATGGCCGTACGCTTGCCCGCCTGCGTGAACAGCGCGGCGGCCAGCGCCGCGTTGTTGAAATAGCAGAATCCCGCTGCCACGTCGGCCGCCGCATGGTGGCCCGGCGGGCGGCACAGCGCATAGGCGATGCGCTCGCCTTCGAGCACGAGCCTGGCGCCGTGCGCCGCGGTGGCGGCACTGGACCGCGCCGAGCCCCACGTCTGGGCGGTGATCGGGGCAGAACCGTCGCCCAGGTGCCAGCCGCACTGGCCCACCACGCTGTCGGGATAATGCTTTGGCGGCAGGCTGGGGCGGCCCAGCGCAAAGACGTTGGCGGAGGGCGTTTCCGCTGCGTCGGCCAAGCGCTTCCAGCGTTCCCACACGGTGGAGAGGAACTGGATGTAGCGCCGGTCATGCACCAGCGCGATGGTGTCGCCGAAGATTTCGGGCGGGACCACGACGGGGCCACCGAGGCGGCGGACACCCTCCATCAGCATGTCGATGCGCTCGGGCCGCTCCGGGATCGGCTGCGGCTTGCCCGAAACGATGAATTCGCGGGGTGCATGGGAGCGTTGCGTATCGTCGAAGACGGTGATCACCGGTTTGCCGTGCCTCTCGTTTTGCTGCTAGGATTTTGGGCGAGCGTTCACTCCAAAGCAAGGCTTCCCCGCACATGTCATCCGCCCTCCCGAAGCATATCCACTCGACCGGCGACCTTCCGAAAGTGGCCTGGGCCAAGGGCAGCTATGTCCATGACGCAGACGGCAAGCAGTATATCGACGGCTCGGGCGGTCCCGCCGTCTATTGCATCGGCCACTCCAACACGGAAGTGAACGATGCGATCAAGGATCAGCTGGACCGGATTGCGCATGGCTATCGCTACAACTTCTCCTCCGACGCGATGGAGGAGCTGACCGAGATCATCCGCCGCCGCTGCGGCGGCGCGCTGAACAACATGGTCTATGTGACGGGCGGCTCGGAAGCCGTCGAATCCTGCCTCAAGCTCGCGCTGCAGTATCATGCGGCGCGCGGCGAAATGAGCCGGAGGCGGTTCATCGCACGCGAGCGGTCCTGGCATGGCAACACGCTGGGCGCGCTGTCGGTCTCGGGCTTCCTGGAGCGCAAGCGCGCCTTCGAGGGCTCGCTTCTCGAGGTCTCGCGCCTGTCGCCCGTCAACGCCTACCGCCCGATTGCCGGCTCGACGCCGGAGACGGTGGGCGAAGCGGGTGCCAAGGAACTGGAGGATGAGATCCTGCGCGTGGGGCCGGAGAATGTCTGCGCCTTCATCTTCGAACCCGTGGTGGGTGCAGCGGGCGGCTGCGTGCCTGCCCCCAACGGCTATGCCAAGCGGGTGCGCGAGATTTGCGACAAGTACGGCGTGATCATGATCTCCGACGAGGTCATGTGCGGCGCGGGCCGCACCGGCACCTGGCGGGCGCTGGAGAAGGACGGTGTTGAGCCCGACATCATGTCAGTCGCCAAGGGCCTCGCCGCCGGTTACCTGCCGCTCGGAGCCGCAATCTACAATGACAAGGTGGCGGATGCGATCCATGGCCAGCATGGCGCGCCGATGACCGGCCACACCTTCACCGCACACACGGCCTGCTGTGCCGCGGGCGTTGCCGTGCAGAAGATCGTGGAGCGCGACAGGCTGGTGGAGCGCGTTCACCAGATGGAAGGCACGTTGCGCGACACGCTGGCCGAGGCCACCAAGGACATCGAGGCGGTGGGCGATATTCGCGGCCGCGGCTTCTTCCAGGCGCTGGAACTGGTGGCCGACCGCAAGACCAGGGCGCCCTTCCCCGCCGAGCGCAAGCTGTTCATGAAGATTCGCCAGAAGGCCTTCGACAACGGACTGATCTGCTATCCCGTGGGCGGCAACGTGGACGGCGTGAACGGTGACGTGATCATCATCGCGCCGCCCTACAACGTCACGGCCACGGAGCTGGACGAGATTGCCGAGAAGACCGCCGCCTCGGTGCGGCAGGTGCTGAAGGCGGAGGGGCTGGCGTGATTCAGGCCATACTACTTTAGCGCTGAGTCAGACCAGACACATCATGCCCGGGCCTGTCCCGGGCATTTTTTTACGGTCCACGAAAAGGATCGCCGGAACAAGCCCGGCGATGATGAATGAGGCGGTTTACGCAACGAAATCGTTATCGGCTAAAAATCCTACTTGCTTTTTTTCCTACGATGTGCTATATCGGCGTTCTGCTGATTGACATCGTTAAAACCAATTCCCCCGCTCCGCGTCCTTTTGCATGTTTGCAGGACGGCGGTGGAGGAAGGCGTCGGAATGGACCACCGTCATCTCCGGCGAGATCGTCACCGAGGCGTACATGGGCGGCTCGTCCGAATAGACCGTTTCGACCGAACCGCCGACCAGCGGCAGCTGGTGGTTGAGGCTGGGAAGGGCGGAGAAGCTGATGCCGTTCCAGGATCCGGAAATCATGCGGTGCGCATGGCCGAAGAAGATGTGTCGGATGTCGTGGCCCTTGAGCAAGGCAGCGAATTCCTCGGCATCATCCAACTTGATCAGGTCCATCAGTGCATGGCCGATGTCGAAGGGTGGGTGATGCATGAAGAGATAGACCGGGGCGCCGCCTGCCGCGGCCAGCCGGGACTTCAGCCAGTTGTGGCGTGGCGCATCATAGAGGCCGGCGGAGGATGGCGGGCCCTTGAGCGTGTCGAGGAACAGCAGGTGGCAGTCCTCGCGCGTGATGGCATGCTGTGCGTGGCCGTTCGCGTCGGCGCCGCCGAAGACCTTCAGGTAATGGGCGCGATCATCATGGTTGCCGAGCAAAAGGTGCGTTTCGAGCGGGAAGCGGGCGAGGCGTTCCTTGAGCATCTCATAGGCGGCGACATCGCCCTTCTCGGTGAGGTCGCCGGTGATGACGCAGAGATCGGCATCGGCATGGTGGGCGGCGATGTCGGTGAGGGCCGCGTCGAACCGGGCAAAGGGATCGAGGCCCCAGAGCGTTTCGCCAGGCGGCATCAGGTGAAGGTCGGTGAGGTGGATGAGCTTCATGGCGTGGCTCCCGTATCCTGCCGCAACCGCGAGCCGCGCAGCAGGCCCGCGGCGTCAGCGATGGGATAGCCGGCGGACACGACAAGACTGTTAAGGCGGTTCAGGTCGCGGATCATGTCGACGTACAGAGCGCTGCGGCGGAGCGCTTCGCCCTTGCCGCGCGAGCCAGTCTTGAAGTGCTGGTCCAAAACCTCGTTCTGCAATTCGCGGAAGGCGTCCTTCTGGGAGATGAGGCGCCGGGCACCATCGACATCGCCCGAGGAGAGCACGGCACTCGCCAGCTTGAGGTTGTCGTGGATGATCTGGCAGAGATTGTCGAACGAGGCGACTTCTTCGGCGGTGAAGGAAATCTGCTCACGCGTCTTGGCCTCGATGCGGTCGGCGAGGTTCAGCTGGATCACGTCACCCGCGTGTTCGAGGTTCGAGATGTAAAGCGTGAGCTCCAGCGAGCGGCGCGATTCCTCCGACGTGATCTGCTCCTGCGCGATGTCGGCGAGATAGGCCTGGAGATTTGTCTGGTAGACGTTGAGGCGCTCGTCCATCGGGTGCAGCTGCTTCAGCGTCTCGGTGCTCCCTGAGCGCAGCGCGTCCAGCGCCGTGTCGAACATGCGCTCCAGAAGCTCCGTCATGCGCACGGTTTCGAGCAGCACGTTGGCAAGCGCCACGGCAGGCGTGCTGGCGGCCTTGGGGTCGAGGTAGCGCGGGTGGGCGAGGCTGTCATGCTCGCCGGCGGACTCGGGCAGGATGCGCGCCATGAGCCGGGCAACGAGGGGCGTGAGCGGCAGGAAGAACAGGCCGACAAAAATGTTGAACCCGGCATGGAAGGTGACAGCGGTTTCGACAGGGCCGAGGGGCAGCATCTGCACCCATGGCGTGATGCGGCCGATGAAGGCGAGGCAGAGGATTGCCACGATGCCGCGACAGGCGAGATTGGCCAACGGCAGGCGGCGCGCCACCGGCGGCTGGGCCAGCGTGGCCGAGACGGCCGGAAGCCCGCCGCCGAGGTTGATGCCGAGGATGAAAGCGAGTGCCCCTTCGATGGTGAGGCTGCCGCTGGCCAGAAAGGAGGCGATGAGCAGGATGACGGCGAGCGAGGAATGGAACATCCAGGTGAGCACGGCGCCGATGAGGAAGGCGAGAACGGGCTCCTTGCCCACCACCGCCAGCAGCTCGTGGAACAGGCTTGCGGTGCTCAAGGGTGCCGAGGCCTGCTTGATGAGGGTGAGCGACAGCAGCATCAACCCAAGGCCGATGAGGGCGCGGCCCAGATTGTGCGGCCGCAGTTCCGCCGACCATGAATGGACGATGTAGCCGGCGAAGATGAGGAGCGGCGAGGCCCACAGCGCGAGGTTGGAGCCCGAGGCGAAGATCGAGGATACGATGGCCGAGCCAACGTCCGCGCCCAGCAGCACCGCAAGCCCGAGCGCCGTGTTGATGGCACCCGCCGCGGCAAGGCCCACGACGATGAGCGCCATGGCCGTGCCGGAACCGAGGATGGCGGTGGCAAGGCCGCCCGCCATGAAGGCCGAGAGCCGGTTGCCAACGCGGTGCTCGATGAAGTTCTTCAGCCGGTCGCCATAGGCCCGCGTCACCCCGGTGCGCACCATGCGCACGCCCCACAGCAGGAGGGCGACCCCTCCCAGCAGGTTGACGATGACGGCGGTGCCTGGGTTCACTCAGTCCTCATTGCGGCCAGGGCAGCGACCACGTCTTCACGTTGGTGAAGAACTTCATGGCCTCCATGACGCCTTCCTTTACGCCATTGCCTGAGTCCTTGATACCGCCGAAGGGCGACATCTCGATGCGGTAACCCGGCACTTCCCAGATATTGACGGTGCCGACGTTCAGCCCCTCGATGAACTTGGTGATGCGCGAGAGGTTGTTGGTGCACACACCCGACGACAGGCCGAAGGGCGTGGAGTTGGAAATGCGGATCACCTCGTCATCGTCGTTCGGCACGCGGACGATGGGGACGATGGGGCCGAAGGTTTCCTCGAACACGAGTTCCGACTGGTGCGGCACGAAGTCGACCGTGATGGGTGGCAGGAGTGCTCCCTGGCGACCGGGGTTGTAAAGAATCTTCGCACCCTGCTCGGCGGCCTTGTGGACGCGGTCCTCGAAGGTCTTTGCGGCGAGCTCATGCACCACGGTGCCAAGATCCGTGTTCGCGTCCATCGGATCGCCGCACTTGATGGCCTTGGCCTTGGCCAGCACCTTTTCCACGAACCTGTCCGCCACGCGCTCCTGCACGAGGATGCGTTTCACCGCGGTGCAGCGCTGGCCGGAGTTGCGGGTGGCGCCGGCGACGGCGAGTTCGGCGGCCTTGTCGAGGTCCGCGTCCGAGAGATCGTCGAGGATGATGAGCGGGTCATTGCCGCCGAGCTCAAGCGCGGCGCGCTTGTAGCCGGCTTTCCCTGCGATGATCTTGCCGACGCGCACGCCGCCGGTGAAGGTGATGATGTCGATGTTGTGGTTGGTCACCATCTCGTCGCCGATGTCATCCGGCCAGCCGGTGACGACCTGGAACATCTCGGGCGGCAGGCCGGCTTCGTAGAGGATGTCGGCGAGTGCGATGCAGGTGAGCGGCGTCAGCTCCGTGGGCTTGGCGACTACGCAGTTGTTGGTGGCAATCGCCGGGGCGACCTTGTGCGACACCATGTTGAGCGGATGGTTGAAGGGCGTGATGGCGGAGATGACACCCACCGGCTCGCGCTTGGTGAAGATCTTGCGCGGCTTGCCCTGCGGGGTGAGGTCGCAGGAGAATATCTGGCCGTCATCGAGAATGCAGAGCTGGCCCGCCAGCGAATAGACGTCATAGGCGCGGCCCACTTCGTAGAGCGAGTCCTTCTTCGAAAGGCCGAGCTCCAGCGTGATGAGGTCCGAGAGCTGGTCCTTTCGTGCCTTGATGAGCTCCGCCGTGCGGAACAGGATCTGCTGGCGTTCGTAACGGGTGAGCTTCGGCTTGTAGTTGCGGGCGATCTCGAAGGCCTTCGCCGCGTGTTCGGCAGTGCCTGCGGGCACGGTGCCGATCACTTCATTCGTGTACGGATAGTGTACCGGCACGACGCCTTCGGCATCCACCTTCTTTCCGCCGATGCGCATCGATTCCTTGATGACGGGGCGCTTGGTTGCTGCGACGTTCATGTTCAGGCCTCCACGATGTTGTTGCAACCCAGCGCGAAGGCATCGAAATTGCGAAGCGTCGCGGGCGCGTCCTTGAATTTGCGGTTGGCGATGACCGGCACTTCCTGCTCGGTGAGGCCGCCATGCGAGCGCAGCGGCTCGTTCAGCCCCGACAGGTCATGCTTGCTGGCCGAGGTGCCGAGCACCCTGGAGCCCTTGGGGCCGCCCGAAACGACGATGATGTCGCCCATGCGGTCCTCCGGCAGTTCGAATCGGGCGCAGCCATCCTGCTTGTTCAGCACGACGTCGACGCCATCCTGCTGCGCGATGACGGCCATGATGTTCTTCACCTCCGGGCCATAGGCATAGACGGTGGCGAAGCTGCCGAGTGCGCCGTGGTGCACCACGTAAGGATCGGTGATCGGCAGGATGACCTTGGTCTTGCCCGCACCGAACTTCGCATCGAGCACGTCCTGCAGGTACAGCACGTCCGGATCGCCGTTGGCGAGATGCTTGTCCTTCATGCCGTGGTCGGCGACAATGACGATGATGGCACCGCCCGCGTCGAGCGCGCCCAGGTATTTGTCCATCATGGCGTAGAAGCGGTTCGCGCCCTCCGAGCCCGGCGCATATTTGTGCTGCACGTAGTCGGTGGTGGAGAGATACATCAGGTCAGGCTTCATGCTGCCAAGCAGCTTGACGCCCGCCGCGAAGACGAATTCCGAAAGCTCCGCCGAATAGACATCCGGCACGCCCATGCCGACGAGGGAGCACGCGTCTTCGATGCCATTGTCCTTCAGGTTCACCTTGTCGGCCTTTTCCGAGGAGAAGGCGACGGCCGTGCCGTCGAAGGCGAGGCCCTTGCCGAGCAGCAGGCGCAGCTTGTCCTTGGCTGTCACCATGGCGATCTTCGCACCGGCCTTCTGGAAGGCCTCGAAGATGGTGGGTGCGCGCAGCCACTTGGGGTCGTTCATCATCGTTTCCTGGCCGGTGGCGGGATCGATGAGATAGTTACCGCAGATGCCGTGCACCTCCGGCGGGCGGCCGGTGACGATGGAGAGGTTGTTCGGGTTGGTGAAGCTCGGGATGACCGAATGGCCACGGCGGTTCTCGCCCTTGGCGATGATGCGCTTCAGATTCGGCATCAGGCCCTGTTCCATGGCGATTTCCATGTAGGCGGGCTCCGAGCCATCACAGCAGATGACGACGAGCGGGGCGGTGGGCCAGTTGTAGCTGCGGCCATTGACGGTGACGGTTTTCATGTTCGGTCTCGATCTATCCGGTTCTCTTTCCCCTCCCCCCTGTGGGGAGGGGTGGGGGTGGGGGTCGTTCCGCGGGTGGGATGGTGGAGCATGATCTGCGGCATCACCCCCACCCCTGCCCCTCCCCACAAGGGGGAGGGGTTCTCCCTATCATTCCAGCGGCGTCAAATCGGTGACCTTCATTTCCGCCAACACTTCGCGGATGGCCTTGAGCACGCCGTGCATCACCGCCTCGTCCACCTTGCCGATGGTGCCGATGCGGAAGGACGAGCGCTTCGTCAGCTTGCCGGGATAGATGGCGAAGCCGCGGCGGCGCAGGTCTTCATAGAAATTCTCGAAGTGGAAGTTCTTGTCGCGTGGCGTGAGGAAGGTCTGGATGATGGGGCCTGCCTCATTGTCCGAGAGCAGCGTGGAGAAGCCCATGTCGCGCATGCCCTTGATGAGGATCTGCGCATTCTTCTGGTAGCGCGCGCCGCGGGCGGCGACACCACCCTCCTCCGCATGTTCCTTCATCGCCTGGTGGAAGGCGACGAGCGCATGGGTGGGCGGCGTGAAGCGGAACTGGCCGTTGGCCTCCAGCCCCTTCCACTGCTCGAAGAGATCGAGCACCACGGAATGGCTCATGCCCTTGGAGGCTTCGAGCAGGGAGCGCTTCACCAGCACATAGGAGAAGCCCGGCACGCCCTCGATGCACTTGTTCGACGAGGAGACCATGACGTCCATGCCCACGCCCATGTCGAGCGCCACGGCGCCGAAGGACGACATGGCATCGACCATGTAGGTCTTGCCGCGCGCCTTCACGGCCTGGGCAATCTCGTTGATCGGGTTGACGATGCCGGACGTCGTCTCGCAGTGGATGATCCAGACGTGGCTGATGGCGGCATCGGCGTCAAGCACTGTCGTCACGTCTTCAACGGTGGGTGCGGCGCTGTCGCCCTTGTCGATCTTGACAACCGGACGGCCGAGCTTGCCGAGGATCACCGCTGCACGGTCGCCATAGGCGCCATTGGCGACGACCAGCGTCTTGGCATCAGCCTTGGGGCAGAAGGCGCCGAGTGCCGCCTCGATGGCGAAAGTGCCGGAGCCCTGCATGATGACGCATTCATAGCTTTCGTCGCAGCCCGCGAGGCCAAGGAGACCCTTGCGGATCTCGGAGACCACGCGGCGGAACTCGACATCGCGCGAACCCCAGTCGGACAGCATGGCGGACTTGACACCGCGCGAGGTGGTGAGCGGGCCGGGTGTGAGGAGATAGGGCATGTCCTCCTGGCCGGGCGGGCCGGGGAAACGATGGAGCTGCTTGTCCATGGGGAATCCTCGTCGATTTCTGCAGCGAAAATGGGGGCTTGACCCCCATCAGTCAAATCGTATGTTCTTATGTGCCACATAAGTTTGAACGATATGCGACACGCCCAGTTGAAAGCCTTCCATGCCGTTGCCGTGCACACCGGGTTCTCCCGCGCCGCCGAGGCCCTGGGGCTGACCCAGCCTGCGGTTTCCGACCATGTGCGAAAGCTCGAGGAGACCTATGGCGTGCAGCTGTTCACGAGGGCCCCTTCCGGCGTGGCGCTGACCGACATGGGGAGGAAACTCTTCGCCATCGCCGAGCGCCAGTTCGAGGCGGAAACGGAAGCCATGGAACTGCTGTCGCGCGGGCGGACGCTGGAGGAAGGCCAGCTGACCATCGGAGCCGATGCCGCCGTGCACATCTTGCCGGAACTCGCCCGCTTTCGGCTGAAGCACCCGAAGCTTTCGGTGCGGCTGGTCACCGGCAATTCGGCCCAGCTGGTGAAAAGGCTGGAGGATTTCTCCATCGACATCGCCATCACTGCCGAGCGCCCGCCGGGGCCGGCCTTCCTCGCCCGCAAGCACCGGAGCGACCGGCTGGTGGCGGTGGTGCAGCGCAGCTCCAGGCTGGCCAAGCTGCCGGACATGCCCTTCGCGCAGCTCGTCAAGCTGCCGCTGATCCTGCGCGAGCAAGGCTCGATGACCAGGACCCTGCTGCTGGACGAGGCACAGAGGCGCGGGTTGACGCTGTCGGGATCGATCGAGATCGAGAGCCGGGAGGCCGCGCGCGAGGCGGCAGCTCACGGGTTGGGGCTTGCGATCATGTCACAAGGCGAGCTGGTGCCCGACGGGCGCCTTGCGGTGCTGGCCATTCCGGACTGGACGACCGAGATGGAGGAGTGGATGATCTGCCTCAAATCGCGCAGCTCGCTGCACGTCATCCGCTCCTTCTTCACGCCGGAGAGCCCATGAGCTTCATCGCCGCCTGCGTCCAGTCCACCGCCACGCCGGACGTCCATGCGGATATCCGTGTCCTGACGGGTTTCATCCGCGAAGCTGCCGCCAAGGGTGCGCGCTTCATCGCCACGCCGGAATACTGCGCCGGCCTCGACACCAAGGGCGGCAAGATGTTTCCGGTGGCCTTCACCGAGGCTGAGCACCCGGTGCTGCCTGCCATGCAGGGGCTGGCGAAGGAGCTCCACGTGTGGCTGCTCATCGGCTCCATCGGCGTCAGGGCACCTGACGGCAAGATATTCAACCGCAGCTTCATGCTCTCACCCTCGGGCGCGATTGCCGCGCGCTATGACAAGATCCACCTCTTCGACATCGACCTCGGCGAGGGCCGCACCTACCACGAGTCTGCCACCATCGAGGCGGGAACGAGCGCGGTGATCGCGCCCTGCGTGGACGGAACGATCGGGCTGTCGATCTGCTATGACATCCGCTTCCCCCACCTTTACCGTGCCTATGCGCAAGCGGGTGCGGAGATGCTGGCGGCGCCTGCCGCCTTCACGAGGATCACCGGCGCGGCGCACTGGCACGTGCTGCAGCGGGCGCGCGCCATCGAGAACGGCGCCTATGTGATCTCGCCCGGGCAATGCGGCACGCTGGCGGGAGGAGCTGAATGCTTTGGCCATTCGCTGATCGTCGACCCGTGGGGCCGCGTGCTGGCCGATGGCGGCACCGAACCGGGCGTGGTGACCGCCGAGATCGACCTCGAAACCGTTGCCGAGACGCGACGGCGCATTCCGTCGCTCACCCATGACCGGCGATTCTCCCAGACTTGCCTCGACAGCGCCAAGGCCTCATAGTTCGCGCTCGGGTTGGCAAGGAGCACAACGGCATGTTCGGTTATGGTCTTCTGGGGCTGGTCATCGCCATCGGCGCCTATCTGGTCTGGGCCTACAACGCGCTGGTCAAGAACAAGAACCTCGTGGCCGAGGGCTGGAGCGGCATCGACGTGCAGCTCAGGCGTCGCGCCGACCTGATCCCCAACCTGATCGAGACGGTGAAGGGCTATGCCGCGCATGAGGACAAGCTGTTCCATGACATCGCCGAGTTGAGGGCCAAGTCGATCTCGGGCGGTTCGGTTGCCGAACAGTCCGCGGTGGGCCAGGCGATGAGCCAGGCGCTGGGCAAGCTCTTCGCGGTGGCGGAAGCTTACCCTGAGCTCAAGGCCGATGCCAACTTCCGCGACCTGCAGGACAAGCTCGCCGGCATCGAGGACGAGATACAGCTGTCGCGGCGCTACTACAATGGCGCGGTCAGGAACCTCAACACCATGATCGAGAGCTTCCCCACCAACATCATCGCCAGCCAGTTCAAATTCGAGAAGGCGGAGTTCTTCGAGATCGGCGACGCGGCGGCGCGCGAAGTGCCGAAGGTCGACTTCAAGACGCGCTGAGATGCGCTGAGATGCGCCGGCTTCTCGCCCTTCTCATTGTCGCTCTGGCGCTGGCCACGCCGGCGCTGGCCGAGGAGCGCATCCGGAGCTTCGTCAGCGAGGTGACGGTGAACGCCGATGCCTCGATCGACGTTACCGAGACGATCACCATCAATTCGGAAGGCCGCCAGATCAACCACGGCATCTTCCGTGATTTTCCCACGACCTACACCGACGGCCACGGACAGCGGGTGATCGTCGGCTTCGACGTCACCGGCGTGACGCGCGATGGGCGCGCGGAGCCCTATGTGCTCGAGTCCCTCAGCAATGGCCTGCGCATCAGGATCGGCGACAAGGACGTGTGGCTCGATGATGCGCCGCACCGATACGAAATCAGCTATCGCACCACGCGGCAGATCGGCTTCTTCGAAAAATTTGACGAGCTCTACTGGAATGTCACCGGCAATGGCTGGGATTTTCCCATCGACAGGGCGCGCGTGACCATCACCCTGCCCGCCGGTGCGAACATCATCCAGCATGACGAATTCACCGGCGGCTATCGCTCCACCGAGAACTACAGCCGCGTGCTCTCCGCCGAGGGCAATGTCCTCGAGGCGGAGACCACCGTGGCGCTCAACCCCCAGCAGGGCTTCACCGTTGCCGTCGCCTGGCAGAAGGGGCTGGTGACGCCGCCCTCTGACACGCAGAAATGGGCCTGGTGGGCTTCCGACAATGCCGGCTTCTTCGCGCTGGCGCTCGGGCTTCTCGCCTCCGCCCTCTATTTTCTGTTCGCGTGGAACAAGGTGGGGCGCGACCCGCCGAAGGGCACCATCATTCCACTCTTCGCGCCGCCCAAGGGCCTTGGCCCCTCGGCCGTGCGCTTCGTCAGCCGTTATGGCTCGGACGACAAGGCCTTCGCTGCGGCCATGGTGGGGCTGGCGGTGAAGGGCAGGCTCCGCATCGAGGACGATGACCGGACCTTCACCATCACCAAGCTGGCCGGCACGGGCAAGGAGCCGCTGACCTCTGCCGAGAGCGCGCTCTACACCGCCCTTCCTTCCGGCAGCACGGAGCTGAAGCAGACCAACCATGCGTCCATCAGTGCGGCGCGCAGCGCGCTGGACCGCGCACTGAAGAACGAGTTCGAGGGCACGGCCTTCCTCAAGAACCTCGGCTGGTTTGCCGTGGGCCTGGCCATCTCCGTTCTCTGCCTGATCATCGGGGCGGTGTTGCTGCCCGGTGGCGAGGGGATGCTGGGCCTCTTCGCCTTCGGCTGGATGGGCATCTGGTGGGGCGTGGTGCTGGCCGTTGGCTGGGCCAGCTTCAAGGGCCTGTTCGCGGCGCGGGGGCTCTGGTCCAAGATCACCTCGCTCGGCGCGCTGCTCTTCCTCATTCCCTTCGCAGGCGGCGGCATCATCGCCCCGGGACTGATCTTCGCGCAGGGAGGAGGCTCGCCCGGCCTCTATGCGCTGGTGGGCACGGCGGTGCTGCTGGGCCTCATCAACGTGGTCTTCTACCACCTGCTGCGCGCGCCGACGCAATCAGGCCGCCAGCTGATGGACCAGATCGAGGGCTTCCGTCTCTACCTGTCCACCGCCGAGGAAGAGCGCCTCAAGGTGCTGCACCCGCCGGAGAAGACGCCCGAGTTGTTCGAACGCTACCTTCCTTACGCGCTGGCACTCGACTGCGAGAACGAGTGGAACGCCAAGTTCGCCACGGTGCTGGCTGCTGCTGCGGCGGCAGGCGCTGCAGCACCTGTGTGGTATTCCGGCAGCCGCTGGGACAATGGCAGCACGGGGGGCTTCACCGACAGCCTCGGCCGCAGCCTGGCCTCGAGTGCGGCAGCGGCGGCAACCGCACCCGGCCGCTCATCGGGCTCGGGCGGCGGTGGCGGTGGATTTTCAGGCGGTGGCGGCGGGGGCGGCGGCGGCGGCGGCTGGTGAGTTAGCCCACTCATTTCATTGCGCGTGCCTAACGTCCTCTCCCGCTGAAGGAGCGGGAGAAGACATGAGCTAACCCTCCAGCATCTCGCGCTTCATTTCGAGTTCGAGCCACTGCTCCTCGGCCTTGGCAAGCTCATCGCGCGCCGCCGTCAGGCGTGACGCGGCCTGATCGAAGGCCCTGGGGTCGCGCGAGAACAGCGCGGCATCGGCGAGCTTCGCTTCCAGCGTGCCGATTTCGTCCTCGAGCTTCTTCATCGTTGTGGGTAATGTTTCCAGCGCGTGCTTCTCCTTGAAGGAGAGCTTGCGCTGGGCCTGCTGCGACTCGGGCTTCGGCGCCGCGGACGTTTTCGAAGACTCCGCCTTCACCTTGCGGGCTTCGACACCCGCCCCACGTTGCGCAATCATGTCGGAATAGCCGCCGGCATACTCGGTCCATTTGCCCTCGCCTTCCGCCATCAGCACCGAGGTGGCCACACGGTCGAGGAAGTCGCGGTCATGGCTGACCAGCAGGATGGTGCCGGGATAATCCGCCAGCATCTCCTGCAGCATGTCCAGCGTTTCGAGGTCCAGATCGTTGGTGGGCTCGTCGAGGATCAGAAGATTCGACGGCTTCGCCAGTTCGCGTGCCAGGATGAGGCGGCCGCGCTCGCCACCCGACAGCACGCTGACTGGCGTTCGCGCCTTGTCCGGGTGAAACAGGAAGTCCTTCATGTAGCTGATGACGTGCTTGGTCTCGCCATTGACCGAGACGGAATTGCCCCGCCCATCGGTGATGACGTCAGCGAGCGTCGAATTGGGATCGAGGCTCTGGCGGGACTGGTCGAGCGTCACCGTTTGCAGGTTGGTGCCGAGGCGGATGGCGCCGCTGTCGGGATCGAGCGCGCCGGTCAGCAGCTTGATGAGCGTGGTCTTGCCCGCGCCATTGGGGCCGACGATGCCCAGCCTGTCACCACGCATGATGAGGAGATCGAGGTTCGCCACGATCGGGCGCTCACCGAAGCTTTTCGACATGGCCTTGGCTTCCGCCACCAGCTTGCCAGACATGTCTCCGCTCGTGGCGGCCATGCGCACCGCACCCTGCTGGCCCTCATGCTCCTTGCGCTCGGTGCGCAAACTTGCGAGCAGGTCGACGCGGCGCATGTTGCGCTTCCTTCGGGCGGTGACGCCATAGCGCATCCAGTGTTCTTCCGCCTCGATGCGCTTGGCCAGCAGCACCTGCTCGGCCTCTTCCTTGGCCAGCACCTCGTCGCGCCAGCTTTCGAAATCGGCGAAGCCGCGCTCGAGGCGGCGGGATTCGCCACGATCGAGCCATACCGTACGGTTGGTGAGCGCCTGCAGGAAGCGTCGGTCATGGCTGATCAGCACGAAGGCGGAGCGCAGCGACTTGAGCTCGGCTTCCAGCCATTCGATGGCGGGAAGGTCGAGGTGGTTCGTCGGCTCGTCGAGCAGCAGCACGTCGGGCTGCGGCGCCAGCGTGCGGGCGATGGCCGCGCGGCGGATCTCGCCGCCCGACAGGCGCTTCGGGTCTTCGTCACCTGTCAGGCCCAGTTCGCGCAGCAGATAGGCGCAGCGGTGCGGATCATCCGCCGGGCCAAGGCCCGACTCCACGTATTCAAGGACGGTCCTGTAGGCGGAGAGGTCCGGCTCCTGCGGCAGGTAGCGGATGGTCGTGCCGGGCTGCACCCAGCGCTCGCCCTTGTCGGCCTCGATCATGCCCGCTGCGATCTTGAGCAGCGTCGACTTGCCAGAGCCGTTACGCCCGACAAGCGCCACGCGCTCGCCTTCGGCAACGGCGAGTTCGGCATTCTCGAGAATGGGCCGGCCGCCGAAGGTGAGGCCAATGCCGCGAAGGTGAAGAAGGATCCTGCTCATGATGGCGCGGGGTGTAGAGCATTTCAGCGGGATGGGGAATTGCTGTTCTTGGAGCCCCCTGGCTGGTACCGGCGCGAGGCCTGGCTGCCGGGTTGGCGTTGAACGGCGCACATCCATGGGCCGTGGGCGGACTGTCTCGTTTTGAGCAGCTTCCGCACGGTGGACCGTGACATGATCCGGGGATCAAACCCAACACTTGCAGCGGATGGGAGGGCATCAGGCCGCCCTGGTGCCGTTTCCGCCACGCGAAGAATCGAGGACAGGATGACAATCAAAGCAAGAGGCTTCCTGAGGCTCCTGTTCATGTGCATCCTGATCTTCAGCGCCGGCGCTGCCGGCTTTTTCTGGGGGCAGCACAGCGACACCGCTTATCTTGTGGCGGCCTTTGCCACACTCATCGCCATGCTGGCTGCGCTGGCCATCGAGAACATTGCTGTCAATGCCGAGACACAGCTGGCCATCGTCCTGTCCCTCCTGAAGAAGGCAACTGCCGATGACGTTGTGTCTGACGAGAAGGCAAGGCGACTGAGCCTCATTGTTGCGATGCTGGAGGAGCAGAATGAGAAATTCAGAATGAACCTTCTTTCCAGCAAGGTTCATGAGATGGATGCCATTCGGCGCAGTGACCTTGAGAAGGCCCAGGGACCGGGCAAGGACCAGATCAGCTGAAGCGTAGCCTCCCGGAGCGTCCGGCAATGCGGCTTTACGAGAGGACGCTCCAGTCCCCTTCCTTATGGGAGGCGAAGGACGCGCTGCCCAGATAAGCCTTGAGCCCTGGCATGTCCTCTGCCGCGAAAAGCTCCGCCGTAGGCCTCAGCGCCACGATGCGGCCATTCTCGAGGAAGGCCGTGTGGCTGGCCGCTGCCAGCGCATCCTCCGGCTGGTGGGTGACCATCACCACGGTCAGACGCCGCGCCTTCTGCATCGTCCTGACGAGATCGAGCATGTCGCGGCGCAGCGCGGGCCCGAGTGCGGCGAAGGGCTCATCCAGCAGCAGCACCGGTCGGTCGCGCACCAGGGCGCGGGCCACTGCCACGCGCTGGCGCTCGCCACCGGACACCTCGCCCGGCTTGCGGTGCACGAGGGCAGCGAGGCCCACCTCGGCGAGTGCCGCATCGACGCGCGCCTTCTGCACGGCATCGAGCCTGAGCGATGGCGATACGCCAAGTGCCACGTTCTGCCTCAGGTCGAGATGCGCAAAGACGTTGTTGTCCTGGAAGATCATGCTGACCGGGCGCTGGTCCGGCGGCAGCGCGGTGACGTCCATGCCGTCGATCAGCACGCGGCCGGCTTGCGGTGCCTCAAATCCGGCGATCAGGTTGAGGAGCGTCGACTTGCCGCCACCGGAAGGCCCGATCACCGCAGTGAAGGACGCCGTGGGGAAGTGCACGTCGAAGCGCATCTCCATCTCTGCATAGCGGAAGGTGACGTGTTCGAGTGCGATCATCGCGTGTCGCTCCAGCGTTCGGCGAGGGTTGAGAAGGCCAGCACGAGCAGGCCCAGCACCAGCGCGGTGCCAATGGCGGCATCGAAGCGGTAGCTGCCCATCTGGCGATAGATCAAGGCGGGCAGCGTCACGAAGTCCTGCGTACCGAACAGCGAGATGGCGGTGAGGTCGCCCAGCGACAAGATCAGCGCCATGACGAGCGACAGGCCGATGGCGCGCTTCATCACCGGCAACTCAACGAGACGGAAGCGGTTCCAGCCGGACAGGCCGAGGCTGAGGCACAACCGGTCATGCGCTTCCGCCGAGTGGCTGAGCGCGGGCATCAGCACACGGGCAACGAAGGGCAGCGACATCAGCGCATTCATGGCGATGACGAGGAAAGCCGCAAGCCCCGATACACCGGCATAGGCGATGAGGCTGATGAACCAGCCGGTGGCGAGCGCTGCGGGCGGCACGATCCATGCGGTGAGCACGGCGATGGAGGCAATCCTCCGCCACGCCTCGCTGCGGACGGCAAGGACGGCGAGGGGCCAGGCGATGGCGAAGGCCAGCGCGGCACTGGCCGCGCCAAGCCCGAGGCTGGTGACCAGCGCGCGCAGCAGAAGGGCCGTGGGGCTGATGTGGAGCACACCTGCGCCGATGAGGGCCGCGAGCGGCGGCAACAGCAGCAGCAGGGCGAGCAGCACGATGCCGCTATCGACGAGGCGTGCCGTGCTGGACCGGCCGTCATAGCGCTTCGGCTGCAGGTGCAGCACCGGCCAGCCGGCGGCAAGGCCGCCGAAGCCTTGCGCGATGAGCGCCAGCGTGGCGCACAGCGCCAGTTGCACGAGGGACAACATGGCAGCACGCTGCGGATCGAAGTCGGAGCGCAGCGACTGGTAGATCGCCACCTCCAGCGTGGTGGCGCGGGGGCCGCCACCCAAGGTCAGCACCACGGCGAAGCTCGCGGCGCAGAGGAGGAAGATGAGGAGCGCCGCACCGGCAATGCCGCTCCTGATCGCCGGCCATTCGACGAGGCGCCAGATGGCGAGCGGGCCGAGACCCAGCTGCGCCGAGAGCTTCCAGCTTTCGGCCGGAATGCGTTCGAGGTCCGACAGGATCAGCCGCGCCGCGAGCGGCACGTTGAAGAACACATGCGCCAGCAGGATGCCCTGAAGGCCATAGATGTCGAAGACCCCGCCGAACCAGCCCCTGGCGCCATAGACCTCGATGACGCCGATGATGACCACGATGGCGGGAAGCGCCAGCGGCAAGTTGAGAAGCCGGAGCAACAGCGCACGGCCCGGGAAGGACGCCTGCCGCGCCAGCGCGCGCGCCAATGGCAGGCCGAGAGCGAGCGATAGAAGAGTGGAAAGCCCGGCCTGCAGCAGCGTGAAGCGCAGCACGCGGAAAACGTAAGGATCGAGGCCGGTGAACCCCTGCTCCAGCCCCATCCGCAGCACGGGCAGGAAGCCCGCCGCCAGCGCGAGGCCGAGAAGGGCGAGCGCCGCATAGGCAGGCGCTCGCGATGGTTGGTAGGTGATCACTTCGCCCCGGTCATTTGGCCGTGGCGTTCAGCCACTCGTCGATCCAGGCGCGGCGGTTCTGGTCCACCTCGTCCGGCGAGTAGAGCAACGTCTTGGTGGGCTTCACCAGCTGGTCGAAGGCGGGGGGGAGCGGAGCAGAGGTGGCACCCGCCGGGAACATCCAGTTATTGGTCGGGATCTGGTCCTGGAAGCCGGGCTGCATCATGAAGGCGAGGAACTTGGCCGCCAGTTCCTTGTGCTGGCTGCCCTCGACGAGGCCGCCGACTTCCACCTGCATGTAATGGCCTTCCGCGAAGGAGGCCGCCTTGTAGCGGTCGGTATTCTCGGCGATGACGTGATAGGCGGGCGACGTGGTGTAGGACAGCACCATCGGCGCCTCGCCCTTGGTGAACAGCGCATAGGCCTCCGACCAGCCCGGCGCCACGGTGAGGATGCGAGGGCTCAGCTTCTTCCAGGCATCCGCGGCCTTGTCGCCATAGACCTGCTTCATCCAGAGAAGGAAGCCAAGGCCGGGCGTCGAGGAGCGCGGGTCCTGCAGGATGATCTTCTGCGTGGGATCGCCATTGACCAGCTCGTCCAGCGACTTCGGCGGGTCCTTCATCGTCTGGCTGTCATAGACCACGGCGAAATAGCCATAGTCGAAGGGCATGAAATATTCGTCCGTCCACGGCGTGGGCGTCTTTGCTTCTTTCACGTCGAGGCCGTGCCTGGCGAACAAGCCGGTCTTGACCGCTTCGGTGGTGAGGTTGGTGTCGAGGCCCAGCACCACGTCGGCCTTGGTGTTCTTGCCCTCTAGCTTCAGGCGGTTGAGCATGGCCACGGCATCGCCCGGCGTCACCCACTCCACGGTGCAGTCGCAGGTCTTCTCGAAGGCTTCCTTCACCTTGGGGCCGGGGCCCCACTCGGCAACGAAGCTGTCATAGGTGTAGACGGTGAGCGTGTCCTTCGCCATCGCAGGAGCGGTGAGCGTGAGGAGCGCGAACAGAGCTGTGAGTGTCTTCTTCATCATAATACCTCCATTCGCCGTTGGATGGAGGTTTGGACATGGCCTTCCGGAATGTCCGCCCGCAATCCCTCCGCCGGCATGATCCGGATCAGGTTCAGCGGGTCCGGGGCGTAAAGCCCCGTCTCAGCCGCTTACGCGGCACCCCGTTGAGAGCAGGACAAAAAGTAAGGCTTCCCGCGTGCGCTGGCAAGAAGCTTTTGCTAGAAGCGGGCCATGACATGTTTTGCAATCCTGCTCGGCGGCGACCTGACAGTGACACCGCGGCTGAAATCCCAGATCAGAGGCGCCCGGGTGATCGCCGCCGACAGCGGCATGATGCATGCCGCCGCACTGCACATCATGCCCGAACTCTGGGTGGGCGACTTCGACAGCGCGGGTTCCGAGCTTACCATGCAGTACCGTGACGTGCCGCGCGAAACCTTCCCCGCTGAAAAGGACGCCACCGACGGCGCCATCGCGGTGGACGAGGCGATCCGCCGGGGTGCGACCGAAATCATCCTGCTGGGGGGCCTCGGCGGCCAGACCGACCACACGTCGGGGCTGCTCGGCCAGAGCATCCAGATCGCGCGGCGGGGCATCGCCTGCCTGCTGACCAGCGGCGTGGAGGAGGCCTGGCCGCTGATCGCAGGCCAACTGCATCTGGAGCTTCCGGCGGAGACGCGCCTCAGCATCATTCCGTTCACCGATCTTCAGGGGCTGGACCTCGCGGGCGTGAAGTGGCCGCTGACCAATCGCGACGTGCCCGTGGGCTCCACCCTCACGCTCTCCAACGTGGCGCAGGGGCCCGTGGAGATTTCACTGAAGCGCGGCCATGGCATCGCCATCGCCTATCCGCCGCAGACCGCCAATGTCTGAAGCTGAATTGAAGATCGAAGGCATGGGCCGCCGCGGCGAAGGCGTTGCACGGCGCGATGACCGCACCGTCTTCGTGCCCGGCACGCTGCCGGACGAAGTGGTGAAGGCAGCAGGCGACGGTGACCGCCTGGCACTCATCGCCATTGAGCGCGCCGCGCCGGATCGCGTGGCGCCCTTCTGCAGCTATTACGGTCGCTGCGGCGGCTGCCAGCTGCAGCACTGGCGCGAGGAACCCTACCGCGCCTGGAAGGCATCCTTGATATCCGAACAGCTGAAGGCGCGCGGCTTGCCCAGCGAGGTGAGCGGCATCATCGACGCGCATGGCACAGGCCGCCGCCGCGCCAGCCTGCATGTGCGCAAGAAGGACGGAGTTGTGACGGCGGGCTTCATGGAAGCACGCACCCACACGCTGCTGGACATCGCCAGCTGCCCCATTCTCACGCCCGAGATGGCGCGCGTCTTCGACATTGGCCGCGCCATTGGCGCGAAGCTCTCCGACTGCGACGTGGCGGTGACCTCGACGCTGACCGGCCTTGACGTGAGCGTGCGGGCCGAGCGCAAGTTCGCGCAGGCCGAGCATGCCAAGCTCGCGAGCTTCGTGCGCGACCTTGGTCTCGCCAGGCTCAGCGTCAACAGCGAGGTGATCGCCACCGCTGTGCCGCCGCGGCTCGAGATCGGCAAGGCCAGCGTGGCGCTGCCGCCCGGCGGCTTCCTGCAGGCCACGGCGCTGGGCGAGGAGACGCTGGCGCAGCTGGTGATCGAGGCGCTGGGCAAATCGAAGAGTGTGGCGGACCTGTTCTGCGGCATCGGACCCTTCGCCTTCCGCAACGCCGAGCGTGCCCGCGTCGAGGCCTATGACAATGATCGCGCCGCTGTTGCCGCGCTGAATGCCGCCGCCAAGGTGACATCGGGGTTGAAGCCAATCACCGCCGCGGCGCGCGACCTGTTCCGCGAGCCGCTGGTGCCGAACGAGATGAAGGAACTCGACGCCGTGGTCTTCGACCCGCCGCGTGCAGGAGCCGAGGCGCAGGCCAAGCAACTCGCGCGCAGCAAGGTGAAGACGGTGGTGGCCGTGTCCTGCGATGCCGCGACCTTCGCGCGCGATGCGGAGATTCTCGTTACCGGTGGCTATGCCCTCAGGAAGGTCACGGCGGTGGACCAGTTCAAATGGTCATCGCATGTGGAGATCGTGGCGCAGTTCACGCGCTGAGCTGTTGCAGCGGCGCAACAGCATCATCAATTTGGCTGCCTGTGCTTCCCCGCGTTGCGCTTTGATGCTACCAAGCTCTCACACACCAACGAACAGAGGAGTATCAGCCATGGGGATTCGATTTACGCGCTGCTGAACTCCGGGCCGCTCTGAGGCTCGGGCCTCAGGTGGATAGCGTATCCTTCGCGCTTCAGGCGCTTTCATCACATCACTGAAACTTTCGCCGGCTTGCTGCCGTGCACGGTGCGTTGCGCCCTGCATGCGTGCACGCGGCGAAGCCATCTCTTTTCACGCGCATGGGAAGCCCCATGTTCTTGCGATGGAGCATTGCATGTTCTCTCTCAAATTCGACCTGCTCTTCCCCACCATCGGCATGGCGAAGGCAACGGCCCGCAAACTCAACACCCATCTGAAGCGGCAGGACACGCCCATCGAACCGCGCGAGCTTTACCGCATGCAGCAGGAACTGCGCGCGGCCCAGGAACGCATCCGCCATCAGGTCACCGCAGGACGGTTGTTCATGTGAAAGGACAGGTGCTAGCCTTGGCCCATGGATGCAGATGTGATCGTGGTGGGTGCAGGGCTGGCGGGTGCGGCCGCTGCACTGAAGCTCTCGAAGGCCGGCAAGCGGGTGCGCGTCATCGAGGCGCGCGACCGCTGCGGCGGGCGCGGCTATGCCAAGGCCTACGCGGGTGACGGGCCCCAGCTGGAATTCGGCGGAGCCTGGATCACGCCATGGCATGACCGGCTGCGCGCCCTGGTGCCCGAACACGGCCTGTCGCTGCGCCCGCGCGCCCCCGTCACCAACCGGCTGTGGCTGCGCGACGGCGTGCTGCAAGGCAACGGCGCTGCTTCACCCGATGACGTGACGGCGCATGAACGCGCCATCGCGCGGGTGGCTGTTGATTCGATCCTGCTCAAGAAGGGCCTCACCGAAAACGAGAAGGGCGAGGCGCTGACCGGCCTGTCCTTTGCCGCCTATCTCGACCGGCTGGGCTGCCCCAAGTCGACCCGCGACCTGTTCTCCGCCTGGTGGACGGTGTCGGGCAATGGCGATCACCACAAGGTGGCGGCCTCGGAATTCCTCGCGAGCTGCTCCTATGACAATGGTCTTGCCGAGGGCATGATCCGGTTCTGGTCGGACACGGTGGTGCCGGGCATGGGCGTGCTGGCGGAGCGCATGATCGCTGCCTCGGGGGCCGAGCTGATCCTCGATGATCCGGTGACGCAGGTGGTTCAGGAAAGTGGTCATGTCGAGGTGATAGCCGGCGCCTGGCGGCACCGGGCGAAGGCCTGCATCGTGGCGCTGGGCATCAACCAGATGCCGGCGATCGGCTTCACGCCCTGGCTCTCCGACAGCAAGACCGCAGCACTGGCCGCAGGCCATGGCGGACGGTCCTTCAAGCTGTGGCTCAGGGCGGAGGGTGTTCCCGTCGGCACGCTGGTGACGGGTGATGGCAGCGGCATTGAATTCGCCTTTGCCGAGCGGACCGAGAACGGCACCACCTACATCGTCGCCTTCGGGCTGATGCAGGAGGGCAACCATCCCGCCGACCCCGCATGGGTAAAGGCCGAAGCCGCAAAGCTGTTTCCCAATGCCCGCATCATCTCGCATGACTGGCACGACTGGGTGGATGATCCCTTCGCGCGCGGTACGTGGGTTGCAGCGCTGGCGGGCCATGAGGCGGGCTACGAGTCGTCAAACTGGCAGCCCGAGGGGCGCATTGCCTTCGCCTCGTCCGACTATGCGCGCGAGCAGGCGGGCTGGTTCGAGGGCGCGGTGATTTCCGGCGAGGACGCGGCAGAGGCCGTGCTGGTCTTTAGGTGAACAGCTGGCCGAACACGTCCATCGAGGTGTTGGCGCCGCAGACGACGACGCCGACGCGCTCACCTTTCTGCGGCTTGTAGGCGCCGGAGAGAAGTGCGGCGAAGGCGGCAGCACCACCCGGCTCGGTGACCAGCTGCATCTCACGCCACAGGTGGCGCTGCGCATTGCGGATGTCATCATCGGAGATGAGCGTCACCTGCGCGATGTGATCCCTGGCGATCTCGAACATCAGCTTGCCCACCGTGCTGGCGCCGAGCGAATCGGTCGCCAGGCCTGAGGGCTTGACCGCCACACGCTCACCCGCTGCCATCGCGGCGTGCAGCGTGTTGCAGGTCTGCGGCTCGACGCCCACGATCTTCACGCCGGACTGGTACCACGCGGCGATGCCGCCGATGAGGCCGCCGCCGCCCACGGCGACGAGCAGCGTATCGAGCCCCGGCGCCTGCTCCTCCAATTCGCGACCCAGCGTGCCTTGGCCTTCGAGTGTTGCCTCGGCATCATAGGCATGGACGCTGGTGGCGCCGCTTGTCGCAATCCAGGCTTCGCACAGCGCCAGCGCCTCGGAATAATTCGCACCCTTCTGCACGACTTCCGCACCATAGGACGCGATGCGGGAAACCTTGGCGGGCGACGAGATTTCCGGAACGAAGATCTTGGCCTTGTGGCCGAGCTGCCGTGATGCATAGGCAACGGCGGCACCATGGTTGCCGCCAGACGCGGTGGCCACACCGCCGTGGCCCACACTCGCCTGCAGCAGCGTGTTGAAGGCGCCGCGCGACTTGAAGCTGCCGGCATGCTGCAGCAATTCGAGCTTGAGCGTGACGGGAAGTTCGACGCCCTCAACCGTCACCGAGACGACAGGCGTGCGGCGCACGTGGTTCGCAATGCGCGCTGCGGCACGGGTGATGGCGTCACGCGTGATCATGCGGCGGGCGCCACGCTGAACAAGGTATCCGACTTGCCGCCGAAGACCTGGTCGTAATAGCGCTTCTGTGCCTGCGCGGCGGTGAGCGCGTTGCGCATCAGGATCGCAACGGTGACGGGGCCGACGCCGCCCGGCACCGGCGTGATCCAGCCCGCGGTTTCCGCACAGGCCTCATAGTCGACGTCGCCCACCGTGAGGTTCTTGCCGTTCTCCTCGATCTGGTTGATGCCAATGTCGATGACGGCCGAGCCCGGCTTGATCATGTTGGGGGTGATGAAGCGCGGCTTGCCGACCGCCACGAAGATCGCATCCGCGGCGCGCGAGTGGACGGCGAGGTTCCGCGTCATGTGATGGCACACGGTGACAGTGGCGCCTTCCGCCATCAGCAGGAAGGCGATGGGCTTGCCGACGATTTCGGAGTGCCCGATCACGACGACCTCGAGACCTTCGAGCCTGAGGCCCGTGCGCTTGAGCAGTTCGACCGAGGCCGCCGCCGTGCAGGGGGCAAGCGAGGTGTCACTGTAGACGATGTTGCCGATCGAAGCCGGGTGCATGCCCTCCACGTCCTTCAGCGGGTGGACGGCGGTCTGCAACTCGCGGATGTCGAGGTGCTTCGGAACGGGGCGCTGGATGATGACGCCGGTAACGCGCGGGTCCGTGTTCAATGCCTGCAGCATGGCCAGCATCTCGACGCGCGAGACCGTCGCTGGCAGGTGCCGCTCCTCGAACATGATGCCGGCCTTCTCGGCACCGCGCGCCTGGTTTCTCACATAGAGGTTGACGGCCGGCACATCACCGATGGTGATGGAGACGAGCTTCACCGGCCAGCCCTTGGAGGCAAGCTCCTCCACGCCCTGATAGACGGCGCGGGTGATTTCCTCGGCAACGGGCTTGCCCAGCAGGGCATTGTGGCGGATGGCGGTCTGGACGGTCATTATCGGCACTTCCTTGACTGTGGCGCCTCTTTCTCACGCCGTGATCGCCATGCGCAAGCCCCTTGCATCCAGCGGCGGATCGGCGGGGAAGGAGACGGCACGGCCCTCCAGAATGCGCCGCGCACTCCAAGCGCAGGCGCAGGCATCGATCAGGTCGTCGGCACCCACATCGGCGCGGCGATAAGTGTGGGGCGGCAGGCTGCTGAGCGGAAAGCCCGCCGCTGCCATGAGCGCCTTGCGCAGGTCGAGGCCAGGAACATGCGGACTGCCCTTCACCTTCTTCGGCAGCGGCAATGATGTCTCGCCGTTCATGGCCCAGAAGGCGAGCTCGGGGTGGACCTCGACGATGCGCGCCTGCAACTCCGGGGTGATGAGGGCATCGATCTCACGCATCTTGGGGAAGATGTGGAAGATCTGCTTCGACACTTTTTTCGGCGGATCGGAGCTGGCGAGGTTCGCCGCACAGGCCTCCCGGTAGTCGGCACACATCACGGCGGCGCGCGAGGGCACCGAGAAGACGCTCGACTGCCGCTCGCCCAGCCGCTGCCGAACTTCACGCTCGGCGGCGCGGCCAGAGCCTTGCGGAAAGCCGATGGGCATGTCGACGGCGACCACCGCCGCATCGAGTGCGACGATGTCCGCGAAGCTGCGGCACAAATGATGGGAAACGGTCTCAGCCCAGCGCACGGCGATCCAGCCTCCGGGGCAGCCATCGACACCGACGACGGGCGTCATGATCCGTGCAGCGCGCCCGCCACGTTCAGCACCGTGGTGCCGGAGCTGAGGGCGATGGCGCGAGACAGGGTCGTCATCGCCGTGACGAAAGCCTGCTGGGGCGGCTTCCGAAGGCGTTCCGCGAGATAGACGCCGCTGAGGAAATCACCCGTGCCATTCGGCACCATCGCGAGCTTCGGCACGACGATGCGGTGAACCGAATCGGGCGTCACCAGCAACGTGGCGAGGCCATCATGCGATGGAACGGAGGTGGCGAGCACTTCGGACAGTGCGAGCGCGCGTGCTGCAGCAATGGCGCTGGCCTCGTCCGTCACCTCATGGCCTGACAGCCAGGAAAGCTCGAAGGCATTGGGCGTGAGGCAATTGGCGCGCGGCACCAGATGCGCGCGGATCGCTTCGGCCACCTCCTGCGGGATATAGAGCCTGCCGTGATCGCCCATCACCGGATCGACCAGCAGGAAGGGCACGGCAACACGGCCAAGAAGCCCTGCCACCTCTTCAACCTGGCCCACGCTCGCGAAGTAGCCGGTGAGCATGGCATCGAGATTGGAGAGAGCGCCCAATGCCTCGAGTGCCGCGAACATGCGCGCCATGTCCTCGGCTTGTGTACGGAAGCCTGCAGTCGCCCCGTGGCCCGGATGGTTGGACAGCGTGATGGTCGGCAATGCCAGCACCTCATGGCCCTTCGCCTGAAGAGCCGGCACGGCGGCGGAGTTGCCGACGGGGCCCCAGACGACCTGGCTGGAGATGCTGAGCACCTTCATCAGATCACGTTCTTCTCGAACAGCGGCTGGTTGTTGCGGATGCGATCGAAGCCGAAGCGCGCGAGGTCGATGGTCTTGTAGCGGCCGTCGATGACGAGTTCGGAAATCGCATTTCCCGCCGCAGGTCCCTGCTGCAGCCCGTGACCGGAGAAACCATTGGCGAAGAGGAAGTTGGTCACCTCCGGGTGCGGGCCGATCACCGCGTTCTGGTCCAGCGCGTTGTAATCATAATGCCCCACCCAGGCGCTGATCACCTTGATCGCCTCGAACAGCGGAACGCGCTCGGCCAATGCCGGCCAGATATTCTCCTCGAACCATCTGTGGTCCACCTCCCAGTCGAGGGTGTCCGGCTCCTGGTGTTCCTCGGGTGACAAGCCCGCAAGGAAGTTGCGGCCCTCCGGCCGGAAATAGACGCCGCCCGGAATGACGGTGAGCGGGGCCTTGTGCAGCGCCTCGGTGGCAGCGGGGCAATCGAGCACATAGACATAGCGCTTGCGCGGGCCCACCGGCAGGTCGATCCCCGCCAGCTCGGCGAGCCTGCCCGCACCAGTGCCCGCCGCGTTGACCAGCGTACCGCAGGAGATCGCTTCACCAGACGCCAGCGTGACACCGCTGATACGCTGGCCTTCGCGGGTGACGCCCGTCACCTCATCCTGAATCAATTCGACGCCCTTGGCGATGGCCGACTTCCGGAACAGCGCCGCGAACATGTAGGGGTCGACCCAGCCCTCGCCCGAAAGCCCGAAGCAGCCCGCAGCGATGCCCTCCGTCACCAGCCAGGGAAAGCGCGCAGCCAGTTCATCACCGCGCAGCAGCACGTTATCGGCGCCATTGGCGATCTGGACAGCGTGGTTCTCCTCGAGAATGGGCAGCCCCTCCGGCGTGGCGCAGATGAGGTAGCCCTGCTCCTTGAAGCCGATGTCGGAATCCGGCCCGAATTCCTGCTTGAGGTTCTTGACCAGCGTGACGCCGAACTTCGAAAGATGGATGTTTTCGGGCGTCGAGAACTGCTGCCGGAGGCCTCCGACCGAGCGGGCGGTGCAACCCAGGGCCCAGCTCGTGTCCTTTTCCACCAGGGCGATGGAGCCGGTGAAGCCATTTTTCCGCAGGTAATGGGCGCTGGCGCTGCCCACCACGCCGCCGCCCACGATCACGACGTCATATGCTTTCATGGGGGCGGACATTGCCCAAAGCGGCCTCTCCCCACAAGGGCAGAAGCCATGCGGATCATCCAAAAGTGGGCTTCCATTCGCGCATTGCGGCGACTAGCTTGCAGCGCAGCAAGAGACGGAAAAGACAAGATGTTCAGAGCCAGACGCAGTGTCCTCTACATGCCCGGCGCCAATGAGCGCGCCCTCGAGAAGGCGAAGTCACTCGACGCCGATTCGCTGATCCTCGACTTGGAGGATTCAGTGGCACCCGATGCCAAGGCCGAGGCCCGCGCCAAGGTGGCGGCCGCGGTGAAGGCGGGGGGCTTCGGCCGGCGTGAACTCGTCATCCGCATCAACGGCCTCGACACGCCCTGGGGCGTGGAAGACCTGAAGATGGCGGCTGAGGTGAACCCCGATGCCATTCTGGTGCCGAAGGTGGCGCGGCCCGGCGACATCGTGAATGTTTCCAAGATTCATGTCGGCATGGGCGGTGCGGAGAAGACCCGCATGTGGGCGATGATGGAAACGCCCATGGCCATCTTCAACGTGCGCGAGATCGCCTCGGTGCACCAGGTGGCACGCCTCTCCTGCTTCGTGCTGGGCACCAATGATCTCCTCAAGGAATCCCGCGCGCTGGCCACCGGCGGGCGCTTCGCCATTCTGCCGTGGCTGTCGATGACGCTGCTCGCCGCCCGCGCCTATGGGCTGGACGTGATCGACGGCGTCTACAACGACTTCCGCGACGAGCAGGGCTTCCGGGCCGAATGCGAACAGGGCCGCACGCTGGGCATGGACGGCAAGACGCTGATCCACCCCGGCCAGATCGCCGCCTGCAACGAGATGTTCTCGCCAGCGCCCGAGGAAGTGGCCTGGGCGCGCAAGATCATCGCCGCCTTCCAGCTGCCGGAGAATGCGGCAAAGGGCGTCATCACGGTCGACGGCAAGATGGTGGAACGCCTGCACCTTGCCATGGCGGAACGCGTGGCAGCCATTGCGGAGGCAATTTCGTGAGCATCAAGACCAACCCGGGAAACTATTTCGAGGACTTCCGCCTCGGCCAGACAATCCGCCACGCCACGCCGCGCACGGTGACGGTGGGCGATGTGGCACTCTACACGGCACTCTATGGCTCGCGCTTTGCCGTGCAGTCATCCGATGCCTTCGCGAAGGCCGTGGGCTACCCGCAGGCGCCGATTGATGACCTGCTCACCTTCCATGTCGTCTTCGGCAAGACCGTGCCGGATGTCTCGCTCAATGCGGTGGCCAATCTCGGCTATGCCGATTGCCGTTTCCTCAAGGCGGTCTATCCCGGTGACACGCTCGCGACTGTCTCAGAAGTGATCGGCCTCAAGGAGAACTCCAACGGCAAGACGGGCACCGTCTATGTGCGCTCGGTGGGCACCAACCAGCGCGGTGAGGAGGTCTTGTCCTATGTGCGCTGGGTGATGGTGAGGAAGCGCGACGAGTCCGCACCAGCACCCGAAGCCGTTGTGCCGCAACTGCCGAAGCGCGTGGACTTGGCCTTGCTGGGCGGTGCCTGCCCAGTGATCGACCGCGCAAAATGGGATGACGGCCTCGCCGGTTCACCGCACCGCTTCGCCGACTATGCGGCAGGCGAGAAGATCGACCACGTTGACGGCATGACGGTGGAAGAGGCCGAGCATCAGATTGCCACGCGCCTCTTCCAGAACACCGCCAAGGTGCATTTCAACCAGCATTCGGAAGCACAGGGCCGCTTCGGCCGCAGGCTGATCTATGGCGGCCACGTCATCTCGCTGGCGCGCGCATTGAGCTTCAACGGATTGGCCAATGCCTTCCACATCGCCGCCATCAACGGTGGCCGTCACGTGGCACCGCTGTTTGCGGGCGGCACGGTGTTCGCCTGGTCGGAGATCATCGAGACGGCAGAGCTTCCGGGTCGCAACGATGTCGGCGCGCTGCGCATCGTGACGCGCGCCACGCGCGATGTTCCGTGTGCGGAGTTCCCGGTGGAGGACGGCGCGCCGAACAAGCCGGGGGTGGTCCTGGAACTGGATTACTGGGCGCTGATGGTGCGGTAGAGCATCACCAAATCTTGCTCTGCCACCCCAGCGATGGTTCCCCTCCCCCTCGTGGGGAGGGGAAGGGGTGGGGGGCCACAAGTCCACGTCTCGAAGGCCTGAGCCCGGGGAGCCCCACCCTTGATCCCTCCCCACAAGGGGGAGGGAAACACATAGGACTGACCTACCCCACCGGCGTCCACAGCACCTGGTCTATCCGCGTCGCGCCCGCCGCCAGCATCACCAGCCGATCCAGTCCCAGCGCAACGCCCGAAGCCGGCGGCATGATCGCCAGTGCCTGCAGCAGTTCCTCGTCGATCGGGTAGCGCTCGCCATAGACCTGTTCCATCACGTCCATCTCGGCCACGAAGCGGCGGCGCTGCTCTTCCGGGTCGGTCAGTTCACCGAAGCCGTTGGCGAGTTCCACCCCGCAGGCATAGAGCTCGAAGCGCTCCGCCACGCGGCTGTCATGCGCCGTGGTGCGGGCGAGTGCCGCCTCGACGGAAGGATATTCATAGAGAACCGTGATGCGGCCATTGCCGAGCTGCGGCTCCACCTTCTCCGACAGGATGCGGCTGAAGATATCCGACCAGCTGTCGTCCTTGCCGAAGGCCACGGGAGATATGGCGGCCAGTGAATCACGGTCAGCCGTGCCATCAGCCCGCAGCGTCGCCAGCAGGTCCACCCCGGCATGGGCCTTGAAGGCCTCGTTGACGGTCAGCCATTCCGCCGTGGCGAAGGGATCAGCCTCCCTGCCCCGCCAGCGGAACTGGCGCGTTCCGGCGACGTCGGCGGCCAGCTGCACGAGCGCCAGCGTGTCGGCGATGATGGTCTGGTAATCCTCACGCACCCGGTACCATTCAAGCATGGTGAACTCGGGCGAGTGGGTGAGCGTCCGCTCGCGGTTCCGCCACACGTGGCCGAGGTTGAAGATGCGCTGCTCGCCTGCCGCCAGCAGCTTCTTGGCGGCAAATTCCGGCGAGGTGTGCAGGTAGCGCCGCTCGGTTGAGCCGTCAGGCAGGATCAGATCGGTCGAAAAGGCATGGAGATGGGCCTCGTTACCGGGCGAAACGGCCAGTGCTGCGCAATCCACCTCCAGGAAGTCGCGCTCCGCGAACCACTGGCGGATACCCGCCACGATGCGGTTTCGGGCGAGCAGGAAGGGGCGGCGGTCGGCATGTCGGGCCGGGTCGAACCACGGCGTGTCCTGGGCAGCCAAGGGCTGATTCTCCTGGGGGGTTGGCTTCCGGGGTGGCCGCTGCTAATACTCCGCGCAACCAAATCCGGCAATTCTTCAGAAAACGAGAGACGAAATTGGTCAAGGTAATCGCAAGTGGGGTCCGCAAGGGCAATGTCATCGAGCACGAGGACGGCAAGCTCTATGTCGTGCTGAAGGCCGAATCCATGCACCCCGGCAAGGGCACGCCGACCACCACGATCGACATGCGCCGCATCTCGGACGGCGTGAAGACGGTGGTGCGCTACAAGACGACCGACCCCCTCGAGCGCGCCTTCGTCGAGACCATTACGCACTCCTACCTCTACAAGGATGACGACAACTACGTCTTCATGAACCCCGAGAACTATGAGCAGATCCAGGTTCCGGCCGACATGCTGGGCGATAGCGCCCCCTTCCTGCAGGAAGGCATGGAATGCCAGATCGCCCTGTTCAACGGCGTGCCGATCTCCATCGAACTGCCGCAGCGCGTGACGCTCGAGATCGTCGAGACCGAGCCCGCCATCAAGAACCAGACGGCGTCCTCCTCCTTCAAGCCCGCGCTGCTGTCCAACGGCGTGCGCACCATGGTGCCGCCGCACATCGCATCCGGCACCCGCATCGTGGTGCAGACGGAAGACGCGTCCTATGTGGAGCGTGCGAAGGACTGACCGTCTTTCAGGGACCTTGAATCGTCATCATGGCCGGGCTTGTCCCGGCCATTTTTTTGGTGCTTGCCCCAAACCACGTCACCCCGGCGAAAGCCGGGATGTGGATTCACATTTGAAGTGCAACAGCTGCTGGCAAAAGACCTCGGCTGGGGTTCTGTAGTCAAGGCACTTTGTGGGGGTGTTGTTGTAGAGGGCGATGAGGGCATTGAAGTCCTCTTGGGTCAGGGATGCGAGATCTGTCTTTCGGGGCAGGAAACGGCGCATTCGGCCGATGGCGTTCTCGATGGAGCCC
>CAMDBX010000039.1 GCA_945889445.1 Rhizobium sp. Q54
ATGCGGGCAATGCCCGCCGCCTGCTCGAAGACCTTCGCCATGTTCTGGGCGAACTGCACCGGGTCGGCGAGGGTATATTGGGACGGAACCTGCGGCTTCTCGGACATGGGCTGCTCTTGAAGGGCGAATATGGCGGAACTGTAAAGGGATACGCCAAAAAGGCAAATTGGTCATGAGGAGGGGGAGTGGCGGTTTCGTTTTGCGCCCTGAGGCTGGTTCTTGCCCTCCCACCAGTCTCCCGCCATAAGACAGTGCCTGCTGAGGGAGAACGGTCGCTTGCAGCCCACACCTTCGAACCGTCTGCTGCAGGGATATCTTCTCGGCCTGGTGGGTGTCTCCATCTTTGCGCTGACCCTGCCGTTCACCCGGATTGCCGTGCAGGAGATGAGCCCGCTTTTCCTGTCGATTGGGCGGACGGTGGCGGCGGCGGCTGTTGCGGGTCCCTTGCTGCTGCTGACGCGGCAGAAGTGGCCATCTCGCCGGGAGTTCGGGACGCTGGCCATTGTGGCGGCTGGTGTGGTGCTGGGATTCCCGATCCTTTCAGCCACGGCCATGACCATGGTACCGGCCTCGCATGGCGGCGTGGTGCTGGGCGCGCTGCCACTGGCGACGGCCATCATGAGTACCGTGTTTGCGGGTGAACGGCCCTCAGCCGCCTTCTGGTTCTGGGCCGTGGCAGGTTCAGCGGCCGTCGTGGTCTTTGCAATTTGGGAGGGTGGCCTCAGCTTCCATGCAGGCGACATGCTGCTGGTGCTGGCGGCGGCGAGCGCTGGCATGGGCTATGCGGCGGGTGGGCACCTCTCCCGCAGCCTGGGCGGCTGGCAGGTGATTTGCTGGGCCTTGCTGGTTGCCCTGCCGGTGACCTTGCCGATTACCCTGTTTGCCGCCAGGGGACTGACCGGGCATGAATCCGGCACGGCATGGGCCTGCTTTGCCTACCTCGCGCTGATGAGCCAGCTTGCAGGCTTTTTTGCGTGGAACCGCGGCCTGGCGCTCGGCGGCGTGGCCAAGGTGGGGCAGGTGCAACTGCTGCAGACCTTCCTGACGCTGGGCGCCAGCTGGGCCATTCTGGGGGAACGGCTCAATGCCGGCATGTTCATCTGCGCCGTCTTCGTGGGCCTGTGCATCTGGTTCAGCCGGAAGGCGCAGGTCACCCGCAAGCAGCAGGCGTTGCCAACCCTTCCGTCTCCCGCCATAAGACGCGCCAGTTGAGGAAGATTCACCTTTGGCGGGTTGGTTGAGATGACACAGGCGTTGCGGTTGGGGATTGCTGGGCTGGGCACGGTCGGCGGCGGGGTGCTGGACATTCTGACCCGGCACAAGGAGCTGGTTGCGGTGCGGGCCGGACGGCCTGTCGAAGTGGTGGCGGTGTCGGCCCGGAGCAAAGGCAAGGACCGCGGGCACGACCTCTCCAAGCTCACCTGGTACGACGACCCGGTGAAGCTGGCCGCCGACCCCAATGTCGATGTTTTCGTTGAGCTGATGGGCGGCGAGGGCGACCCGGCCAAATCCGCCGTCGAGACCGCGCTGAAGGCGGGCAAGCACGTCATCACCGCCAACAAGGCGCTGCTGGCGCACCATGGCTCCGCACTCGCACGGCTCGCCGAAGAAAAGGGCGTCGCACTGAATTTCGAGGCCTCGGTGGCGGGTGGCATTCCCATCGTCAAGACGATCCGCGAGGGTCTGGCCGGCAACCGCGTGGGCAAGCTGTTCGGCATCATGAACGGCACCTGCAACTATATCCTCACCAAGATGGCCAATGAAGGCCGCAGCTTCGCCGACGTGCTGAAGGAAGCGCAGGCGCTGGGCTATGCGGAAGCCGATCCCACCTTCGACGTGGGTGGCTTCGACACGGCGCACAAGCTGGCGGTGCTCACCTCGCTTGCCTTCGGCGTGGAAGTGAACCTCAAGGCCATCGACATCGAAGGCATCGAGCAGATCACGCTGGATGACATCCGCCAGGCGGGCGAGATGGGCTACAAGATCAAGCTCCTCGGCGTGGCCGTTGCCTCCGATCAGGGGATCGAGCAGCGCGTGCACCCGACACTCATCCCCAAGGGTTCGCCGGCTGCCGACACAGATGGCGTGTTCAACGCCGTTGTGGTGAAGGGCGATTTCGTGGGCGACCTGATGCTGGAGGGCCGTGGCGCGGGCGCACACCCGACGGCGTCTGCCGTGCTCTCCGACGTCGTCGACATCGCGCGCAGCAACTTCCGCCCGGCCTTCGGCATTCCCGCGAAGGACCTGCGGCCCTACAGGGCAGCACCCCAGAAGGCGCATGAGGGCGGCTTCTATGTGGCCCTCACCCTGCAGGACAAGCCCGGTGCGGTTGCCGCCATCGCGCGCATCCTGGCCGACGAGAAGATCTCGATCGAGCAGATCTTCCAGCGCGGCAAGCTGGAGAAGGACGAGGCCCGCGCGACGGCGCCCTTCATCCTCATCACCCATGACACGGTGGAAAGCGCCATGCGCGCAGCCCTCGAACGCATCGAGAAGGACGGCCATGTGGCGGGCCACCCGCGCATGATCCGGATCGAGAGGCTTTGACGGGCGAGGCGAAACCGCGCGCCTTCCTGAACGTCGAGCGTTCGGCCTCCGCACGGCGCTGGAAGGCCAGGCTCGACGACCAGCGAACGGCGGAAGCGATTTCGCAACGCCACGAACTTCCCGAAATCATTGGTCGCGTGCTCGCCGCCCGCGGCGTGGGCGTTGACGACGCCGAGGCCTTCCTCAATCCGACCATCCGCACGCTGATGCCACAGCCTTCAGCACTTCAGGACATGGAGAAGGGCGCGGCCCGCCTCGCCGAGGCCATCACCTCGGGCGAGAAGATCGGCGTCATCTCGGATTACGATGTGGACGGCGTGTCCTCCGCCGCCATGCTGACGCTGTTCCTGAAGGCGGTGGGCTCGTCCTGTGCCGTGCACATTCCTGACCGCCTCACCGAGGGCTATGGCCCGAGCCTCAAGGCAGTGGAGAGCCTGAAGGCGCAAGGAGTCCAGGTTCTGGTGACGCTCGATTGCGGCGTGATGGCGCATGACCCGCTGCTGCGCGCGGCGGAACTGGGTCTCGTCACCATCATCGTCGACCATCACCAGGCGGGCGAAATTCTGCCCGAGGCCTATGCCGTCATCAACCCGAACCGGCAGGATGATACCTCGGGTCTGGGCTATCTCTGCGCTGCCGGCGTCACCATGATCTTCATCGCCGCCGTCAACAAGCTGCTGCGGTTGAAGGGCTGGTATGGCGAGACACGCCCTGAGCCCAACATGCTGCAGTGGCTGGAGCTCGTGAGCCTCGCCACCATCTGTGACGTGGTACCCTTGAAGGGTCTGAACCGCGCCTATGTCACGCAAGGCCTCAAGATCATGGCACGGCGCGAGAACTTGGGGCTCGCCTGCCTCGCCGACGTGGCGCGGCTGAAGCGCAAGCCCGACACCTATGCCCTCGGTTACCTTCTGGGTCCGCGCATCAATGCGGCGGGCCGCATCGGCAATGCGGCACAGGCGCTGACGCTGCTCACCACTGAGGACAAGGGGGAGGCCGCGCAGATCGCGCAGGACCTCGAGCGCCTGAACCGCGAACGCCAGGAGATCGAACTCGCCGTCGTCGACCAGGCCATGATCCAGGCTGACAACATGCTGGGCAAGGAACGCCACGGCAGCGTGCTCGTTGTCTCCGCCAAGGGCTGGCACCCGGGCGTCGTGGGCTTGGCCGCCGCGCGCCTGAAGGAGAGCTTCAGCCTGCCGAGCTTCGTGCTGGCGGAGGACAAGGACGGTAAGCTCGCCTCGGGCTCCGGCCGCTCGATCCCGGGGGTCGACATCGGCACGGCGGTGCGCGGCGCCTTCGAATCGGGGCTGATCGTCAAGGGCGGCGGCCACGCCATGGCGGCGGGCCTCACCGTCGATAAGGAACGGCTGGGCGACCTCCGCGCCTTCCTTGAGGAGAAACTGGGGCCGCAGGTGGCCGCCGGGCATGACCGGGCGCTGTCAATCGATGCGGCGCTGACCGCAGGCGCGGCCACGCTCGAGCTGATCGAACTCCTCGAACAGGCCGGGCCCTATGGCACGGCGCATCCCGCGCCGGTTTTCGCCTTTCCGGCACACCGGGTGCTCTATGCCGCACCCGCCGGGGGTGACCACATCCGCTGCACCATTGCCTCATCGGACGGCAAGAAGCTGAAGGCCATCGCATTCCGCGCCATGGGCACGGAGCTTGGAGAATTGCTGTTGAACGAGAAGCAGTTAGCCGTGCACGTGGCGGGCCGGCTGACGATCGACGACTGGTCCGGCGCCCGTGTTCCCAGCCTCCACATCGAGGATGTCGCACGCGTTTCGTAACGCTTGCCAAGCCGTGCGAACCCCCTTATAGAGCGGCCACTCGCAAGCGAGGGCGCCCTTCGTCTATCGGTTAGGACGACAGCCTTTCACGTTGTAAAGACGGGTTCGACTCCCGTAGGGCGCGCCACTTGCTATCGTACCCCTTAAGTTATTGATTTAGTTGATACTCAGCAAGGGGTGGAAGGTGGCTACGTACAAGGTTCGCGTACAAGCCGCCGGGATAGAAGGGGCCATTCTCAGGGCGTTTGCAGACCACTCTCACCAACCCCTCTATAATCGAGCAGAGCGTGTGGTGGGGTAACCGCCAGCGGCACAGCATTATCTCCACTGATGGAGCGAATGACCTTGCACAGAGAACGCCGCCGGTTATAGCAATGGACTCATCTCATTTACCGGAACTTGCACCCTCTGCCCTGCTGCCAGAGAGAGCTTTTCGAGTTCTGGTCGAGCCAACAATATCGCCTCCCGGTATGCGTGTTGCGCTAAGTCAAAGACAACGATCTTTATCAAGTTATTATGTACAAAGTGGCACTTCAGAAGAGTAGACACTTAACTCAAAGGCTTGGAGAACATGATGGGTATCAATTTAAAGCTTGCCCTCGCTGCCTCTACTGCACTGATCCTGATGCTGCCCGCAGCCCCGTCCTTCGCTATGTCCAAGGACCAGTGTGAAGCCCTGTTCATTAAGGCGGATTCTGATGGTGACGGCGCACTTGCCCAGATGGAAGATCCCAAATGGGAACAACGTATCTTGCACATGACGGACATCAAGAAGAAGGATCAGACAATCATTACCAAGGAACAGTTCATGACCTCCTGCGAGAGAGGTGAAATGGACGGCCTGTAGGATAACTAGACCCGCCGGAAGGACCATCCAACTCGGGTGGTCCTTCAACACACATGGCCGGGACGGTAACTACTGCGGTCTCAGGGCCTGTTCGAAAAGCTAGGTGAGAATGTCTGAAGACCCGTCGATATATGGGCGGCGCGACGCTACACCCGTCTGGTATTCGGACACGTGACATATGAGAAGAACTCGACAGCGCGATAAGTCGGACAGGGCAGCTAAACTACTTGTGATACCCGTGCTGGTAGTCGTGGCCTGACCGACATTTTGTACCAGAAGCAGTGAGAGACTATTGCATGTTTGCGTTTCCGTCGAGTGCAGGTGGCGGTGCGATGGTCACGGGCGCTTGAGGACGGAAACCGAGGGCAGAATGCGGCCTTCGTGTATTGTAATGGATGCGCCATTGTTCGATGATCGCCTTGGCTTCCTTGAGGCTGTAGAAGATCTCGCCATTGAGGCATTCATCCCTGAGCTTGCCGTTGAAGGACTCGCAGTAGCCGTTCTCCCAGGGTGATCCAGGCTCAATTTACAAGCTCTTCGTTCCAAGCCCTGACAGCCATCGGCGCGGGAGGCGGCAGACGTAGTGATCGTGCTGCTCAAGAACAATGCCTATTCGATCCTCGACCTGGAGTTGGCCCGCGTGCGTGATGGCGAGGCCAATGCGCGCATGAATGCGCTCACCTCGCTTGCCAATCCGACGCTTGACTGGATCAGTATTGCCACCGGCCTCGGGGTTCCCGCCAGCCGCGCTGTCTCCGCGGAGGACTTTCATGCCCGTTTCAAGGCGGCCATGGCGGCAAGCGGGCCACATCTCATCGAGTGCCAGGTGCCGATCACCCAGGAATGGCGCGCGCTCGAGGATTACGTCCACGCCCATCGTTGAGTTCCGTGCCGCTGCCAGCACAAGAAAAGGCCGCCTCGGAGATCCGAGGCGGCCTGATTTCTTGTTGCTCCGCCTGAAAATGGCGGATGCGTCAGTGGTTGGCGCTGCTCGTCGACTCCTCGAGCGTCCGCATCACGGCGTCGAGGTTGAAGGACGCGGGCTTCTGGCGGGGCGGGAACTTCTTGAAGTTCTCGATCTGGCCAGCGACCGCTGCCTGCATGCCATAGATGATATAGGCATGACTGATGACCCAATCCCAATAGGTGTTTGAGTTTTCGTCCGCCCGCTCAAAGGGATCACGCCGGAGGTTGAAAATCTTCGGCGCACGAAGCTTCACGAAGGGTTCGAACCAGCACTGCAGCGTCTTGGCGCGCTGCTCCATCAGCACGACCTTCCAGTCCTGCATACGGATGGCGAGAATGTCGCCGTCGTCGCTGATGTAGAAGAAGGAGTTGCGCGGGCTCTCCTTCGTCTTGCCGGTCAGGTAGGGCAGCATGTCGAAGCCATCGAGATGAACCTTGTAGGTTATCTTGCCGACCTTGTGGCCCTTCAGCAGCTTCGCCTTGATGTCCGGTTCGCCAGCGGCCGAGAGGAAGGTGGGCAGCATGTCCTGGTGCGAGACGATGCCGTTGACCACGGAACCCGCTGGAATGTGCTTGGGCCAGCGCAGGAAGGCCGGCACGCGCCAGCCGCCATCCCAGTTGGTGTTCTTTTCCGAGCGGAACGGCGTGATGCCGGCATCCGGCCAGGTGTTGTAGTGCACGCCATTGTCGGTCGAGTACATGACGATGGTGTCGTCCGCGATGCCCAGATCGTCGAGCACGTCGAGCATGCGGCCGATGTTCTCGTCATGGGCCACCATCACGTCGTTGTAGTCGCCCTGGCCGCCGCTCTTGCCCTTGTGCTTGGGTGCACAGTGGGTGCGGAAGTGCATGCCGGTGGTATTGTACCAGACGAAGAACGGTTCATCGGCCTTGTTCGCATCCTTGATGAAGCGCAGCGCGTGCTCCGTCACTTCGTCGTCGATGGTCTCCATGCGCTTCTTGGTGAGGGGGCCCGTGTCGGTGATCTTCTGGCCGCCCTTGCCGTCAGCCCAGCTGTGGATGACGCCGCGCGGGCCGAAATTCTTGCGGAATTCGGGGTTCTTCGGATAGTCCGGATCTTCCGGCTCTTCCTCGGCGTTGAGGTGATAGAGGTTGCCGAAGAACTCGTCGAAGCCGTGCTTGGTGGGCAGGAAATCATCTTTGTCGCCCAGATGGTTCTTGCCGAACTGGCCGGTGCGGTAGCCATGTGGCTTCAAGAGTTCCGCAATCGTCGGGTCTTCCTTCTGGAGGCCCACATCGGCACCCGGCATGCCCACCTTGGTGAGGCCGGTGCGGATCGGGTTCTGGCCGCACAGGAAGGCGGCGCGGCCGGCGGTGCAGCTCTGCTGGCCATAATAGTCGGTGAAGGCCACGCCCTCGTTGCCGATGCGGTCGATGTTGGGCGTGCGATAGCCCATCTGGCCGCGACTGTTGTAGCTGATGTTCCACCAGCCAATGTCGTCACCCCACAGCACGAGGATGTTGGGCTTCTTGGTCTTCTTGGGTTTTGTCGCCATCGTTTCATCTCCCTTTTTGAATGTCAGGCACGTCAGATAAGTCTCAGGAACACACTGAAGAAGGCGAAGATGCCGACCAGCAGAAGAATTGCCGCAACGGCGATGACCGGGGACTTGCGCCCTTCCTTGGTCATGCCGGCGATCTGCGCATAGTCGCCGCTCCAGAGATAGTTGATCGTCCAGCGGTACTCCCACATCGACACGATCAGCGAGCCGATGCCGCCGAGGATCAGCGCCAGGCCGAGGTAGCGTGGCGCATTGGGGAAGGTTGCGGGGTTGGCCCCCGGCATGTCCTGCACCCGCTCGAAGAATTGCACGATAGTGAAGCCGAAGGCGATGAGCGACACCGCCGTGCGGATCCAGGCGAGAATGGTGCGCTCGACCGCCAGCCTGGTTCGCATCCACGCGAAATGCGATTCCGCAGCGACCTTCACGGTGAAGCGGGAATCGCTCTGCTGATGGTCCTCGCTCATGCTTCCTCGTCCTTCGTCGATGGCGTACCCGCGCCCCACATCCGCGCCAGTCGCGCGAAGGGTCCTCGCAGCAGCATATAGGGAATGAAGGCAAGCGACACGGCAACGATTGCCGCCTCGCCGGGATAGAATGTCTTGAACTCGACCAGCTGATAGACAACGTCCATGCCAAGGCCGAGCAGGATCACGCGCGATGTGGCGATGACGCCATCATAGATGCGGTCGACGCGCTGGGTGGTGCCGGTGATGAGGCTCCAGAAATAGGGCGGCGTTCCGGTGCGTGCATCGCGGATGCCGTCTAATGCCGCCATGATGGTCGCCATCACGGGCTGCAGGATGAAACGGAAGGTCATCGGGCCGCCGGGCCTTTCAGCAATGCTGGTAAAGATGCGTTCGCGTACCTCGGCGGAAAAGCCGTGCAGGGCAAGGCCCAGCAGGGCGAAGATAATCACCAGGGCGAGAGCCACTTGCGCCAGCACAGCCTGTGTCCTGGTGGCGGTGCGCGCCATCAGGCCCCCTTGTCCGTGCGGATGATGCAGCGGAACCCGACGTGGCTCATCGAGGTGTCGACGGGTTGGGCGTGCCGGGCGGCAGGGCGATAACGCCGGCAGTAGTTCGGCGCGCAGAGGTGCGAACCGCCCTTCACCACCTTGCGCGGAATCCTGAATTGCGGCTGGCGCGGGTCATAGCTCTGCTGCTCGCTCACGCCGCGCGGGTTCGACGGCACGCAGCAACTCTTTTGCGCTGCGTGCTGGTCGGCGTACCAGTCGGTGGTCCATTCCCAGACATTGCCGATCATGTCATGCAGGCCGAATCTGTTCGCAGGGTAGGTGCCAATCGGCGAGGTTCGCGTGAAACCGTCCTCGGCGAGGTTCTGCCAGGGGAACTGGCCCTGCCAGGTATTGGCCATGTGGCGGCCGTCCGGCACCAGTTCGTTGCCCCAGGCGAATTCCAAACCGTCGTGGCCACCGCGCGCGGCAAATTCCCATTCGCTTTCGGTGGGCAGCGACTTGCCGGCCCAGGCGGCATAGGCCTCGGCGTCCTGATATGAGATGTGGACGGCGGGATGGTCCTCGATGCCGTCGAGTGAGCTCTCGGGCCCATAGGGGTGGCACCAATCTGCACCGATGATGAAGGCCCACCAATTGGCATAATTGGTGAGGTCGACCGGGTGGCTGGGCGGCGAGAACACCATGGAGCCCGGCTTCAGCATGTCCGGGAGGATGCCGGGGTAATCCTTTGGGTCGGGTGCGATCTCCGCGAAGGTGACGTATCCCGTCGCATCGACGAAGCGCTTGAAGTCCCGGTTGGTCACGGGTGCGGCATCGATCCAGAAGCCATCGACGCGCACCTTGTGGGCGGGCTTCTCCTCCGGGTAGTGCCGGTCGGAACCCATGAGGAATTCACCGCCCGGCATGAATATCATGCCGGCTGCAGGGGCAACCGAGGGAGACGCTGCCACAACATCTGGTTCACGCAAGGTCATAAAGCCGCTGTCGCCCGCCAAAAAACAATCGCCTCATCCAAGGTAGCACCACGCCATAGCGCCTCCTAGGGGTGGCAATTGTGTGACGAAGCGAAGTTATCGACGGCGAACGCAGTTGCGGTACGAATAGTTGTAATAGACCTGCCAGCGGCTGGTTGAGGCGAGCAGGCCTGCACCGCCGCCGATCAACGCACCGCGCCCGGCATTGCGCCCGGTGTTGCGGCGACTCTGGCTGGCAATGGCGCCGATCGCTGCGCCGCCAGCGGCACCTGTTGCCGTGGTGCGCCGCGTGTTGCGGTCGGCATAGCGGCGCGCTTCCTGGGAGCACTGCCGGCTGCGCTGGGCCGATACGTTGGAACTCGCTTCCGCCGTGCTCGAAAGTTCAGGGGTGGTCACCGCGACGGAGGCCAGCAGCGCCAGCCCGATGGTGGCAAACCGGATAAGTGATTTCAGCATTGGCGTTCCTCCCACAATATTGTTCAACCTCTACGTTAAAGAATTCCGGGCCGTTTCTCCAGCAGAATGTGCATGTGCGAGCGCACTGCGGAAGCGGCGGTCACGCTTCAGGTGCCATTCGCGGCTCATGGCGGCGGTGCGGCTCTCATGGCGTTCGACATAAAGCAGGCACCATTGCTGGCCCCGAGTGGACTTTGCTCCCGTGCCGGCATTGTGCTGGTCCAACCGGCGGGCCGGATCGAGGCTCCAGCCGACATAGGTTCGCACCCCGCGCGGCGTCAGCGTGCCGAGTACATAGACATAGCCGCAGGGATCATCCGGTTGGGCATGGTTGGTGGATGGGGGGTCCGCTTGCACGGCCCTTGTTGAAGCGGGATTCTAGAGGAGACGCAACATGCGGTCGCCGCCGGCTTCCCATGGAAAGCATCTGAGACGGTGCACCAGCGTGTGGCTCATTCGCACCAGAACAGCAGCAGCCTCGGCAACGACGGTGAGCATTCCTGCAACTCCCGCAAAAAAGATTTTGATGCTTTCGATTGTAGTATGGAATTCGCGTGGGAATTGTAGCGGCATGCACAGTCGGCACGACCCTGTTTGATTGTGCATGACACGCAAGTGCCGCTGTCGCGCACGAGTGTCCTGCATTCTTCGGTTGAAGTATCGCGGGGTGGCGTGCGAAAGTTTGCCGGTTCGCCATCAAAAGGGGCCACCAGAATGTTCACGCTTAGCCGTCGTCACTTCGCCTCCGGTGCAGCGCTTGCCGCTTTGGCGCTGGTCGCGCCGTCCGCCTTCGCGGCAGAGGTGGCTGACACCATTTATTCGGGCGGCCCGATCCTGACCATTGATGATGCCAGTCCGCGGGTCGAGGCGGTGGCGGTGAAGAATGGCCGCATCATTGCCGCCGGTGCCGCCCCGGACGTGATGAAACTGAAGGGTGATGCCACGCAGATGATTGATCTCGGTGGCCGCACCATGCTGCCGGGCTTCGTTGACCCGCATGGGCACGTGACGATGGGCGGTTTGCAGGCGTTGAGCGCCAACATGCTGCCGCCGCCTGATGGCCCCAACACCGACATCCCGCAGATCCAGCAGACGCTCAAGGACTGGGCGGCCGCCAACGCGGCAGTGGCGGCGCAGGCCAAGATCATCCTCGGCTTTGGCTATGACGACTCGCAGCTCAAGGAATTGCGTCCGCCAACCAAGGAAGAACTCGACGCGGTGTCGACGGAATATCCGGTGGTGATCGTCCACCAGTCCGGGCACATCGCAGTCTTCAACACCAAGGCGCTGGCGCTGGCCGGCTACGCGGCGGAAACACCCAATCCGAAGGGCGGCGTCATCCGTCGCGTCGAAGGCAGCCAGGAACCCAATGGCGTGGTCGAGGAAGTGGCGTGGTTCAGCGCGATCCCGAAGCTTCTGGGCAATGTGGGCCCCACTGGCATGAAGGCGCTGGTAAAGGCCGGAACCGAGCTCTGGGCTTCCTTCGGTTACACAACCGCGCAGGAGGGCCGGGCCGTGCCGGGTGTCGCCGAGGTGCTGAAGGCCGTGGCGGCAGAGGGCGGTCTGCCGATCGACGTGGTCTCCTATGTCTACGTTCTGGTGGACCGCGACTATATCAAGAAGAACGCCAGCATGGACTACAGTGGTCGCTACCGCAATGGCGGGGCCAAGCTGACGATCGATGGTTCACCACAAGGCTTCACCGCCTGGCGTGACAGGCCCTATTACGATCCGGTCGGCGATTATCCGCCGGGTTATGCCGGTTACGCGGCAGCCACCAACAGCCAGGTGCTCGATGCGGTCGACTGGGCCTATGCCAACAACATTCAGCTCCTCACCCACTCCAACGGCGAGGCAGCGAGTGACCTCCTGATCACGGCGATCCGCGTGGCGCAGCAAAAGCACGGCAGGCAGCCGCTCCGACCGGTGCTGGTGCATGGCCAGTTCCAGCGCGAGGACCAGGTCGACAGCTTCGTGGAACTTGGTGTCTTCCCCTCGCTGTTCCCGATGCACACCTTCTATTGGGGTGACTGGCACCGCGACCACACGGTGGGCCCGGCCAATGGCGACAACATCTCGCCCACCGGATGGTATCTGACACGCGGTTCGATGTTCTCCACCCACACTGATGCGCCGGTGGCCTACCCTGATACCATGCGCACACTGTCTGCCACGGTGACCAGGCGCACGCGCTCGGGCGACATCCTCGGCCCCACCCAGCGCGTGTCGGTGGAAACCGCCCTCAAGGCCATGACCATCTGGCCCGCCTACCAGCACTTCGAGGATGCGACAAAGGGCTCAATCGCAGTTGGCAAGTTGGCCGACTTCGTGATCCTCACCGAGGATCCGACGGCCGTTGATCCCGAGACGCTGGATCAGATCAAGGTTGCCGAGACCATCAAGGAAGGCCAGTCGATCTACAAGGCGAGCCCGGAAAAGCTTCAGAAGAAGGCAGATGCGGGCAGGGGCATGGGCAATCCCTTCTCCGATTTCCTTGTCAGGCTGGCCGCCGAGCGCGAGATCATGAACCTTCCGCCGGAGCGGCAGACGTCGCTGATGCGCAAGCTGATCGCCGCCGCCCCTCACAACAACGGCTGCGTGAGCAATGTTGTTGCCGACCTGACGCGCGCCATGCTCGGCAAGGGGTGAACACGCTCTAGCAGGGCTCACCGCACTGCGCCGCCTCGCCATTGCCGTGGGTGGACATCAGGAAGAGAAGCGGCGTTCAACGCCGACGGCGGCACGCGGTTTGCGATCAGCTGGCCTGTCTAGGCCGCGTCGGCCGTGTCATCCTCCGGGTCGGACATGGCGCGCATCACTTCGTCGATTTCCTCGCGTCCGCTTGCAAAGGCCGCCACACAGGCAGGGTCGAACTGCTCGCCTGCATTGTCGTGGAGATAGTTGAAGGCATTGCCGAGTGACCATGACGTCTTGTAGCTCCGCACGCTGGTCAGCGCGTCGAACACGTCTGCCACTGCGGCGATGCGCCCGCTCAGTGGAATCTTTTCGCCCCGCAATCGCTGCGGATAGCCTGATCCGTCCCAGCGTTCATGGTGTGTGAGGGCGATCTCCGCCGCCATGCGAAACACCCGCGAGCGCGCCCCTTGAAGCAATTCGTGGCCGATGCGCGTGTGGTCTTCCATTTCCCGGCGCTCCTCGGGCGTCAGCAGTCCGGTCTTGCGCAGCACCCCATCGCTCAGCCCCGCCTTGCCAATGTCATGCAGCGGCGCGGCATGGCGAATGTCGCGGCAGAATTCCTCCGGCAGACCGAGGTTGTGCGCCAGGATCGCGCAATAGCGCGCCACGCGTTGGTTGTGCAGGGGCGTCTCGCGGTCGCGACACCCGGCGACACGCACCAGCGCGCTCAGATATTCCTCCTCGCGCGCCGTGACCTCAGGCGGAGGAGCAGCGGGCTCGTCCCATGGCGAAGCGGGTGTTACCGTGGCGGTTGCCGGCTGGCGCACCAGGTTGAGGATGCGGCCCCGCAAGTCCACCGGATTGATGGGCTTGCCCATCACCTCGGCGATGCCGGCCTCCGTGGCGCGTGACCACGTTGTGGCATCGGGCTCATCCGCCGCCAGCAGGATCGGTTTGTTTCGCAGGCGCGGCTCCGCCTTCAGACGGCGCGCCACTTCGATGCCGTCAGCTTGCGGCATCCGGCACACCAGCACCGCAAGGTCGAAGTCCAGACGGTCGATGCCAGCAAGCAAGGCGTTGGTGTCGGTCTGCAGCAGGGTGGAGCAACCCGGCAACTTGCGAATGAGCATGTCCATCAGCGCCAGGTTGGTGCGGTTGTCGTCAACGATCAGGACGGAGAATTTCTCACTCATCGGGTAATCCTTATGAAGCATGCTTGAGGGTTGGAACGAAGCGGATGCGGGCCGCCTCCAGCGCAAGGAGGTCGGGGATGGCGGCGGTCAGCGGCGCACCGTGGAAGCCGCGCACCAGGCTGGCCAGCGCCGCAAGCCCGAGGGCCTCGGCGGAATCCTGCACTATTGCCAGCACCTGCAGGGCGGCGCGGGCATCGCCTGCCGCGATGGCCCTGGCAAGTTGTGCCTGGAGAAATGGAACATCGGCGATGAACAGCCGAAGGATATCGCGCAACCCCGCCTCGCCCACGTCGGCGAGGAGGCTTGCGAGGCGCTGCGCATCCCAGACGTCTGGTCGTGCGATTGGCGCATCTGCACCATGGTGGGCATCTGTCGTCATGGCGTCCTTGCAGTCCGCCAATGGCAGGCGGAACACCGGTACGGATTTGAGCGGTGAGGATGCCGGAGGTCTCCGGCGGGCGGCGCGGCGTGATGCCTCGGCCCGGAGGCCGCCACCTGCAATACCGTGAAACTTTGCACGGGACCCGTTAAAGTGCTTAGAATCCGCTGAAGGCAATTTCGCTCCGGCCATTTGCACTCCGCTTACCAAATTTGTGGTGACGGCCGGGCCCACGACGGAGGAACAGCGGCATGGCGCTCGGCAAGACACTGCGGACGGAACTCGACGAGATCAGGTCTGAACTCTCACGCCTGCGTGAAGCTGGCGCCGCCCCAAAGGGCGAAGCTGCCACTGGCGGCCTGCATGAACAGATCGCCGAGCTGAACCGGCTCGTGCAGGACATGCTGGAGAGCGCTGAGGACACCATTGCCGAACATCCGGTGGCCACCGTCGCGGGCGCCCTCGCCCTTGGCATCGTCATCGGCCGCCTCACCGCGCATCATTAGGAGCAGCACGCCATGAACTTCAACAACCTTTCGCGCCACATCCGTCTCATCGTGCGCGGCGAATTGCTGATGCTGCAGGCGAAGCTCGCCTTCGCCATGAAGCGATCGGCCTTCGTGGGCTTCGCGCTGCTGTTCGCGGGGCTTGGGCTGGTGTTCATTAACATGGGGCTGTTCGCGTGGCTTTCGCCGCTGTGGGGGCCGGTGTGGACACCGGCAGGGCTGGGCCTCATCAACCTGGCGCTCGCCGGATTGGCGCTGGCCATCGCCGCCATTGTCAAACCCGGTCCCGACATGGCGCTTGCCGAGGAGATCCGCAACATGGCAGCGGAATCGATCGAGACCGAAGTCAGGTCGGCGCCGCTGATGGGCGGCGGCTCCATGGCGGGCCTCGTGCTGCCCGCCATCACCACCATCATCGGTGCCATGGCAAAGCGGCACAAGGACAAGTCTTGAGGCTCAGGTTGCGAGCAGCGACGAGCCCAGCATCACTGCAAGCAGGCCCAGCCATGCGGCGCACACCCGGCGGAGAACGGACAGGCCCGTCGCCGCGCGGTCGCCGTACAGGGCGGAACCCAGCAGCGCCCATGCGGCGGCCGCGATGACCAGCACGATAAAGAACATTGCCAGCGCTGCCCCCTGCGAGGCCTGCGCCGGGATGAGCACCAGTCCGATGATGAAGGCCTTGGGATTGAGGAGTGTGGTGACGAACAGTTTCTTGCCGCTCAGGCCGGCTGTTGTTGCCTCGCCGGCTGCCGGTCGCCGCCACAACGTCACGGCCATCCATGCCACCCACAGGGCTGCGGCCAGGGTCACGGCCATCTGAACCCAGTGGTGCTGGCGGAGCAGGTCTTCTCCCAGTGCCGCCAGCGGCAGTACGACGGTTGCATAGGCCGCGACCACCAGCGGCAGCAGTCGCAGCGTGCGCCATGCCCCGGCCTCCGCACCGCCCAATGCCAACAGCGCATTGGTCGGGCCCGGCGCAAACAGCAGAACGATCAGGCTGACGCAGAATTGCAGGGTGGGCATGGACAGGCTTTCCCGGTGTCGTGCCGCCTCACTTGCTCCGAAGCCTATCGACCGCAACATGATCGAGGTCAACTGTCGCGGCGCGCGGCCGGGGCGAAATGGTGGCCGCCAGCATCATGATGACGGGAAAGGCGAGTGCCCAGGCCAGCCCGATGATCACCAGTGCGCCGGTCCCCGGCATGGTGGCGGCGCCCATCTTGGCACCCGTCCAATAGGCGAGTGGGCCGAATATGAGCCCCAGCAGCATCTGCAGGCCGGTGCGGCCCTGTAGCCAGGTCAGGCTGCCATTGGGCAGGCTGGCGAAGCCCAGCCACAGCGCCCACACCCAGATGGGCGGCAGAAATCCGAGAACCGGGCTGCCGGCGAAGGTGAGAAGACCGGCCCCCATGAAGCCGGTTTCGAGCAGGATGCCGAAAACGGCAACCGCCAGAACCAGGCGCAGTTCCGCCCACAGCACCGCCCGGCTGAGGAAAAGGTGCAGCCCCAGCAACAGGATGGCGGGTAGGGTTCCCAACCAGGGCCAGCCGCCGGCGCCTCCGGCAACGGCGGAGGCCCAAACCGCGTCGAAGGCCAGGAACTGGAACAGGGCGAGGAAGGCTTGCATGCGGTCTGCCGGGTCACTTTCTGCGTAGGAGAACGGGTCGAGCCCTAGGAGATGGTTCATGAAGCGAACAATATCGGTTACGTGCGCCGGGGGCGTGCGGTTCTTGGCCCCCGTTCTCGCCCTTTGTCTTCTCGCGTCGCCAGCCGCCGCGGAGGCCCTGTCGGGCGACAAGCTCAAGTCCTTCATCAGCGGCAAGCGCATCTACCTGGCGGTGCCGCTGGGCGGCGAGATTCCGCTGAATTACCGGCCGGGCGGCACGGTGGACGGCACGGGCGAGGCGGCAGGCCTCGGCCGTTACATGACACCCAAGGACCGCGGCCGCTGGTGGGTCTCCGGCAACCGCCTCTGCCAGAAGTGGCAGCAGTGGTATGACGGCAAGACCTTCTGCTTCACCGTGACGAAACTGGCCGACAACCGCATCCGCTGGGTGCGCGACGACGGCAAGAGCGGATTCGCCCGCCTGCGCTGAGGCTTGCCATCGCCCACGGCTGCACCAATGATGCGTCGACACAGGCAAGGGGATTCCATGTTCGATGATCTGAAGGGCAAGGTGGTGGTGGTAACTGGCGGCGTCACGGGCATCGGCGGCGCTGCGTCGCTGGCCTTCGCCGCGGCAGGCGCCAGGGTCTTTGCGCAATATCACGGTGGCGGCCCCGAATTGGCAGCGATCGAGACCGCGGGCATCGCCACGCTGCAACTCGACCTGACGGAGAATGGCGCACCCGAGAGGATGGTGGATGCAGCTATCGCCCGCTTCGGCCGCATCGACGTCATGGTCAACAATGCCGGAAGCCTCGTCGGCCGCGTGCCTGTGGTTGATCTTGATGATGACTTCATCGACCGGGTGTTCGACCTCAACTGCCGCCAGTTGATCCATTGCTGCCGCCTCGCGGCGAGGCTGATGAAGGCGCAAGGTTCCGGCAGCATCATCAACGTCACCTCCATAGCGGCGCGCACCGGGTCAAGCCCGGGTGGCGCGGTCTATGGCGGCGCCAAGGCCTTCGTCTCGGCCTTCTCCAAGACGCTCGCCAAGGAACTGGTCGGCAGCGGCATACGCGTCAACTGCGTGTCGCCCGGCACGATCCACACCGCCTTCCATGACCGCTTCTCGGATGAGGCCAAGCGCGAGGCCACCCGCAAGACCATTCCCATGCAGCGGCTCGGCGTGGCTCAGGATTGCGCCGGCACCTTCCTCTATCTCGCCAGTGATGCCGCCTCGGGCTACGTGACGGGGCAGGTGATCGAGGTCAATGGCGGGCAGTTGATGGCATGAGCCTGCACACCCGCGAACGCTCGCTCCTTCCCGATGTCACCGCGCCCGATGGCTCTGAGGTGCGCATCCTTGCTGCCACCTCGCGCGGTTCGATGGCGCAGTTCACGCTGCCGCCGGGGTCGGTGTCCAAGGCGGTGGCGCATCACAGTGTCGAGGAGGTGTGGCTCTGCACCCATGGGCTCGGCCGCATGTGGCGCAAGCTGGGTGCTGCGGAGGTCACGGTCGATCTCCGGCCGGGTATCTCCGTGGCGATCCCGGTCGGCGCCCATTTCCAGTTCCGCAACGACGGCGATGAACCGCTGCACTGCGTCGGCGTCACCATGCCGCCATGGCCAGGCATGGACGAGGCCTTTGAGGTGGCGGGGGTTTGGTGAGGTGTTGAAAGCAAGTCTTCTCCCGCTTCTTCAGCGGGAGAAGAGGGGACATGTTGCGCTCAGCAACGGGGAGATGAGGGGAAGCGGACGCCGCATTTCGGTCGGAGCCCGCTTTCCCTCACCTTCCCCAACTTCGTCGTGTCCCCTTCCTCTCCCGCGTCGCGGGAGAGGACAACAGGCGTGCCGTCAGCGTGGCGTTACCACGTGCCCGTGTTCTGCATCGACGCCCACGGCTCGGCCACTGGCAGCGCATCGCCCTTCTGCAGCAGTTCGATTGAAATGCCGTCCGGCGTCTTGATGAAGGCCATGCGGCCGTCGCGCGGCGGGCGGTTGATGGTGATGCCGTGATTCTGCAGGCTGGCGCAGTAGTCATAGATGTTGTCAACGCCAAGTGCCAGGTGGCCGAAGTTGCGGCCGCCGGTATAGACTTCCGGGTCCCAGTTGTAGGTCAGCTCGACCGGGGCATCTGGGCTCTCGGGAGCGGCGACGAAAACCAGCGTGAAGCGGCCCTTCTCGTTCTCGTAGTGCCGCTGCTCGACGAAGCCGAGCTTGTTGATGAAGAAGTCGACCGACTGCTCCAGATTGGAGACGCGGATCATGGTGTGGAGATATTTCATGGGGTCACCCTTTGTTTGAGGAACAGATAGATGAACTGGCGGGTCTGGTCCAGCGCGCCCGGCGCGCGGTGGTGTTCACCGGCGCCGGCATCTCCACCGAATGCGGCATTCCCGACTTCCGTTCGCCCGGCGGCTTCTGGACGCGCTACAAGCCCATCGAATACAGTGCGTTTCTGGCCTCCGAAGACACCCGCCTCGAGGCATGGCGGCGCTTCCTGATGATCCACGAGACCATCGCCAAGGCAGAACCCGGTCCAAGCCACCGGGCGGTGGCGCGGCTGGTGCAATTGGGCCACGTCTCCCACGTCATCACCCAGAACATTGACGGGCTGCACGCCGCCTCCGGCATACCGGCGGAGCGCATCATCGAGATCCATGGCAACGGCACCTATGCCAAGTGCCTGTCCTGCGGGCTGCGCCACGAGAACGACTGGGTGAAGGTGGTGATCGCCGAGGCGGGCAGGGCGCCCGCGTGCTCGGGGTGCGGCGGCATCGTCAAGTCTGCCACCATTTCCTTCGGCCAGTCGATGCCGGAGCAGGAAATGGCCGATGCCAAGGCGGCCACGCTCAACGCCGACCTTTTCATCTCCATCGGTTCGTCGCTGCAGGTGTTCCCGGCTGCGGGCTTTCCGGTTCTGGCCAGTCAGAACCGCACACCGCTCGTCATCCTGAACCGCGAGGAGACCGGGCTCGACGGCCTGGCCAAGCTCGTCATCCATGCCGATTCAGGCCCGGCTCTCGAAGCCGTCATGGCGCGCGTCACGATGGGTGATTCGGGAACGCTGCAGTGAAAACATCCGCGGTTTCGGCAAAGTGTGCCGCGCCATGCAGTGAAATGATGCCGCGCTGCGTCGTTCGGAGCGCAGGCAGTGGTTGCCCGCAACGCCGGAATCATCGCGTTCGGCTTGCATAAAACCGCAGTGATTGCGGGTCTTTGCGAGATGCCACCTGGTGCTGCCGGGTCACACTCCGATTTTTACTGAAACGCGTTTTCCGGTTTTCCACACGGCCACCTTTGGGTGGGCTGTACAAACGCCCCGGATTTGCGCAGATTGGGGCGGAATGGCGGCAAGGCTGAAGTTTGGCCGCTCCGGGGACAGAGTTGGTGACATGGCGGTAAGCGGCGAATTGAAGGTCGAAACAACAACCTCGCATCAGGCCGATCCGCTCGACAGCAACATCCGCATCGTGCAGGTGAGCGGCCTCGTGAAGTGGTTCGACGTGGGCCGCGGCTATGGCTTCATCATCCCCGACAACGGCATGCAGGATGTGCTGCTGCACCTCAGCTGCCTGAAGCGCGATGGCTTCGAAGCGCCGCTCGAAGGCACCCGCGTGGTGTGCGAGGCGGTGGCCCGCCAGAAGGGCTATCAGTGTCTGCGCGTGTTGGCCGTCGATCCGTCGACCGCCATCAACCCGGTGGAGCGTCGTCCGCGCACCCACACAACGGTGACGCCATCCAGCGCCTGGATACGCGCCAAGGTAAAGTGGTTCAACCGCGCCCGCGGCTTCGGCTTCGCCTCCGAGGGCGATGGCCAGCCCGACATCTTCATCCACATGGAAACGCTGCGGAAGACGGCTATCGCCGACCTGCAGCCGGACAGCTGGATCTATATCCGCTTCGGTGACGGCCCCAAGGGCAAGATGGCGGCGGAAGTCCGCCTGTCACTGGAAGGCGGCCCGGCCCACACCCAGTAGGCCAAAGTTCTGCAACAATTGCGCGGGAAGGACTGTGGGCCATGCATCGCTATGCCCTGACACTCATTCTTTTCGCCCTTCTGGTGCTGTTCCCCTCCGTCCTGCGGGCCGAGGAAGCGCTCACCAAGATCGAGCCGCTCACCATCGCCACCGACGATGACGCCACCATGTTCACGGTGGAGATCGTCGAGACGGAAGAAAGCCGGGCGCGCGGCCTGATGTTTCGCCAGCGCCTGCCGGAAGGCCGTGGCATGCTGTTCGACTTCGGCCGGCCCCGGCCGGTGTCGATGTGGATGAAGAACACCTATATTTCGCTGGACATGCTGTTCATCCGGGCAGACGGCACCATCGCCTACATCGCCGAGAACACCGTGCCAAAGTCGCTTGACACCATTGGCATTTCCGAACCGGTGCTGGCGGTCCTCGAACTTCCCGCCGGCACCACCCGGTCAAAGCAGATCAGGGCAGGGGACACGGTCTACCACCGCCTGTTCAACAATGCCGCCGAAGAGGATGCCCCATCTCCCTGAGCCTTGCCCCGGCAAGCCATTGTCGGTAAGAGGCTGTGCCTATCGGAGGCCGGAAATCGGGGTGTAGCGCAGTCTGGTAGCGCACCTGCCTTGGGCGCAGGGGGTCGTGAGTTCGAATCTCGCCACCCCGACCACCGGCCTCCCGATGTTCGAGAAGAGAGAAGAGAGCCCATGCCCGTCCGCATCTACAAGCCCTCCCGCAACGCCATGCAGTCCGGCAAGGCGAAGTATGACAACTGGGTTCTGGAATTCGAGGCTGCCACGCCGCGCACCGTGGATCCCCTTATGGGCTGGACCTCCTCGGCCGACACGCGCAGCCAGGTGAAGCTCACCTTCGATACAAAGGAAGAGGCCATCGCCTATTGCGAGCGTGAGGGCCTGGCCTATCACGTGCTGCCGGTGAATCCGGTGGCCCGCGTCATCAAGAAATCCTACTCCGACAATTTCAAGTTCGGCCGGACCGTCAACTGGACGCACTGAGACGGCAGGACTCCGTAGCTCAGCTGGACTAGAGCAAGCGCCTTCTAAGCGCTAGGTCGTTGGTTCGAATCCAACCGGAGTCGCCACTCCTGCCAAACCGTGTCCGGCGCGGCTGGTTCGTTGCGAGGCATCGGTCTTCGAATGACCTTGTTCTCAGTCTAGCACGCAGCCCTTCCACTTCTTGCATGAGTGCCTGCCATGAGACTTTTGATCAGCCTTGCCTGCCTGGTCGTCCTTTCGGTGCCCTGCGCCGCCGCGCCTCGGCATGTGACCGTCATCGCCATGGAGAACAAGGACGGCGAGATGATCCGTGGTGATGCGAACAGTTACGTCTACGGCAACACCGCGGAAGCGCCCTACATCAACGGTGAACTCTGGGCAAAGGCCGCCCGCGCCGCCAACTTCGTCGACAATTCCGGTCTGCATAGAAGTCAGCCGCACTATATCGAGATGGTTGCGGGTCGCTCGGAGTTCTCGGATGCGGACTTCACCTGCGTTGAGGAACCTCTGGGTCAATGCGAGTCATCCACAAAACCGCAGAACTGGACCGCCAGCCATTCGCACCTCATGGCGCAGCTTGACGCGGCGCGCGACCCGGCACTGACCTGGATGACCTACCAGGAAGGCTACGATCCTGAAAAAAGTGGCTCTTGCCCGATCTTCAACGTCGGGCGCTATGGCACCAAGCACAATCCCTTCGTCTACTTCGCCGATGTGTCCGGCGCGCCGCCATCGCCTGACAATGTGTACTGCGCCGCACACACCCGCGCTCTCGACCGCTTCGCGGACGACATGAAGTCGAACGACCTTGCCAACTATGTCTTCATCACGCCAGACTCATGCCACAACATGCATGGCGGTTCCCACTGCGATGACAACAAGATCGCGGCGGGCGATGACTTCTTGAAGAACTTCCTGCCGCCGCTTCTGTCCTGGGCGAAGGACAACGACGCGGTCGTCTTCGTCACCTGGGACGAGGGCAGCCGTGGAAAGTCATTGCCCTTCTTTGCGGCGGGGGCCGGCGTCAGGGCGGGTCACGAGAGCACGGTGGAATACACCCACGCCTCCGTCCTCCGTACCGTCGAGAGGATCTTCGGCCTTCCGATCCTCGACGCCGTCAAGGGCAATACTGACCTCGCGGACATGTTCGAGCCGGGCGTGCTGCCGTAACTGGCGCACGAGGGGGCAAGACAGCCGTCGCGCCTCACCCTGCGCACCGCGCTTTGCTCCACCAGGTCGCCCGCCGCAGACTTGGGGCTCCATGCGAAGCATGTAGGCGATGAGGCGGTCCTGCAGGGGATGCTCGCGCACCCCATTCTGGTCAACCGGCCCATCGTCTGTACGCCGAAGGGTGCAAGGCTGTGCCGCCCGAGCGAAACCGTACTCGACCTGCTGAAACGCTGGCCGCCTGGTCCGTCCGCTGGGAGGACGACGGCTTTCTGATCGACACCGCCAATCGGCGCGCGGCTTGTGCCGATGCCCCTTCCTGGGCCTCGGTGCATCATGCTGTCAGACGCCGGGCCCGGAGTGAGCAAAACCATCATCAGCGAAGGCAGCGCGGCAAGCCGCGGGGGAGAGGCCTGCGGCCCCTGCCGTTCGGTGGGTGAGTGCACGGGAGGTGTCGGCGGAGAGGGTCCTGGCGATAAATGGGGATAGTGAAAGAGCCTCCATGCCCCTGCGGCACATCAAGGCAACCAGCCAGTTCTCTGGCGCTCGTCGGTGGGGTGTGCCAGCGCGCGGCCAACCCGCGGACAGGCGCAAGGCCGGGACGACCTGTCCACCCTGTCATATATGAGAGATTGCAAGTTTTTGACTCGATGCAATCGTTTATAGTATCGGCTTTGGGGTGATTCAACCAGCAAGAGGCGGGGTTGGACCGACGTTACAATACGGGTGGGCTGAAATGTCTGACGTGCCTATGTCCCTGTTCTCAAGGGCTTTCTTTCTTGCAGCGATGTCTTCTGGCGTCAGCATCGGCGCCCTTGTTTCCCCGGTTCAGGCCGATTGCATCGCCAGCGGCAACACCACCACGTGCAACACGGCGACACCCAACCCCTATACCTCCCGGGTCGGAGCAGGCAACAGCGTGGCTGGTGACAACCAGACCGTCACCGTCGAGGCGGGTGCGTCCATCTCGTCGGGCAACGACACGGCAATCAGCCTTCGCGACAACGCCAACATCACGGTTGACGGCACGGTGCAGAATTCCTCCACCAATGCCTCCGGCGGCTACAACACTGGCGGCAACACCATCGAGTTCCGCAACAATGGAACGCTCACCATCGGCAGTGGCGGCGCGGTTCTGTCAAACGGCTCACAGGTCTCGGCCGAGGCCATCAATGTGCAGGGCAGCGGCAACACCATCACCAACAATGGCCGCGTCAATGCCGTCAGGGGCGCCGCCATCTGGTCGCAGCGGGCAGGCACGCTCACCGTCGTCAACAACGGCACCATTTCGACGGGCCCTCTCGACAATCCGAACCGCACCGCCACGGTGATCGGTGGCAACACCAACGCCGGCATCGACTTCACCAACCGTGGCGCGGTCTATGGCAGCCTCAACCTCGGCAGCGGCACCGACACGTTGCGCCTTTACACCGGCTCTCTCATCACCGGCAACTTCTCGGGCGCCGGCGGGGTCGATTCCATCTATCTCAACGGCGCGGGGTCTGACTCGCTGGCCGGCAACATGACCGGCTTCGAGTATCTCTACAAGCAAGACCCAGGAAGCTGGGAACTGACCGGCTCGATCACCGGCCTCATCGCTGCCAATGTGCAGGCCGGCACGCTCATCTTGTCGGGTGACAACTCGGGCTTCACCGGCACCACGACGGTCGACAGCGGCGCCACGCTGCAGGGCCGTGCGCAGAGCCTCCCGACGGCAATCACCAACAGCGGGCTGGTTCGCTTCGATCAACCCGACACCGGCACCTATTCGGGTGCGATCAGCGGTTCGGGCAGTGTCGAGAAAGCGGGCATTGGCGTCGTAACCCTGACATCCTCACTGGCCTACATCGGCTCAACGACTGTCAGCGCAGGCACGCTCATTCTCGAGGGCAATAATTCCGGCTACGCCGGTGCAACCTCGGTGAGCAGCGGCGCAACGCTGCAGGGTGACGCATTGAGCTTGCCGAATGGCATCGCCAACGACGGGCTGGTGCGCTTCGTACAGCAGGGTGAAGGCCTCTACTCCGGGGTCATCAGCGGCGCGGGCGACATGGAAAAGACAGGCAACGGCACGCTCACCCTCGTGTCGTCGCAGACCTACACCGGCGCCACCAAGGTCGCGGAGGGCACGCTCGTCCTGCTCGGCAACATCACGTCCCCCACGTCCATCGAACCGGGGGCGACGCTGCACGGCATCGGTACCATCACCGGCCTCGTCACCAATGCCGGCACCATCGCGCCGGGCACGCCGAACGACATCGGCACGCTCACCATCCAGGGCAACTACATTGGCAACGGCGGCATCCTCCAGACCCAAGTCGGCGGTACGCCAGGGGCCCCGGTGGCCAGCGTGCTGCGCATTTCCGGCGCTGGCAACACGGCGAGCGGCAGCACCGGCATCACCGCGATTGACCGCGGTGGCCTCGGCGAACCCACCACAGGTGACGGCATCCTGGTCGTTCAGGCCGCAGATGGCGCCACCACGGGCGCCACTGCTTTCGCGCTGGCTGATCGCGTGGCGGGCGGTGCCTATGAATACCATCTGGTGCGCGGTGCCAGCGCTGGCAACCAGCAGAACTGGTATCTCACCACCTACGTCGAGCCGCCGGTGCCGCCCGAACCGGAGCCCGTGCCGCCGGATCCCGACTTCCGCGTCGAAACGTCGAACTACCCGGCCCTTCCGGCGCTGCAGCGGCTCTACACCTATGCGTTGGTCGATACGCTGGAGCAGCGCCGCGGTGCACTCGGTACGCTGGCGGCACTCGGCTCCGTGGATGATTCCGCCTTGTGGGGACGCGCCGGCGGCAGCTTCGGCGAAACCGATGGCTCAGGCGCCGATGGCATCGACATGTCCTATGATCTTGGGTTCCTGCAGGCCGGTGTTGATGCCGTCACCGCCAGCGATGGCAATGGCGGCCGCGTCGACGCGGGCGTGTTCCTTGGCATCGGCACCTCCACCACCGATACCTCGACCCCGGCCAACGGCAACACGGGCGACGCCGCTTTCAATGCCTATTCGGTGGGTCTCTATGGCACTTGGCTCGCGACCAGCGGATTCTATGCCGACACGTTGCTGCAGGCTACGCGCTTCACCGACGCCGACGCCCATTCCTCGGGCAACGCGTCGATCGCCACCAGCGGTTGGAGCCAGTCACTGTCGCTCGAAACGGGGTACCGGGTGGGGCTCGGCGACAGCCTGTCGCTCACCCCGCAGGGCCAGATCATCGCCGAGAACTTCACCCTCGACGGAACGTCCGATGAATACGGTAACGTTTCCTTCGACAACGGTTTTGCCGCGCGCGGCCGCCTGGGCCTCGAACTGGCGTCGAACTTCGACGGTCTTGGCATGCGAACCGACCTGACGCTGCGCGCTAATGTCTGGCACGTCTTCGCCGACAATCCGGAAACCGCCTTCAGCTCGCTCGAGGGCAGCGATGCGGTCAGCTTCGTTGCCGACTTCGGCACCACCTGGCTGGCGCTCGACGCGGGCATCTCCACCGCCGTCACCGAGCGCGCGAGCCTGTTCGCCAATGCCGGTTATGAGTATGGCTGCGGCGACAGCAGGCAGGCCGGCACGGGCCGCCTGGGCTTCACCGTCAACTGGTGAGACCTTCGTGGTTCACGGGTTGACGAAATCCCCGCATTTCGGCGCGGGCTCGTTGCCCCACGGCATCACCGGCACGGTGGAGGTGGAGTTCTGCGGCGAGCCCTCGATCAGCCTGTCGGTATAGGACAGGTAGACCAGCACGTTGCGGTTGGGGTCGCAGCCGCGCACGATCTGCATCTTCTTCCAGAACAGCGAGCGGCGCTCGCGATAGATGTCGTCGCCCTGTGAGAACTTGGCGGTGATCTTGATCGGTCCCACCTGGCGGCAGGCGATGGAGGTCACCGAGCTCTCGTCGGCAAACCCGGCCCAGCCCTTCCAGCCGCCCACTTGCGGCATGGTGAAATAGCAGGCCACGCCTTGCACAACCGGGTCGTCGATCACGAAGGTGTCAAGCGTGGCGTTGGGCGACAGCATCCGCCACACCGTTGTCTTCTGGAAAATCATCTGCGGGTCGTCCGCCAGTTCCTGGGCGAGGGCGGGCACGGTCAACCCCAGAACCACCATCAAGGCTGCAAAAAGCTGCAAATTCTTCATCATAGAACCCTCCGAACCATCGTTTCCCCTAGATAGGAAGGAAATCCGCAATTTCAAGAGGCGGAATTCAGTGCATTGAAGCCTTCCGTCAGGTCGGCCTTGAGGTCATCCGGGCTTTCCAGCCCGATGTGGAAGCGCAGCGAATAGCCCTCCGGCTGCCAGCGCGTCGCCGTGCGGTGCGGCTTGAACGGCACCACCAGGCTCTCGAAGCCACCCCAGCTGTAGCCCATGCCGAACAGCGTCAGCTGGTCGAGGAAGGCCGCCGTGGCCGTCTCCGAACAGGGCTTCAGCACAACTGAAAACAGACCGCTGGCCCCGCGGAAGTCGCGCTTCCACATTTCATGGCCCGGCGCATTGGTCAGCGCCGGGTAGAGGACGGTGTCCACCTCGGCGCGCCCGCGCAGCCACTCCGCCACGTTCATGGCGTTCTTCATGTGCCGCTCGAGGCGCACGTCGAGGGTGTGGATGCCGCGCAGCGTCAGGTACATGTCGTCGGGCCCGGCGAACTGGCCCATCTCCTCATAGGCGTGCCGGAACGGCTCCCACGTGTCCTTGCTGCAGGTCACCGTGCCCATCATCGCGTCCGAATGACCGACGAGATATTTGGTTGCTGCCTGAATCGAAATGTCAGCGCCATGCTCGAAGGCCTTGAAATAGTGGCCGGCTCCCCAGGTGTTGTCGATGAACAGCAGGGCACCTGCCTTGTGCACCGCCTCGGCCATGGCCGGAATGTCCTGCACTTCCATGGTCTGGGAGCCCGGGGATTCCGTGTAGACCACGCGGGTGTTGGGACGGATCAGCGCCGCGATGCCGCGGCCGATGAGCGGATCGTAATAGGTGGTCTCGACGCCCAGTCCCTTCAGCAACCCGTCGCAGAACTGGCGTGCCGGCTGGTAGACGGTGTCCACCATCAGCAGGTGGTCGCCCGCCTTCAGGAAGGCGAGCAGCGCGGTTGAAATGGCGGCAAGGCCAGATGGCAGCATCTTGGCATTGTGCCCGCCCTCGACCAGCGCCACGGCTTCCTCCACCGCACGCGAGGTCGGCGTGCCGCGCCGGCCATAGGTATAGGTCTGCGTGCGGTCCTTGAGGGTCTTGGTATCGGGGAACATCACGGTCGAGCCGTGGTAGACGGCCGGGTTGACGAAGCCGTGCTCGGCATAGTCGCGGCCCGCCGCAACAAGGCGGGTTTCGGGGGAAAGGGCTGAAAGATCGGGTTTGGATTTCGACATCATCACACGCCAATGTTAGGCTTGAGGGGCTAGCATGCGGAAGGGGTCGGGAAAACCCCTTGCCGCCGAAGGGAAGCCATGTCGCCGCTCGCCACCGTCATCATGAAAGTCCTGCGCTGGGGCGTGCTGGGCATGGCCGGGTTCCTGTGCCTCGTTCTGGTCCTCGAGGCGTGGAAGCACGGCTGGGACCCGGCCGCCCTCAATTGGGGCTTCATGGCCGTCGTCGGGCTGCTGGCCGTGGGCGCCCTGTGGCTCGCCCGCTCCATCGGTCGGGAACTGGCAAAGCACGGGTCTTGAACCCGGGCTCCCGAGTGGCTACCAAGGCGCCAATCCTGAGGTGAGAAGCATGTTGGAATCCGCAAAGCGCGTGGCCGAGAAGAAGGACTGGATCAAGGGAGCGACCGGGGACTGGGAAATCGTCCTGGGCCTCGAGGTCCATGCCCAGGTGCTGGCCAAGTCCAAGCTGTTCTCGGGTGCTTCCGCCGAATTCGGCGGCGCGCCCAACGACCACGTCTCGCTGGTCGATGCAGCCATGCCTGGCATGCTGCCCGTCATCAATGAATTCTGCGTCGAGCAGGCGGTGCGTACGGGCCTCGGCCTCAAGGCCCAGATCAACAAGCGCTCGGTGTTCGACCGCAAGAACTATTTCTACCCGGACCTGCCGCAGGGCTACCAGATCTCGCAGTACAAGCAGCCGGTGGTGGGCGAGGGCTCCGTTCACGTGGACGTTGATGGCCGCGCCGTCGAGGTCGGCATCGAGCGCCTCCACCTCGAGCAGGACGCCGGCAAGTCGCTCCACGACCAGCACCCCAACATGAGCTTCGTCGACCTCAACCGCTCGGGCTGCGCCCTCATGGAGATCGTGTCGAAGCCCGACATGCGCTCGGCCGACGAGGCCAAGGCCTATGTGACGAAGCTCCGCCAGATCATGCGCTATCTCGACACCTGTGACGGCAACATGGAGCAGGGATCGCTCCGCGCTGACGTCAACGTCTCGGTCCGCCGCCCGGGCGGCGAATTCGGCACCCGCTGCGAAATCAAGAACGTGAACTCGATCCGCTTCATGGGCCAGGCCATCGAATACGAGGCGCGCCGCCAGATCGGCATCCTCGAGGACGGCGGCACCATCGACCAGGAGACCCGTCTGTTCGACGCGAGGAAGGGCGAGACCCGCTCCATGCGCTCCAAGGAAGAGGCGCATGACTACCGCTACTTCCCCGACCCGGACCTGCTGCCGCTGGAAATCGAGGACGCCTTCATCGGCCACATCAAGGCAACGCTGCCCGAACTCCCCGACGAGAAGATCGCCCGCTTCATCAGGGACTATGGCCTCTCGGCCTATGACGCCCAGGTGCTGACCTCGGAACGGGCGTCTGCCGACTTCTTCGAGCAGGTGGCAAAGGGCCGCGACGGCAAGGCCGCCGCCAACTGGGTCATCAACGAACTGTTCGGCCGCCTGAACAAGGAGGGCAAGACCGTTGAAACAACTCCGGTTTCCGCCGCCCAGCTGGGCGAGATCGTCGACCTGATCGCCGCCGGCACGATTTCCGGCAAGATCGCCAAGGACGTGTTCGAGATCGTCTGGACCGAAGGAGGCTCCCCCGCCCAGGTCGTCGAGAGCCGCGGCATGAAGCAGGTGACCGACACCGGGGCCATCGAGAAGGCGGTGGACGAGATCATCGCCGCCAACCCGGACAAGGTGGAACAGGTGAAGGCCAAGCCCACCATGCTGGGCTGGTTCGTCGGCCAGGTTATGAAGACCACCGGTGGCAAGGCCAATCCGCAGGCGGTCAGTGACCTCCTGAAGGCCAAACTGGGCATCTGACGCCGATTTTACGTTGAGTCACTGCGAAAACAATGACTTGACGTGTTTTGTTCAATCAAAGCATGAGCCATGGCGCGGCTCCGGGTTGGTGAAAGCACCCGTTTTCGCCGCCAGTTTTGCTTTTTCAATCAGGTGTTTAGTTTCGGTTTTCCTTTCCTGAACTTCTCCGCTATAGTCCGTACCCGGAGTTTTATTGCGTAGGGTCTGGGAGGACTTATCGATGGCAAAGACAGCCAAAAAGGCTGCGAAGAAGCCTGAGCCGAAGAAGGCCGTGGCGAAGAAGCCGGCCGTAAAGGCCAAGCCCGTGCCGGCCAAGAAGCCGCCCGCCAAGAAGCCCGCTGCCGCGTCCGGTTCGTCAACGGGGCCGGTCAACAAGGAACGCTTCACGCTTTACGGCATGCTCGGCTCTGGCCCGACCTACACGGTGGGTCTCATGCTGACGTTGTGCAAGCATCCCTTCTCCTATTTTCACGTGAACCTGCGCGAAGGCCAGCACAAGCAGCCTGACTATCTGGTCAAGAACCGTTACGGCCAGGTGCCCGCCCTCCGCGATGGTCAGGTCTATTATGTGCAGTCGGCCGCCATCCTCCAGCATCTCGCCGAGCAGCTGCACAAGTTCGACGGCAAGACCGACGTCGAGAAGAACCGCATCCGCGAGTGGATGTTCTGGCAGTGGGACAAGCTTGCCGTGCCGGTGTTCCGGCTGCGCGCCCGCGCCCGCGGCCTCCGGCAGTTCGGCGACGAGGTGCGTGTCATGTACGACACCGAGGCCAAGGCCGCACTCGCAGCCCTTGAGAATGAGCTGGCCAAGTCCGAATGGATCGCCGCCAAGCGCCCGACCGTCGCGGACGTCGGCGTCTATGGCGTGCTGCGCTACATCGCCGAAGCCAGCATCGACCTCACGCCATACCCCAACGTTTCCGCGTGGAAGAAACGCTTTGAGGCGCTTCCCGGCTTTGGTACACCGGAGCAGATCCTGCCGATGGAGAGCAGGCTCCTCTGATCCCACTGCTGGAGTAGCTCTTGATCGAACCGGCTGATAGTCTGTCCCAGACGCCAGAGCAGCCGGAGGAGGAGGCACCGCGTAAAAAGCGCAAGCCCTCCGGCGGGTTTGAATGCAAGCTTGGCCTGCTGATCGGACTGTGCGGCCTCGCCGCATCGCGCCTCGGGCGACTGTGGATCGCCTTCGACGTCTTCTCGCAGTTCACGTTGCAGTTCGCGGTGATCACGGTAGCCTTCCTGATCGGCTGGGCCATGCCACGCGCCAAGCTGCTGAGCGCCCTCGTGGTACTGGTGCTCGGCATCGTGGCGATCGGCGCATGGCCCCATCTCGCCAGCCGCGAGGCGCGGGTGCTGGCCACGGCACAGCCTGGCGAGCGGGCCCTCAAGGTCGCCAGCTTCAACACGCTGTGGGTGAACCAGAATGCCGATGCGGTGAAGGCCGAAGTCGAACGGCTCGATGCGGACATCATTGTTCTTATCGAGATAGGCCCGCCGAAGCGCCGCATCCTTGCCGATCTGAAGGGGCGCTACCCGCACCAGTTCCATTGCTTCACGGTGGACTATTGCAATACCGTGGTGCTCTCGAAGCTGCCTTTTGCCGACACAGAGTCGCGCGGGCCGGGGGCAGGACCGCCCTACATCCGGGTCAGGCTGGGGCCGGAGGCAGGCGGCCTCACGGTATACGGCGTGCACACCATCCGCTTTCCGCATTCACGGGCGCAGTTCCGGCAGGTGACGGAGCTTGCCAGGCTGATCGAGCGCACGCCGGGCCCGCGGCTGGTGATGGGCGATTTCAATGCGACGCCGTTCTCGCGCATCCTCGCCGTGCTGCAGGACAGCGCCAACCTCAGGCGCCTCACCAACTTGCCGAGCTGGCCGTCCCACGTCAGCCTGCCGCAGATCGCCATCGACCACATCTTCGTCTCGCCCGGCATCCGCCAGCTCGAGGCCGAGCAGATCGGCGAACCGGCCGGATCGGACCATTACCCGGTGACGGTGCGCATCGCCGTTCCCGCCGGGCCATAGCCGCAAAAGAAAAGGGCCGGAAATACGGCCCTCGCGGTGGTGAATGGGGTGGGCGCCGCGCCTCAGTAGTCGAGGTTGTTATCGTCCGGGTCGCCCGGGTTCTGCTCGTTCTCTAGGTTGAAGAGGCGGCTGTCGAACTGCTTCTGGTTGAGGTTCCGGTTGTAGACCTCGGACTGGTAGATATCGACCTGGGCGTTGAACTTGCTCTCCTCGCTGTCCAGCGGCGGTATCGGATTCTGCCCCACGGCATAATCCTGGCCCATGGGAATGAAATTCTCATCCGCCAGGGTTGGCAACGACGCAACGGCGAGAAGGGCTCCGGCCGCAAGCAGGGAATAACGCATGTTCAACTCCGTTCGCAAATCAGCTTAGTCCAGATTTGCCCGGAAAACATCTACAATCCGTGACTGCAAATGGCAACGGTTGAGTGGTCCGGGGGGCGCTCGGCGGCTCAGTCGTTGAACTGTACCTCGTCGATGAGCTTGGAGGCCTGCGGCTCCAGCCGGGCGATTTCGGCGACGTTCAGCGTGTCCGGCGTGAAGGCGCCCCAGGAGGTGACGACTTCGTTGGCCGGCACACTGGGGTTCACCGGATACTCGAAATTGGCGTTGGCATAGACGGCCTGCGCCTCGTCACTCGCCAGGAACTCCATGAGCTTCAGGGCGTTGTCCTTGTTCGGCGCGTTGGCGGCGAGCAGCATGCCGGAGATGTTTACATGGGTGCCGAAGTCGGGCGATGACGGGAATACGATCTTCACCGATTTGGCCCATTCCTTTTGCTCGGGTTCCTTATGCTCGGTCAGCATCTTGCCCATGTAATAGGTATTGGCCAGAGCCAGGTCGCACTCGCCCGCAAACACGCTTTTGGCCTGGCTGCGGTCGTTGCCCGAAGGCTTGACGGCGAGGTTGGCCTTCAGTCCCTTCAGCCATTCACGCGTAAAGTCTTCGCCCTTGTGGGCGATCATTGCCGCGACGAGGCCGAGGTTATAGGGGTGGTTGCCGGGCCGCATGCAGATCTTGCCCTTCCACTTGGCGTCGGCCAGTTCCTCGTAGGTGATGGCGCTGATGGGCGCTCGCTCACGCGAGGCATAGACGACGCGAGCCCGCATGGTGAGGCCGAACCACTGGTTGTCCTTGTCACGCAGGTTGGCAGGAACCTTCTCAAGGATCAGCGGATTATTGACGGGTTGGGCGAGGCCACGGTCGGCGGCCTCCACCAGGCGGCCGGCATCGGCGGTGAGCAGCACATCGGCCGGGCTGTTGCGGCCCTCCTGGGCCAGGCGCTCGACCAGGCCGTTGTCGGCGAAGACGGCGCGCACCTCGATGCCGGTCTTGGCGGTGAAGGCCTCGAGCAGCGGGTTGATGAGGGCGGGCTGGCGGTAGGTGTAGACATTGACCACCCCATCGGCCCTGGCCTGCGGCGCCGCCGCAGCGGCAATGGCAAGGCCGAGCACAAGGCCCAGAAACTGGCGGCGGGTGGTGGACATGGGCAACTCCTTCAATCCAGTCACGTTGTGATGCCGCTGTATGGCGCGGCTGGAGCCATCCTGTCAACAAAAACCGACTAAAATACTCGGGTTTAGAATGGTTCCAAACTGGAAGATCCCCCCGGACCGGTCTATGGTGGTCCGATCAAAGAAGGAAACACCTGAGTCATGGCATTCGAGCAATTGAAGGCGCAGATCGGCATGCTGCTGGGCGAGATGAATGATCAGCCCGAGGACCTGCATGAACTCTACCAGCAGGTTCACCAGGAGCTGAGCCAGATGCGCGCCACCGGCATGGATCTTCCGGCTGACCTCGTGGAGTTGGAGCAGCGACTTCTTGCCGAGTTCCCGGTGGTTGCGCCGCCCAAGGCCTGAGCCCTTACCACGGCAGGCTTGCATCCCCCGTCAAATCACGGCAAAAGGCCGCCAGCAGGAGACGTGGCCGAGAGGCTGAAGGCAACGGTTTGCTAAATCGTCATACGCTTTCAAGGCGTATCGAGGGTTCGAATCCCTCCGTCTCCGCCA
>CAMDBX010000040.1 GCA_945889445.1 Rhizobium sp. Q54
TGGCGGCCCCGACAGGATTCGAACCTGCGACCCTCAGTTTAGGAAACTGATGCTCTATCCAGCTGAGCTACGGGACCTTGCCGGCTGCCTTTGTAACGCTCCCTGCCTGGTTTGGGAAGCCGTCTCGGGGCATGAAAAAGGCCCGGCGCTGGGGCCGGGCCTTTCCATAAGTTGTGCAGAGCGATCAGGCGGCTTCGTCGGCCGCCACGTCTTCTTCGGCCTTCTCGCCCGTGGGGGCGCGTTTGGCGTTCTTGGAGAGGTACTCCTCCAGTTCCTTCACGGCCTGATCGTCGTCGATCTTCTTCACGGCAGCGATTTCGCGGGCCATGCGGTCGAGCGCCTGCTCGAAGAGCTGGCGTTCGGAGTAGGACTGTTCCGGCTGGCGCTCCGACCGATAGAGGTCGCGCACCACCTCCGCCACGGCCATGATGTCGCCCGAGTTGATCTTCGCATCATATTCCTGGGCGCGGCGCGACCACATGGTGCGCTTGATACGGGCACGGCCCTTGAGCACCTTGAGGGCAGATTCGATCTGCGTCTTGTCGGACAGGCGGCGCATGCCCTTCTGCTCGGCGCGGCTGGTTGGCACCTTGAGGCGAAGCTTTTCCTTTTCGAACTCGACGATGTAGAGCTCAAGTTTCACGCCGGCGATTTCCTGCTCCTCGATCATGCTGACCTTGCCCACGCCATGGGCGGGGTAGACAACCAGTTCATTGACCTTGAACACCAGCTTGCGAGCCACCGGCGCAGCAGCGACCGGGGTGGCCACGACCGGCTTCGCAGCCGGTGCGGGAGCGGCCTGCGGGGCAGCGGCCTTCGCCACAGGGGCGGGTGCGGCGGGCTTCACGACCTTCTTTGCTTCCGGTGCGGGCTTGGCCGGCTTCACGGCGGCGGCGGCAGGCTTTGCAGCGACAGCCTTGGCGGCGGGTGCCGGCTTGGCAGCAACCACGGGCTTGGCCACAGGCTTCGGAGCGGCCTTCGCGGCGGTCGACTTGACGGCAGACTTAGCGGCCGGCTTGGCGGCAACAGCCTTGGCCGCAACGGGCTTGGCGGCGGGTTTCGCCTTGGCGGCGACGACCGGCTTCGACGTCTTCACGGGGGCCGACTTGGTCTTGGCCTTGGCGACCGGCTTCTTCGCGGCGGTTGCCTTCGTCTTCACTTTCGTCATGTCTCGTCCTTCGCCCTTTGCCCAATCTTGTTGTGGAATATGCGTTCCGTCGGCAGCAAGCGGGTGACGTGCGGCGCTGCCCTTTTGGGCTTGCGCAACTTGCCTCTTCGTCCAGTTCCCGCATTCGGTGCTCGTTGCCTCCACCGGAAGGGCGCCCTCGGGCCCCGTTCGCCGTCTGTGGATGGCTGGCACTCGCATAAAAAAACCCGAGCCCTTGGCCCGGTTTCCTTCACCTAACTCGGATTACATACTCATGATTGCCTAAATATCACAAGTTTAAGCATTTTTAAAGAGCGAGATGTCCGTGTACGGCGGATTCTTGCGCCGCACACGGACGAATCCTGGTGAAAAAGGTTGATGGCCGCAGGGGCTTGCATGCCCGGCCTGCGCCAAAGGCATGGGCGGCGTTCAGTCGCCTTCACCCGGATTGGGTGAGAAATACTTTTCCAGCTTGTTCTCGACCCCGTCGAACTCCTTGGCGTCGCCCGGGGCGTCCTTCTTGGTGGTAATGTTCGGCCACTGGCTGGCATATTCAGTGTTCAGCTTGAGCCAGGATTCGAGGCCCGGCTCAGTATCGGGCTTGATCGCCTCGGCGGGGCATTCCGGCTCGCAGACGCCGCAGTCGATGCACTCGTCAGGATGGATGACGAGCATGTTCTCGCCCTCGTAGAAGCAGTCCACGGGGCAAACTTCCACGCAATCCATATACTTGCACTTGATGCAGTTGTCGGTGACGATATAGGTCATAAGCTCAACCGTTCTTTATTCCGAACGTTTCCTAGCAATTTCCGGCGGGGCTTGCACCATCTTTTACGGCGTTTTTTGCCCCGGAGCGGACATGCCGGTTTCGCGGTAGAGGCGTTGTGCCACCTCGGCCGCCCCCCGGCGCTCCGCCAGCCCCTCCACGTGCAGAACCCGCACCCGGGCCTTGAGGACGATGGTCAGTGCGTCGCCCGGCCGGACGCCGTGGCCGGGCTTCAGGGTCTTCTGGCCGTTGAGGCGGACGTGACCTGATTCCACCAGTCTGGCAGCATCCTCCCGCGTCTTGACGACCCGGGCGAACCACAACCACTTGTCGAGGCGCTGGCGCCCCGGCAACTCGTCACTTCCCGCCAAGCTTCGCCTTCAGCGCCCCCAGAACGGCAAAGGGCGAATCGGGGTCAATGGGCTTCTCGGGACGGGCCTTGCGCTCCTGTGGCTCCGGCTTGCGGTCGTCGCGGCGAGGTTTGCGGTCTGGACGGCCGTCCCGGCCTTCGCCGCGTTCCTCGCGGGGCTTGCCCTTGCCGTGGTGACGGTGGGGTCGGCCGCCTTCGCGGCGCTCGCCCTCGGGCTTTTCAGCACCCTCGGCCAAAGGGGCGGCGCCTTCGCGGCGCGGTGGCGGACGGCGGTTTTGCTGCTGGCGTTCGGGGCGGTGGCGGAAGGGGCCGGTGTCGCGCGGCCACCAGACCTCGATTTCGACATCTTCCAGGGCCACGACCGGCGCCGCGGCGGCTGCCTCGGCAACTGGCTGGTCCACCCCCTCGGCGACCGGGGCGTCGGGCGTCTCTGTACCTTCAACCTGCGTCTCGGGCGCGGCGGCGGCTTCAATTGGCGCCATGGCCGCCTCGGCAGCTTCAACCGGTGCCACGGGAGCCTCGGGCGGCGCGTCAGGCGATTCGACGGATTGCAGGGTCATTGCTTCTTCGAGCTGGACGGCCTCCTCGCTGGTGGCGACAGCGGGGCCTTCGACCGCCGCTGCAGGCGCCTGAGGCGTGGCGGGCGCTGCGGCCGGCATGGGGCGCTTCACCATCTTCTTCTGCATACGGTAATCGAGGCTTCTGAGAATGCCGAGGAAGTCCTCGCCGGAGCAACCGACGAGCGACATCATGTCCGGCACTACGGTGAAGCCGCCGCCTTCGACGGAGCCTGCCGGGCGGGCTTCCTCAGCGAAGCGGGCGCGCCAGAACACGCGGTCACGAATCACGTCGGCCAGGCGTTCCAGCATGTCGATGCGCACCACGCGCGAGCCGCAGATGCGATAGCCGCATACGCCATAGAAGCCCTTGGGCGTCGTACGGTCGAAGCTGGCTGAGGTGAGGCCCTGGCCCGGCGGCTGGGGAAGTGCCGACGGGTCGAGCTTGCCTTCCTTCTGCATGACGAGAGCCCAGAGCAGCAGGCGGAGTTCGGTGGGGGCTGGCTTAAGGAGGGCCGGCACATAAAGGTTGAAGGCGCCGAAGCGGGCGCCGAATGCCCTGAGCTTGGCGCGGTCCTCCTGGCTCAGGCCTTTCACCTCCTCGGCGACCGTGTCACGCGGGAGCACGCCCAGCGTTTCAACGAGGCGGAAGGCCAGCCCGCGCGAGATACCTTCGAGGCCTTCGCCCTCCTCGAGCTTGGCGAGGGGCTCCAGCACCGTGGCGATGTGGCGATCGGTGAATTTTTGCAGGCGAGCCTGCACCTCTTCGCGTTCGGCGCCCGAGAGCTGGTCGCCCGCCACAACGCCGGCGCGCGGCTTGAGCAGGCTAGCGCCCGGCTCGAGCTTGCCGACGGGCGCATTGTTCCAGACGATCTGGCCGTCGCGCGTCAGCTTCAGGTCGGTGTCGGACGATGCGGAGACGGCCTTGGCCCTTGCGGTGATCTCGGCTGCGACCGCCGACATGGCAGCGGCCTTGAGCGCCCGGGCCTCGGCCCCTTCCGTGGCGCCGTCCGGCACGAACAGGAAGCCCTTGATCCGGCCAATATACTCGCCCTCCACGTGGATGGCGCCATCTTCCTCAACAGTCGACATCAATTCTTCCTTCTGGGCCAGGCGCTTCATCAGCACGCTGGTACGGCGGTCGATAAAACGCTGTGTCAGGCGCTCATGCAAGGCGTCCGACAACTTGTCCTCTATCTCTCTCGCGTAGGATTGCCAATAGAGAGGTGCCTTCAGCCAATCCGGGCGGTTTGCCACGAATGTCCAGGTGCGGACGTGGCTGATGCGGTTCGACAGCGTGTCGAGGTCGCCCGCAGTGTTCTCGCAGAACTTCAATTGCCGCACGAACCAGTCCTCGTCGATGAAGCCATTACCCGTCTGCAGGTACTGGTAGATCTTGGAGACGATCGAGGCGTGCTCGGAGTTCGAGATGTTGCGGTAATCGGGGATCTGGCAGACCTCCCACAGCCGCTCCACGTCCTTCTTCGACCTGGCAAGATCGCGCGTGGCGGGGTCGCGGGCCAGCGCTTCCAGCGCCAGCAGGTCGGCATTGGGCTGGGCGCGGGTGAGGCCCTGTTGCTGCGGCAACTGGTTCAGCGACTGCTTCAGGCGTTCGAGCGAGCCGAAGTCAAGCTCGCGGTTGCGCCACTGCAGCATGCGCACGGAATCGAAATTGTGGCTCTCGAGACGCTCGACCATCTCCGGGTCGAACGGGTCCGCCTCGCCCGTCACGCCGAAGGTGCCGTCATTCATGTAGCGCCCGGCGCGGCCGGCCACCTGGCCCAGTTCGGACGGATTCAGCTGGCGATATTGGAAGCCGTCGAACTTGCGCGTCGAGGCGAAGGCCACATGGTCCACATCCATGTTGAGGCCCATGCCCACGGCATCTGTGGCCACGATGTAGTCGACGTCGCCAGACTGGTAGAGCGCCACCTGCGCATTGCGGGTGCGCGGGGATAGTGCGCCCAGAACCACCGCCGCACCGCCGCGCTGGCGGCGGATGAGTTCCGCCGTGGCGTAGACCATGTCAGCCGAGAAGGCGACGATGGCCGAGCGGCGCGGCAGGCGGGTGAGCTTCTTCTGCCCCGCATAGAGCAATTGCGAAAAGCGCGGGCGCGAGACGAAGGTGGTGCCCGGCAGCAGCTTCTCGAGAATGGGCCGCATGGTGCCCGCACCGAGCAGCATGGTCTCGTCGCGACCGCGCCGGTTCATGACGCGATCGGTGAAGATGTGGCCGCGCTCGAAGTCGGCGCAGAGTTGCACCTCGTCGATGGCGAGAAAGGGCACCTCCACGTCGCTCGGCATGGCCTCGACGGTGCAGATCCAGTAGCGCGCGTGGACGGGAATGATCTTTTCCTCGCCCGTCACCAGCGCCACCGCGGCATCGCCGACGCGGTCCCGCACCTTGTCGTAGATCTCGCGGGCGAGGAGACGCAGGGGCAGGCCGATCATGCCGCTACCGTGCCCCAGCATGCGTTCCACCGCGAGGTGGGTCTTGCCGGTGTTGGTGGGGCCAAGCACGGCAGTGACGGTTTTTTGGGAGGGCATTTCAGGCGGCTTCGCGGAATCCTTGAGACCCAGACTTGGGGCGCATGCCCCGGGCGGTCAAGGTCTTTTGCCCCGTTCTGAGCCGGCGCGTTAGGGATTGGATTCAAAGAGGAACGAAGCTGGCCCGAATCGCTGCACATCGGTGATTCCGTGTTTGTTCCAAAAGTCGTCTTCAATGTTTGCGGGGGTTCTGCGCGCCCTCCCTCTCCTGCCTGCGGTTGACCAGGGGCAGCCGTCGGTGGGCGGGCGGCGTCAAAGATTAACAGGCTGCCGCTTATGGTTGACGGACCCTGTCGTGCCGGGCGACCCGTTCCGAACGGTTGTTAACGGAGTGGACCATCCCCGGAACGGATCGCGCCCGAATCGGTGAAGGCCGGATTTTCCCTGTTTGTTCTCGCAACATGTTGTGGATCTGGTCTGCTAAGCCTACAAGACCACAGGAGAATTGCGCCATGCGACGGGGTCTGTGGCGGTGACGCGTTAACCCGGCTGTGCCGGAATGGGACGCGCACGCCTCTCACCCACCTTCGGGCACAGGAAGGGGAAAGGCCTGGAAGCGGGCGCTTCCGGCTTGACCCAGCGCTTGGCTGCCACTATAGACCCGCCATCCGAACCGGGGGCATTGAGCCTCCCGGTGCCCATTCTTATTGTGGAGTTAAGCCCATGGCCCGCCGTTGTGAGTTGACGGGAAAGAACGCGCTGGTTGGCAACAAGGTCAGCCATGCCAACAACAAGACAAAGACCCGCTTCATGCCGAACCTTTGTGACGTGAGTCTGATGAGCGATGCGATGGGCCTGACCTATAGGCTGCGCATCTCGGCCATCGCGCTGAAGTCGGTGGAGCATGTCGGCGGCCTCGACGCCTTCCTGATGAAGGCCGACACCGCCAAGCTCTCGGACAAGGCCGCGCGCCTCAAGCGCTCGATCGCCAAGAAGCTGGAAGCCGCCAAGGCCGCCTGATCTTACCGTCGGCACTGAATTCGAAAGCCGCTCCTACCGGGGCGGCTTTTGCTTTATTGGTCAGGGCATGAGCGAAGACAAAGAAAGCAAGCGGGGCAATGGCCCGCGGGACGGCAACCCGCGCATCCATGGTTCTGCCATGACCCGCAATGCCGTGCTGGGGCGCTTCACCGAGTTGAAGGAGCGGGTGCAGTTCCTTGATTCAACACTTGGCGACTATTCCTACATCGAGCGGGATTCGGAGGCGATCTACAGCGAGATCGGCAAGTTCACGGCGATTGCCGCGCAATGCCGCATCAATGCGCTGAACCATCCCGTCGAGCGCATCAGCCAGCACAAGATGACCTACCGGCCCAACGAGTATTTCGTCGGCGCAAAGCTGGACAAGGCCTTCCGCGAACAGCGCATCGCCGACAAGGTGGTGATCGGGCATGACGTGTGGATCGGCCATGGTGCGATCATCCTGCCGGGTGTCACCATCGGCCACGGCGCCGTTGTGGCGGCGGGCGCAGTGGTGACGAAGGATGTTGCCCCCTATGCCGTGGTGGCCGGCGTGCCGGCGCGCTTCCTCAAGTGGCGTTTCGCGCCGCAAGTGGCTGAGCGCATCACGCAGCTGGCGTGGTGGGACTGGGAGCATGGGCGCCTCGCGCAGGCGGTGGACGACATGCGCGCGCTGGAGGTCGAGGTGTTTCTGGCGAAGCACGAATAGAGCTGTTCAGGCCCGGGCGCGCTTCTTCGGGGCGGGCTTTGCGATGACCTTGGGCTTGGCGTTTTCCGAGAACAGCTCGGCGAGCTTCTCGGTCATGGCACCGCCCAGCTCCTCGGCATCGACAATCGTCACGGCGCGCTTGTAGTAGCGCGTCACGTCATGGCCGATGCCGATGGCGATGAGTTCGACGGGCGAGCGCTGCTCGATGTCGTTGATGACCTGGCGCAGGTGCTTCTCGAGGTAGTTGCCGGAATTGACCGACAGGGTTGAATCGTCCACCGGCGCACCGTCTGAGATCACCATCAGGATGCGGCGCTGCTCGCGACGGGCGAGCAGGCGGTTGTGCGCCCAGATCAGTGCCTCGCCGTCGATATTCTCCTTCAGCAGCCCCTCGCGCATCATCAGCCCGAGGTTCTTTCGCGCCCGGCGCCACGGCGTGTCGGCGGACTTGTAGATGATGTGCCGGAGGTCGTTCAGGCGGCCCGGGTTGCCCGGCTTGTTGGATGCCAGCCACCTCTCGCGCGCCTGGCCGCCCTTCCACGCACGCGTGGTGAAGCCGAGGATCTCCACCTTCACGCCGCAGCGCTCCAGCGTGCGGGCGAGAATGTCGGCGCAGGTGGCGGCCACGGTGATGGGGCGCCCGCGCATCGAACCCGAATTGTCGAGCAGCAGGCTCACCACCGTGTCGCGGAATTCGGTGTCTTGCTCTTCCTTGAAGGACAGCGGATGCATGGGGTCGATGATGACGCGGGTGATCCGCGCGGCATCGAGCACGCCTTCCTCGAGGTCGAAGTCCCAGGAGCGGTTCTGCTGCGCCATGAGCTTGCGCTGCAGACGATTGGCAAGCCTGGCGACGACGCCCTGCAGGCTCGAGAGCTGCTTGTCGAGATAGTTGCGAAGCCGGTTCAGCTCCTCTGCATCGCACAGGTCCTCTGCCGAGATCACCTCGTCGAACTGGTTGCTGAAGACCTTGTAGAAATCCTCGTTGGACAGCGACGAGAAGGGCAGTTGCGGCTTCCACGGCTCCTCGCCGTCCTGCTCTTCCTCGCCGTCCTGGTCCTCGCCCTGGTCCTCGACGTCCATCTGCTGGGCGTCCATTTCGGCGGCTTCGGATTCGCCCTCGGCGTCCTGCATCTCCTCCATCGACTGCTGGGAGCTTTCCTGCTCCTCGCTGTCGGGGGTCTCCTCGCGCTCGCCTGAATCCTCCTCGGGCTCGCTGTCGTCATTTTCATCGGACTGGTCGGGGTCCTCGCCCAGCTCTTCCGCCATGTCGAGGGCGGCGATGATGTCGCGCGACATGCGGGCAAAGGCCGCCTGGTCGTGGATGTTGTCCGTCAGGTGCGCAAGCTGGTCATGCGCCTTGTCCTCGATCCACGGCCGCCACAGATCCACCATGGCGTGGGCACCCTCGGGAGGCATCTCGCCCGTGAGCTTTTCGCGCACCAGAAGCGCCACGGCCTCGTCGAGCGGGGCATCCTTGCGGTCGGTGTAGCGGGCGACGTCCTTCTTGCGGTAGCGGTCGTCCAGCATCGCCGCGAGATTGGTCTTCATGCCTTGCATGGCATTGGCGCCAAGCGCCTCGATGCGGGCCTGTTCCACGGCTTCGAACACGGCGCGGGCGTTCTTGCCCTGCGGCTGGTAGCGGGCGTGGACCTTGTCGTTGTGGTTGGCAATCCTGAGCGCGAAGCTGTCAGACAGGCCGCGCACGATGGCGATGTCGGCGGGCTTCAGTTCATTGGCCACCTGCGGCAGCTTGGCGCGGTTGCCGGCCAGCGAAGGTGCTTCATTGCCGAAGGCCACGGAGAGTTCCGGGTCCTCGGCAATGGTCTTCATCGCGACGGTGAGGACGCGCTTGAACTCGTTCGAAGGTGTATCCTTCTCCTTCGCCACCTTACATCACTCAGGCGATGGTGATGTGGGCGGAGGACTCCGGCAACTCCTCGCCGAAGCAGCGCTGGTAGAATTCGGCCACCACGCTGCGCTCCAGCTCGTCGCACTTGTTGAGGAAGGTAACCCGGAAGGCAAAGCCCACGTCACCGAAGATCTCGGCGTTCTGCGCCCAGGTGATGACGGTGCGGGGGCTCATAACGGTGGAAAGGTCGCCCTGCATGAACGCATTGCGGGTGAGATCGGCCACGCGCACCATGTTGGAGATGGTCTTGCGGCCCTTCTCGGTGTCGAAGTGCTTCGACTTGGCAGTGACGATGCCCACTTCCTGGGCGTGCGGCAGGTAATTGAGTGCGGTAATGATCGACCAGCGGTCCATCTGCGCCTGGTTGATCTGCTGCGTGCCGTGATACAGGCCGGTGGTGTCGCCGAGGCCGATGGTGTTGGCCGTGGCAAACAGACGGAAGGCGGCGTGCGGGCGGATAACGCGCGATTGATCAAGCAGCGTGAGCTTGCCCGAGCTTTCGAGAATGCGCTGGATCACGAACATCACGTCCGGGCGGCCGGCGTCATATTCGTCGAAAACCAGGGCCACGTTGTGCTGGTAGGCCCAGGGCAGGATGCCCTCGCGGAATTCAGTGACCTGCTTGCCCTCCTGCAGCACGATCGCATCCTTGCCGATGAGGTCGATGCGCGAGATGTGGCTGTCGAGGTTGATGCGGATGCAGGGCCAGTTCAGGCGGGCGGCAACCTGCTCGATGTGGGTCGACTTGCCGGTGCCGTGATAGCCCGTCACCATGACGCGACGGTTGAAGGCAAAGCCCGCGAGAATGGCGAGCGTTGTCTCGCGATTGAAGAGATAGTCCGGATCGAGGTCCGGAACATGCTCCGAGGTCTTGGAATAGGCGGGAACTTCCATGTTGGAGTCGAAGTCGAAGAGCTGCTTCACCGACGCCTTGGTGTCGGGCATGCCATTCGCCTCTGCAGTGGCCTTCGCATTCATGTCAGGGGATCTTCATGTTCCGGGGTTACGCGGGCGGGGTTTTAGACGGTCGGGCCCTGCCGGGCAAGGCTTAGCGCCGCTTAGCAGAACCCACTTGAACGCAGGTGATCATAGGCCTGGATCACCGCTTTCAGCGTATCTTCATTGGCCCGGCTGCCATTGTTGGCGTCTGGGTGAAGCCGCTTCACCAGGGTCTTGTACTGGCTCTTCACCTGATCGGGCGTGGCCGTGTCGTCCAGACCCAGCGTTTGCAGGGCTTTGAGCTCGGTTGAGCGCAGTGCGCGGCCAGAGGGGTGGCGGCCCGGCGCCTTGGCCGCCCTGGCAGCGAGGCCGAAGGGGTCGTCGCGCAGCTGGGCACCCCGGCGGCGCACATTGGACGCATTTGGCGTTGCATTCTGGCCCAGTTTCCAGGTCGGACGGTCGCCGAGGCGGGAGTTCTTCTGGTACTCCTGAACGTCGTCGTCCTTCATGCCGGAGAAGTAGTTGTAGGACTTGTTGTACTCCTGCACATGCGCGGTGCAGTAATTGTAGAACTTGCCTTCGTGGCCGCGGCCCATGGGCGCCTTGTGCGGACCCGGCCGCGGGCAATCCGGCCAGTCGCACTGGGGCACAGCCTCTGCCGCCTTCTTCTTGTCAGTTGAAGGCTTCACGCGGATCTTGTCGAAGTATTTTGAATCGAGCTTCATCGCTGGTGATTATGGTGATAGAGGCGGGGCCAAGCAAGCTTTGCCTGCCAAAGAGAGACAGAATGACACCTGAATCCCATCTTGGCCCTGTCGGCCAAAGAATCACCATGAAGCTCACGCAGGGTTTCGCGCCGGCGGCATTACAGGTGATCGACGAATCCCACCATCACGCCGGCCATTCCGGCTCCAGATCTGACGGCGAGAGCCATTTCCGCGTGGTCATCGTGGCGGAGGCCTTCCGGGGGAAATCACGCGTCGAGCAGCATCGCATGGTGAATACGGTGCTTGCCGAGGAATTGAAGGAGCGCTTACACGCGCTGGCTATCCAGGCGTCTGCGCCCTAGGAGCCCTCATCCGCCCTGCCGAGCACCTTTTCACATCCTGCGTACGAGAGAAGGAAGCTAGGCAGAGCTGTCCGCTTCTCCCTCGCGCTTCACAGGTGACATGCGCAGCGCTGTTATCTGATGCCGGCGCTTCTTGAGGATTTCGAAGCGGAAGCCATGGAAGACGAAGGCCTGGCCTACGGCCGGAATCATGCGCGCCTCGTGGATGACGAGTCCGGCGATGGTGTTGGCCTCGTCATCGGGCAGCGTCCAGTCGAAGGCACGGTTGAGGTCGCGGATGGCTACTGAACCATCGACCAGGTAAGAGCCGTCGGGCTTGGGCCGGACGCCGGCCGCCACTGCATCGTGCTCGTCCTGGATGTCGCCGACGATCTCCTCGATGATGTCCTCGAGCGTCACGAGGCCTTGAACTTCGCCGTACTCGTCGACAACGATGGCGAAGTGGCTCTTGCGCTTGAGGAAAGCGTTGAGCTGGTCCGGAATGGCGCGCGTGTCCGGCACGAACCACGGCGGCAGCAATATATCCTCGATGTCGACCTTCGTCGCATCGCCATTGTGCTTCTGAAGTGCCGCGAAAAGGTTCTTGGCGTGCAGAATGCCAATGATGTTGTCAGGCGTGTCCTTCCACACCGGGATCCGCGTGTGGCCGCTCTTCAGAACGGCGTTGACGATATCCTTCGGGTCTTCCTCGATGTCGAGCATGGTCATCTTGGTGCGGTGAACCATGATGTCGGAGACCTCGAGGTCCTGCATGGCGAGGATGCCTGACAGCATGTCGCGGTCGTTCTTCACCACCGTGCCGTCCTTGGCGTGAAGGTCGATGGCCTCGCGCAGTTCCTCGTGCATGGTGTGGGTCTCGTCCACGCCGTTGCTGCCGGTGAGGGTGAGAAGGCCGCGCGCCACCGCGTCCAGGGCGATTGCAGGTGGACCCAGCACCGCCACCAGCGCCCGCGCGGGCCCCGAGAACATCACGGCCACGCCATCGGCGCGTCGCGCCGCATAGGCATCGGGCAGCACGAGGCCGAAGAGGGCGAAAACTGCAATCAGCGCCAGTGCAACGAGGCCTGCCTGCAACGGTGGCAGATGATGGAACAGCAGGAAGGTGGCAAGACCACCTGCCACGCCCGCTGCCAGCAGCTTGGCGAGCGCCAGCGCACCCATGGTGCGATCTTCGTCGGCCAGCAGCCGCAATGCGCTTCCTGCGCCATGGATGCCGCGCTTCTGTAACTCGCCCAGCCGCGTGCGCGAGGCGTTCCACAGGCTGGCGCGCACTGCGGCCGCGATTGCGGAGAGGATGAGCAGGGCGACGAGTGCGCCGCCGATCAGTCCGGAGGCGGAACTCATCGCTGCCGGAGGTCCTCCGTGAGGAAGTCGAGCACGTCGTGCTCGGGCACGTCCCTTGCGATGAAGGCCTCGCCGATGCCGCGCGCAAGGATGAAGGTGAGCCTGCCGCCTTGGGCCTTCTTGTCTTGCCGCATGATCTCGAGAAGCGTTGCGGGCGGCGGAAGTTCCCCCTGGATCTGCGAGGCGTGGATGGGCAGTCCTACGCTCTTCAGGTGCTTGGCCACGCGCTCCGCCGTGCCGGGCGCGCAGAGGTGCTGGCGCTCGGAGAAGCGGAAGGCCTGCACCATGCCGATCGACACCCCTTCGCCATGCAGCAGGCGCTGCGAATAGCCGGTGGCGGATTCCAGTGCATGGCCGAAGGTGTGTCCGAGATTGAGGAGTGCGCGCACGCCGGTCTCGTGCTCATCCTCGGCGACGATCTGGGCCTTGGCCTCGCAGGACTTGCGGATCGCATGAATGCGCTCCTGTGAATCGCCGCGCATGATTGCGGGAGCAGACCCTTCAAGCCAATCGAAGAAGCCCGCATCGCCGAGCAGTCCGTATTTTGCGACTTCGGCATATCCCGCCGCAAGCTCGCGCTTCGGCAACGTGTCGAGCAGCGCAATGTCGGTGATGACGGCGAGCGGCTGGTGGAAGGCGCCGATCAGGTTCTTGCCATGGGCCGAATTGATGCCGGTCTTGCCGCCTACCGATGAGTCCACTTGCGACAGGAGCGTCGTCGGGATCTGGATGAAATCCACGCCGCGCCTGAGGATCGCCGCGGCGAAGCCCGCAAGGTCGCCGATCACGCCGCCGCCGAAGGCGATGATGCGGTCGCGGCGCTCGATGCCGGCGCCCAGCAGCTTGTCGCAGAGTTCGGCCAGGTGCTGGTAGCTCTTGGTCTTCTCGCCCGGCGGCATGACGATGGCGGTGGATCGGATGCCCTTTGCGGCGAGCGCGCGCTCCAGCGTGGCGAGGTGGGCCGCGGCCACGTTCTCGTCCGTCACGATAGCGGTCAGCGGGCGCTTCAGGAAGGGCGCCACAACCTCGCCCGCCTTGGCCAGCAGGCCTTCACCGATGTGGATGTCATAGCTGCGCTCACCCAGCGACACGGGCACGGTTTCGCGGCGTTCAGCGGCGTTCAGGTCACTCATCTTGCGTCTTCTTCTTGTCCCAGCCGTCCCACTGCGCGAGGGCACGGATCACGTCATTCACCATCTGGCCGTGCTGCACGTCGCGGCTTTCGACGGTCACGTCGGCCAGTGCATAGACCGGGTAGCGCGCGTCGATCAGCCCGCGCATAACCGCCTCGGGGTCAGGGTTCTGCAGCAGCGGCCGGTCGTGCCGCTTCATCACCCGCTTCATCAGAATGGGCAGCGCCGCCCTGAGCCATACTGAAATGCCGCTCTCCTGAATGCGTTGGCGGGTCTCGTCGTTCATGTAGGCGCCGCCGCCGGTGGCCAGCACCTGGGCGCCGTTGCCGATGAGCCGCTGGATGACGCGGCGTTCGCCCTCACGGAAATAGGGCTCGCCATGGTCGGTGAAGATTTCCTTGATGGACTTGCCGGCCGCTGCCTCGATTTCATGGTCGGCATCGATGAAGGGAATGGCGAGTTTATCGGCCAGGCGGCGGCCCACACTCGTCTTGCCGGCACCCATGAGACCGACCAGCACGATGGGGCGCTGCCCCAGCCGCTGCCGGACCATTTCGGCCTCTTTTGCAATAGAACGGCGCGCCATCCATCTTCCTCAACTTGCGCCCGGTTCTACCGTGCATGACAATCGACCGCAAAGCCTTTCCGAAGCAGGACTTACCCGCTACACTCGCCTTTGCTTCTGGTGGTGGTGAATGCCTGATACGGTCAAGTTCGTGCTGGTGCTGGCGTTTCTCGGTGGTGCGATCTATGGCAGCGCCTGGGCGCTTTCGCACTTCCCGCCGGAGCAGACGGAAATCGTCAAGCCGCTGCCGAGCGAGAAGCTGCGTGCCAAATAGTGTCTCCCAGCGCCTGATCGATCGCTTCCTCGAGATGATGGCAGCCGAGCGCGGCGCGTCGCAGAATACGTTGGCCGCCTACCGCCGCGACCTTGAAGCCTATGCCGAAGGCCTCACCGACCTGAAGGGGGCAGGGCCCGATGACATTCGCCGGCATCTGGAGGCGCTGGAGGCCCAGAGCATGGCCCGCTCCTCGGCGGCCCGCAAGCTTTCGGCGATCCGCCAGTTCCACCGCTTCCTGCATGGCGACGGGCTGGCCATGGACAACCCTGCCACCGCCATCGACAGCCCGCGCGCCGCACGACCGCTGCCCAAGATGATCTCGCAGCAGGATGTGAACGCGCTGGCGGAGACCGCCCGGTCGCGGGTGAAGGCGGCGGAGGGCAAGCAGCAGCTCAAGGCGCTGCGACTGCTCAGCCTCATCGAGCTCCTCTATGCGACGGGTCTTCGGGTCTCCGAACTCGTCGGCCTCACCGCCCAGGCGGCTGGCGCCGAGCGCGACTTCATTCTGGTCAAGGGCAAGGGTGGCCGCGAACGGCTGGTGCCGGTCTCGGCCACGGCGCGGGCGGCACTTGCCGACTATCTTGCCGTCCTGCGGAAATCGGGGCTGGCGGGATCCAAGTGGCTGTTTCCGTCCTCCGGGGCGGCCGGGCACCTGACGCGCCAGCATTTTGCCATCGAACTCAAGGCGCTGGGCCGGGAGGCGGGGCTCGATGCCGCGAAGCTTTCGCCCCACGTGCTGCGCCATGGCTTCGCCAGCCACCTGCTGGAGGGCGGCGCCGACCTTCGCGCAGTTCAGCAAATGCTTGGACATGCAGACATTTCCACCACCCAGATCTATACGCATGTGCAGGCCGAGCGGCTGCGGGAGGTGGTGGAATCCCACCACCCCCTTGCCAAGAAAAGTTGACTTCCTGACGCCACGCGGCCAGTTTCCGCGCCAACCTGACCCCGTTTCGAGGCCCAATGCCCACCTATCTCGATTTCGAAGCCCCGCTCGCTGAACTGGAAGGCAAGATCGCGGAACTCCGCGCGCTTCCCACCGGCGACAAGACCGTGTCGATTTCCGACGAGGTGAAGGGGCTGGAGAAGAAGGCGGCGAAGCAGCTGACCGATCTTTATGCCAATCTCGAGCCGTGGCAGAAGGCGCAGGTGGCCCGCCACCCGGAGCGCCCGCACGCCGTTGACTACATCGGCCAGCTCATCACCGAGTTCACCCCCATGGCGGGTGACCGCAAATTTGCGGAGGACTTTGCCGTGGTTGGTGGTTTGGGCCGCTTCCAGGGCGAGGCCGTGATGGTGCTGGGCCAGGAAAAGGGCAATGACACCGCGTCCCGCCTCAAGCGCAACTTCGGCATGGCGCGCCCCGAGGGCTATCGCAAGGCCGTGCGACTGATGGAAATGGCCGACCGCTTCGGCCTTCCGGTCATCTCCTTCGTCGACACGGCGGGCGCCTATCCCGGCATCGACGCCGAGGAGCGCGGCCAGGCGGAAGCCATAGCGCGCTCCACCGACTGCTGCCTGTCGCTTGGCGTTCCCACCGTCTCGGTGGTGATCGGCGAGGGTGGCTCGGGCGGCGCCATCGCCATTGCCACGGCCAATGTGGTGATGATGCTCGAGCACGCCATCTACAGCGTCATTTCGCCAGAGGGGGCAGCGTCCATCCTGTGGCGCGATGCCGCGCGCGCCAAGGATGCGGCGGCCGCCATGAAGATCACAGCCCAGGACCTGAAGAGACTGGGCGTGGTGGACGAGATCATCCCCGAGCCAAAGGGCGGCGCCCACCGCGCCGCGAAGGACGCGATCTCCGCCACGGGCGAGGCCATCGGCCGGGCGTTGAAGAGCCTGACCGGCGTTTCGCCGGACGTGCTGCGCACCCAGCGGCGCGAAAAGTTCCTGGGGATAGGTCGCAACCTCTAGCCGCTTGAGGCCCGCCCGCTTCCTGCCGCAAATCATCCCCACATAGGGTGATGACCAACGAGTTGGGACGGACATGAACCGCCGCGATATCCTCCTCGCCGGCCTCGCCGGCTCCTCCCTCATGGGCCTGCCGCGCTTCGCGCTGGCAGAGCCTGAACCCCAGCTTCTCACCGTGGCGAAGCGCGTGCTCGAGGTGAAGGGCAAGGCTGCCACCGTTTATGGCCTCACCGGCCCCGGCGGCAAGCCCGGCCTGTCGATGATGCTGGGCGAGCATTTCCGGGTGCGGGTGAAGAACGACACCGACAGCGACACCATCATCCACTGGCACGGCCTCACGCCGCCCTTCGGGCAGGATGGCGTTGCCATGTATGGCCAGCCGGCGATCCCGCCTGGCGGCACGCTGGACTATGACTTCGCCAACACGCGCGCCGGCACGCACTGGATGCATTCGCACATGGGGCTGCAGGAGCAGCAGCTGCTCGCCGCGCCCCTGATCGTGCAGGAAGTGAAGGAACCGCTGTTCGACGACCAGGAGCATGTGGTCATGCTGCATGACTTCACCTTCCGCAATCCGCAGGACATCCTGGCCGAACTGCAGGGTGGCGGCGGCGCGCATGCCGGCCACGCGATGCAGGGCATGGACCATTCACAGATGAACCATTCCGCTTCGGGTGAAACCATGATGACGGGCATGGCCGGCGGCATGGGCATGCTGAACGACATCGTCTTCGACGCCTACCTCGCCAATGACCGCACGCTTGATGACCCCGAAGTCGTCTCGGTCGAGAAGGGCGGCACGATCCGCCTGCGCATCATCAACGGTGCCGCGGCCTCCAACATGTGGATCGACCTCGGTGCGCTGGAGGGCGAGCTCATTGCAGTGGACGGCAATGCCATTTACCCGATGAAGGGCACGCTTTTCCCCATCGCCATGGCCCAGCGCGCCGACGTCCGGCTCAAGATCCCGCCGGAGGGTGGTGCCTTTCCCGTGCTCTTCCGCCCCGAGGGTCTTAAGGATCGTACCGGAATCATTCTGTCGACCAAGGGCGCCACGGTTCCGAAGCTGGCCAGAGAAGGCGAGGTGACACCGGCCCTCGATCTGGCCCAGGAGCGGCTCTACCGCGCTGTTGCCAAGCTGCCGCAGGAGCCTGTGAACCGCACCGAAATGCTGATGCTGACCGGCGGCGAGAAGAACTATCTCTGGGGCCTCAACGGCGAGGCCAATCCATCACAACCGCTGTTCACCATGCGCCAGGGCGAGCGCATCGCGGTGATGATGCACAACACGACCGGCATGGCGCATCCGATGCATCTGCACGGCCATTATTTCAAGGTCATGGCGCTGGGCAATACGGTCATCGACGGTGCGTTGCGCGACGTGGTGCTGGTGCCGCCGATGGAGACGGTCACCATCGTCTTCGACGCCGACAATCCCGGCTCATGGCCGTTCCATTGCCATCATGCCTATCACATGCATTCCGGCATGATGGGATCGGTGGGCTACACCAGCGCGGCCTGATGCCTGGTCATGCGAAGAGGTGGTCGGGGGGCAGCCCGTCGCGATGCCGCTTCGCCATCTGCGCGAACAGGGCCTTGAGGATGCGCGTGTAGCGCTGCAGGTCGAACAGCCCACGGCTGAGCGTTTTCGCCTCGACCTTGCGGCGCCGCGCCTTCAGCGCCGCCCTGTCCTTGTAATAACCCACTGCCATGCGCTCATATTACGCGCGTGAGGGCGCGATCAGTTCGGGCACGCCTGCCACGGTGAGCAGGCTTGCCGCCACGCGGCTCACGGGCCAGCTGGAGCGGGATCGCCTCGGCGAGCCGTCCTGCTGCATGGATCTCCTCTGCCGCTTTCAAAAGCAAGGCGGGGGTTCCTCCTGACAGGGCCTGCGCGGCCTGCCTAGCTGATGCAGGCGGTATTTGCCAGGGGCATTGTCTAGATCACCCGGCCCATCGAGAAACCGGTGGCCAGATGCTTGCGCACGAAGATGATGAGCAGCAGGCCCGGCAGTAGTCCCAGCACGCTTGCCGCCGACAAGAGGGCGATGTCTCCCGTCATCACCCCCGCGGCCCGCGTCATAATGCCGGCGATGGGTTTGGCGTCAACCGTCGTCAGGGCATTGGCGAGCATGTACTCAATCCACGAGAACATGAAACAGAAGAAGGCGGCCACCGCGATGCCGGGTGCGATCTGTGGAATGAGAATGCGGCGCATGAAGGACACGACGCCATGGCCGTCGATGCGCGCGCTCTCGTCCATTTCGCGTGGGATGGCGGAGATGAAGCCCTCCAGAATCCAGATCGCCAGGGGCACGTTGAAGAAACAGTGTGCGACCGCCACCGCGATGTGGGTGTCGATCAGCCCCAGGTCCGAGAAGATCTGGACGAAAGGCGCGAGCAGGATGGCCGGCGCCATCATCCGGAACATCAGCAGCCCGAAGAACAGCGCCCGGTGCCCGAAGAAGTCATGGCGCGAAAAGGCATAGGCGGCGGGGAGCGCCACACTCACCGAAATCACCACGTTGATCACAACGTAGATGATGGCGTTCACATAACCCATATACCAGTCGGGGTCGGTGAGGATCAGCGCATAGTTTTCCAGGCTCATGCTGTGGGGATAGAAGGTCAGCCCGCCGCCGATCTCGGCATTGGTCTTGAAGCTCATGGCGACGAGCCAGTAGACCGGCGTCATCAGCAGCGCCACATAGACCAGCGGCGCGATGGACATTCTGCCCTTCATGCCGCCTGATCCCGCTGCGGCACGATCAGCGTGAAGAACGCCCAGGAGATCACCGCGATGATCAGCAGGTAGAGGATCGACATGGCCCCGCCTTCGCCCAGGTCGAACTGGATCGTCGCTGTCTGGATCAGTTCATGCGAGAGGAATGTGGTCGATACGCCCGGACCACCGCGCGTGACCACATAGGCCTCGGCGTAGATCATGAAGCTGTCCATCAACCGCAGCAGAATGGCGATGAGCAACACGAGGCGCAGGCGCGGCAGCTGGATGTGGCGGAAGATGGCCCATGGCCCCGCCCCGTCAATCCGCGCGGCCTGGTAATAGGCCTGGGGAATGGCGCGAAGCCCGGCGTAGCACAGGAGCACGACGAGGCTCGTCCAGTGCCAGGCATCCATCAGCAGCAGGCTGGCCCACACCACCACCGGGTTGTTCATGTCGTAGCCAAGGCCAACGGCGTCGAACAGCGCATGAAGGAGGCCGATGCCGGGCGACGTAAGCACCTTGAAGAGGTAGCCCACGACGATCTGGGGGGCCAGCAGCGGAATGGCCAGCAGTACGATGAGCACGGTGGCCCATGGCCCTGACGCCGGCATGCGCAGCGCAATGAAAATTCCGAGCGGCACCTCGATCAGCAGCACGAGGGCGGAGAAGCTGAAGCTGCGCGCCAGCGCCCACCAGAATTCTGACGACGACAGCACGCTCAGGTACCACTGCGGGCCGACCCACACGAAGCTATTGCCCGCGAAGGTGTCGTGAAGCGAATAGAAGGCCACGAAGCTGGCCGGAATGACGCCGCTCACGAACATCACGAGCAGGGCCGGAAGCAGCAGCGCCAAGATCGTCACACGGTCCCGCATGGGAGCGAGGATGCCCTTCACCGCGAGGGGGCGTCAAGCAGCCTTGCGCTTGGCGTGCTCAGCCCCCTGGACATGGCCGGTGCGCATGCCGTCACTTGGTTCTCCGCCCGGCCGGCGTCGTATGCCATGGAGACGCTAGTCAGGCCGGCAGCCAAGCACTCACCAACGACACGCGCCATCACGGCGCACGCCCTGTCCGGATTGCAACGATTTCAGGTTGTGTATAGCTTTTGACGGAGGCGCGTTCTCGTTTCTACCCAAGAAGCCAAGCAAAAAGCCTGAAGGACCAATATGATCGCACAAGCACTCCCGGCCAAGCCGCCTTGGTTGCGTATCTTGCAATTCCCTTTGAGCCGCCTGATCGTTCTGGGCGGCATCATATTCTGCATGATGGCGTGGTCAGAAAGTCGCATAGAGGCTTTCAAGGACAGTCCCTTGATCGGCGTCGCCATAGCGGTCGCCATGGCTTTGGTGGCGATGGCCGTTTATGTCGCCTGGGGAGAGTTGATCGAGCGCCGCGAGGTGACCGAACTGTCCCTGCCGGGAGCAGGCCGCGAATGGGCCATCGGTGGATTGATCGGCGTTGTGCTCTATGCAGGTTGCGTGCTGCTTCTGATGGTGATCGGCATGTACCGTATCGAAGGACTGAACCCATTGTCCTACATGATACCGGCAGCGGCGATGGCGGTGAAGTCATCTGTCGTTGAGGAGTTGGTGTTTCGCGGTGTGCTGTTTCGCTCCGTCGAGGACATGGCCGGCAGTTGGTTCGCGATCATCGTTTCGTCGCTGGTCTTTGGTCTTCTCCATCTGATCAACCCGGATGCCACGATCGCAGGAGCCGTTTACATCGCCATCGAGGCGGGCTTGCTGCTGGCCGCTGCCTATCTGGTCACGCGGCGTTTGTGGATGGCCATCGGCTATCACATGCTGTGGAACTATGTGCAGTCGGCCGTCTTCTCCGGCATCGTCTCCGGTGGCGTCTCACTTCCGGGCCTGTTTCAGGCCAAGATCGAGGGACAAAGCTTTTACACGGGTGGTACCTTTGGCATGGAGCAGTCGATATTCGCTCTGGTGTTGTGCACCGTCACCGGAGTGGTGATGCTGGTGATTGCCATGCGCCGTGGCCACCTGGTGCCGGCACCCTGGAACCGCAAGGGATGAGCGGTGAGAGTTGACGTTCGATCTGTTCTTGCCCGTGGCGAGACAAGAATGGCGGGAACGGCCCTGAGCACAGGCCCCATGGCCGTGCTTGCACTCACGCACAGGGACAGACATACCCGTCCTAACAGATTGTTTTCGAAGGAATTGTGCAGGCTCTGCTGGTCCTTAGGCTCCGCAACAGATGCTCCTCGGAACCAGCGAAGGTGAAGTGCCACGAAGCCGCCGACCGGCCGGTTGACAAGATGTTGCCTGAAGGTGTCCGCCTTGGCGTCATCCTCCCCGTTCCTTGCGAGCCGCTTCCGCTCGCGCGGCCTATGCGCTACGTCTCGCCCTGTCATTCATGGCGAGGGACGGCTTAGGCCACAATGAAGAACACCATGCCACCCGACCGATTTCTGTCGGAGCTCAATAGGGCCATTGCGCTTCACCAGCAGAACCGGCTTGTGGAAGCAGAGCTCATCTATCGCGAGTTGCTGCGCCTCGACTCCAGACATTTTGATGTTGTGCATCTCCTCGGAACATTGTTGCGCCGGACCGGTGCCCTGACGGAGAGCATGTCGCTGCTCGACCGCGCGGTTAAGATGCGGCCGCAGAGTGCCGCAGCTCAGCTGAACCGCGCAAATGTGCTGATGGATCGCGGCGCCTTTGCCGATGCGCTTGCCGGTTTCTCACGGGCCATCGCGCTCAAACCTGACTATGCGGAGGCCTATCATGGCCGTGCAGTCGCGCTGCTGAAACTCGGCAACCCGCAGTCTGCAAGGGCTGATACCCAGGCTGCCCTGAAACTGAACCCGGGTATACTCGAGGCCGCCCTCACGCTGGGCCAGAGTCTTGCCGCCGAAGAACGTCTCGTCGAGGCGCGTGACGTGTTCCTTAGGCTTCTAGCGCAGCGGCCAGCCTGGCCTGAGGCCATGCTCGAGCTGGGCCACGTCCTGCTCCGTCTAAACCAAGCAGGCAAAGCCGCGGAAGTGCTGGTGCGGGCACGCCAGCTTGATCCCACGCGCCCCGGCATTGCCTTTGAGCTGGCGCTGGCGTTGCGTGACCTTGGGCATACCCAGCAGGCACTTTTGGTGGTGGAGCAGGCGCTGGCGCTCGATTCCGGCCTGGCGCAGGGGCATGGATTGCGCGGCGACCTCCTCAGTGAGCATGGGCAGATGGAGGAGGCGCTCAAGAGTTATGACGAGGCCGTCCGGATCGCGCCGCGGGCGCCGCAAGCCTTGAGCGCACGTGGCCATGCCCTGAGTCAACTCGGCCGCCGCGAAGAGGCTACCGCGAGTTATGAGGCCGCACTGGCGCAAGCCCCGCATGATCCCTCGGCACTTTACGGCCTCAGTCGCCAGCGGACGTTCAGTTCGGAAGATCCGCTGCTGGCGAAGATGCGCGAGGCTCAAGCCATGTCAGGCCTGCCCGATGACGCGCGCAGCAAATTGTGCTTCGCCATCGCGAAGGCCTTGGAGGACACCGGTGACCTGGCATTGAGTTTCGCCGCGCTGCAGGAGGCCAATGCCCTCCGCACGAAAGTGCTGGGCTATCGGTTTGAACAGGATGAGGCGCTGTTCGGGGCGCTCGCCGCGGCAGCCCCAGGCTTGATGGCAGCAGCGTCCGGTCTCACTGCGTCAGCAGACCAGCCGGTGCCGGTGTTCATCGTGGGCATGCCACGTTCGGGCACCACGCTCCTCGAGCAGATACTCTCTGGGGGACCCGATGTGCAGGGGGCAGGCGAACTCAATTTCGTTAAGCAGTATGGGCTTGATCTGGCCACCGGCCGCACGCCGCCCAAGCCCGAGGCGCTGCAGGCCTTCGCGGCCCAGTATCTCGCCGCCATTGCACAGGTCAGCAACGGCAAGCCATGGGTTGTCGACAAGATGCCGCTCAATTTCCGCTTCGTGCCGTTAATCTGTGCTGCTCTGCCGCAGGCCCGGATCCTGCATATCCACCGCAACCCGCGCGCCGTGTGCTGGTCCAACTTCAAGCATTACTTTGCTGCGAGGGGCATGGGCTTTGCCTATGACCTCGACGCTCTGGTGCGTTATCATCTGCTTTACGCCGACATGATGGAACGCTGGAACGAGCTTTGCCCCGGCCGTCTTGTCGACATCGACTACGAGCGGCTCACCGACGAACCGGAGACCGAGACGCGCCGGATCATCGCCCACCTGTCGCTGCCCTGGCATGTGGATTACCTCGCTCCCGAGAAGAACGCGCGGCTGGTCCACACCGCTTCTGCCGATCAGGTGCGGCAGGCCATTTACCGCGGCAGTTCGGAAGTCTGGCGCGCCTTTGCGCCATTCATGGGTGCGGCCTTCGACAATCTGCCGCCCGCCTGACTGGCGCTGACCTCCCCAGTATTGACGGGAGAGAGGCGCGTTCTCAGGTCGTCCTCAAGGCGAAATGCTAAGCGTAAGCCCCGTGGCAGTGCTTGTAGCGCTTGCCGGAGCCGCAGGGGCAGGGGTCGTTGCGTGAGACCTTGCCCCAGGTCTTCGGGTTGCTGGGGTCGATCTGCGGCTTGTTCTGGGCCAGCATCAACCCGGACTGCGAGATCTCGTCTTCGCCGGTGACGGGATCGATGTGGTGGGCCTGCATGAACGGCAGGTCCTCGGCTTCCGGCAACTCGGTGAGTTCGGAAGGGTCGCGCATCTGCACTTCGACGCGCATCACCTGTGCCGTCACGTTTTCGCGCAGCTTGTCCACCATGTGGGAGAACAGGTTGTAGCCCTCGGTCTTGTATTCGTTCAGCGGGTCGCGCTGGCCGGTGGCGCGCAGGTGGATGACCTGGCGCAGCTGCTCCACCGTGATGATGTGGTCGCGCCACAGCTGGTCAAGCGTACGCAGCAGGAAGGTCTTCTCGACCTGGCTCATGATCTCCTGGCCATAGCGCTCGCGCTTGCCGACATAGTGCTTGTCGGCCTCGTTGTTGACGCGCTCCATGATCTCTTCTTCGGCGATGCCCTCTTCCTTCGCCCAGTCGTCGACCGGGAAGTCGATGCCCACCGACTCGCGCAGGCGCTCGCGCAGCCCCGCGGCATCCCACTGTTCGGCATAGCTGTTGGGCGGGATGTGCTTGTGGACGAGGTCCTCGATCGTGTGGTGGCGCATGTCGTCGATGGTCTCGGCCACTTCTTCGCCCTTCATGATGCCGATGCGCTGGTCGAAGATCACCTTGCGCTGGTCGTTCATCACGTTGTCGTACTTCAGCAGGTTCTTGCGGATGTCGAAGTTCCTCGCCTCGACCTTCTGCTGGGCCTTTTCCAGCGCCTTGTTGATCCACGGGTGGACGATGGCCTCGCCTTCCTTGAGGCCGCTGATCGTCAGCATAGAGTTCAGCCGCTCCGAGCCGAAGATGCGCATCAGGTCGTCTTCGAGGGAGAGATAGAACAGCGAGCGGCCGGGGTCGCCCTGACGGCCGGAACGGCCGCGCAGCTGGTTGTCGATGCGGCGGCTCTCGTGGCGCTCGGTGCCGATGACGAAGAGGCCGCCGGCGTCCAGCACCTTCTGCCTGTTGACCTCGATCTCCTGTTTGATGGCGGCGATGCGCGCGTCGCGCTCGGGGCCCTTGGGCAGGTCGGCCAGTTCGATGGCGATCCGCATGTCGAGGTTGCCGCCCAGCTTGATGTCGGTGCCGCGGCCGGCCATGTTGGTGGCGATGGTGACGGCTCCGGGCACGCCCGCCTGCGCCACGATCGCGGCTTCCTGCTCATGGTAGCGCGCGTTCAGCACGAAGTGCGGGACGCCCTTCGCCTTCAGCATGTCGGCGAGCAGTTCGGACTTCTCGATCGAGGTGGTGCCCACCAGCACCGGCTGACCGCGCTCGCGCGCCTCGCCGATGATGTCGATGATCGCCTCGTATTTTTCCTTGGCCGTGCGGAAAACCTGGTCGTCCTCGTCCTTTCGGGCGACGGGCAGGTTGGTCGGGATGTCGAGCACGTCGAGGCCATAGATGTCCATGAACTCGTCGGCCTCGGTAAGCGCCGTGCCGGTCATGCCGGCGAGCTTGGCATAGAGGCGGAAGTAGTTCTGGAAGGTGATGGAAGCCAGCGTCACGTTCTCCGGCTGGATCGCCACCTGCTCCTTGGCCTCGAGGGCCTGGTGCAGGCCTTCCGAATAGCGCCGCCCCGGCATCATGCGGCCGGTGAACTCGTCGATGATGATCACCTGGCCATCCTTGACGATGTAGTCCTTGTCGCGCTGGAACAGCTTGTGCGCCCGGAGTGCCTGCTGCACATGGTGCACGATGGTCACGTTTTCGGCGTCATAGAGGTTGGTGCCGCGCAGCAGCCCCGCGCCGCCCAGCACCTGCTCGAGGTGCTCGTTGCCCTGCTCGGTGAGGGTCACCGAGCGCTGCTTCTCGTCGAGGTCGACGTCCTCCGGCGTGAGCGCCGGGATAAACTGGTTCACCGCGTTGTAGAGATCCGACTTGTCGTCGATGGGGCCCGAAATGATGAGCGGCGTACGCGCCTCGTCGACGAGGATCGAGTCGACTTCGTCGACGATCGCGAAATTGTGCCCGCGCTGCACCATCTCCTCGAGATGATACTTCATGTTGTCGCGCAGGTAGTCGAAGCCCAGTTCGTTGTTGGTGGCGTAGGTGACGTCGGAGGCATAGGCCTGGTGCCGCTCCTGGTCAGACAGGCCATGCACGATCACGCCCGTGGTGAGGCCGAGGAAACCATAGATCTCGCTCATCCAGCCGGCATCGCGCTTGGCGAGGTAGTCGTTGACGGTGACGACGTGCACGCCCTTGCCAGCCAGCGCGTTGAGATAAACGGGCAGCGTGGCCACCAGCGTCTTGCCTTCGCCGGTCTTCATTTCGGCGATGCGGCCCTCATGGAGGACCATGCCACCGATGAGCTGAACGTCGAAGTGGCGTTGGCCCAGGGTGCGCTTGGCGGCCTCGCGGACCGTGGCGAAGGCGGGCACCAGCAACTCGTCCAGGTCTGTGCCCGCCGCCAGCTGTTCGCGGAACATGGCGGTGCGTGCGCGCAGTGCCTCGTCGGACAGGGCCTCGAGCTCCGGCTCCATGGCGTTGATCGCGTCAACCTTGCCGCGATACTTGGCGATGCGGCGGTCGTTGCTCGAGCCGAAAATCCTAGCGGCGATGCCGCGCAATCCGAACATTGATTCGTTTCCTTCAGGAAGAGGCGGTCCGCCCCCGTGTCGAGGCGCTTTCTAGTCAAGTTGCCGGGCCGGGGCAATGCGCCGCCGCGACGAAAATGGCACAAGCCGGCAGATGGGGCCAAGGCGACATGATTTCAATGTGTTGCATCGGCGCAACAGGGGCTTCATCTGTGGCCCGCCCACTTGCAAGCCTGACCCAAGCGGACCAATGTGCCGCATGAATTGCGACGGCCCGGACTTGACGTACGGGGGGCTTATTCTTGCCTTCTTTGAAGGACAAAGAGCAGCGCCCGGCCGATGGCACCCGGAGCGGTCTATGACCTCTTGAACGGTGGACTTGAATGTCGTTTTCTCGAAATATTTTCGTTACTTGCGCAGCGTCTGCCTTGCTGGGCCTGAGCTTCGTGATGCCCGCCCTCGGGCAGGAGGACGTGGCCCCCAAGGATGACAAGGTGGTGGCCATCGTCAATGGCCACGAAATCCGCGTCTCCGAGGTCCAGATGGCCACCGACGACATCATCGGCCAGTTGCCCGACATGCCGCCGAAGCTGCGCTACCCCTTCGTGGTCGAATACCTGATCGAGCGCCACCTGCTCGCCCAGTATGCCGTTAAGGAAGGCGTCGCAGAAACCGAGGAATACAAGCGCCGGCTGGCCCTTTACCAGGCCAAGGCCCTGCGTGATGCCTATTTCTTCCAGAAGATCCGCCCGATGGTGACGGAAGAGGAAATCAAGAAGGTTTATGACGACGAAGCCGCCAAGCTCCAGCAGACGGAGCGGGTGCGCGCCCGCATGATCCTGGTCGCCAGCGAGAAGGAAGCCCAGGACATCGAGGCCATGCTCGCCAAGGGTGAGAAGTTTGAGGATCTCGCCAAGAAGTACAGCCTCGACGGCTCGAAGGACTACGGCGGCGACCTCGGCTATTTCACCTCTGCCGAGATGGTCCCCGAATTCTCCAACGCCGTTTTCGCCCTCAAGGTGGGCGAAACCTCGCAGCCGGTGAAGACCGATTTCGGCTGGCACATTATCCGCCTCGAGGACAAGAAGCAGGGCGCTGCCCAGCCCTTTGACCAGGTGAAGCAGGCGATCCGCAACGTGTTGCTGCGCCAGAAGGTCGGCGAGGTGATGGCCAAGATCCGCGAAGCCTCCAAGGTCGAGATCCTGGACGAGGACCTCAAGAAATACGCCGAGGAAGCCTCCAAGGCCGCCAAGACCTACCAGGAGAACAAGCAGAAGGCGCTTGACCAGGGCGGCCTCGCCCCCGCCATCGGCGGCGACGATGCCACCACCGGCAAGGGCGACCTGCAGCTTCCGGCACAGTAACACCCGTCCATATCCAGGCCGTTCTGAGGGGGCTCGTCATGGCGAATCAAGGGGCACATCAGGTCTCCCCGCTGGCACCAGCGGCATTTCCGGAGCTTCCGCCCATCGCCGGCGTCAGGCTGGCGGCGGCCGAAACCGGCATCCGTTACAAGAACCGTCCCGACGTGCTGCTCGCCGTCATGGAGCCCGGCACCACCGTGGCTGGTTCCTTCACGCGTTCCAAATCGCGCTCGGCCCCTGTCGACTGGTGCGTGGACAGCCTCGACGGCGGTTCGGCCCGTGCCGCGGTCATCAACGCCGGCAATGCCAATGCCTTCACCGGAAAGGCGGGCGTCGCCACGGTCAAGGCGGTGGCCAAATCCGCGGCAAAGCTCCTTGATTGCAAGCCGCACGAGATCTTCCAGGCCTCCACCGGCGTCATCGGCGAGCCGCTGGACCCCAGCTTCATCACCAATGCCCTGCCGAAGCTCGCCGAAACGGCGGAGCCCGCCGCTTGGGGCATGGCCGCCCGGGCCATCATGACCACCGACACCTTCCCCAAGGCTGCCACCGTGCGGGTGAAGCTCGGCGGCAAGACCGTCACCATCAACGGCATCGCCAAGGGCTCGGGCATGATTGCGCCGGACATGGCCACCATGCTGGTCTTCCTCTTCACTGATGCGGCACTGCCCGCCAAGGTGCTGCAGAAACTGCTTTCGAAGGCGGTCGACAAGAGCTTCAACTGCATCACGGTCGATGGCGATACCTCGACGTCGGACACGGTTCTGCTGTTCGCCACCGGCAAGGCCGGCAATGCCACGAAGGGCCTGAAGGCTGACGACGATGAACTCAAGGCCTTCTCGAAGGCCCTGAACAGTCTTTGCATGGACCTCGCCCATCAGGTGGCGAAGGACGGCGAGGGTGCCGAGAAGTTCATCGAGATCGCCATCACCGGTGCCGAGAATGACAAGGCCGCCCACCGCATTGCCATGTCGATCGCCAATTCGCCGCTGGTGAAGACGGCGGTGGCGGGCGAGGACGCCAACTGGGGCCGCGTCGTCATGGCCATCGGCAAGGCGGGCGAGAAGGCCATCCGCGACAAGCTGAAGATCAAGATCGGCGGCATCACCGTCGCCAAGAACGGCATGCGCGACGCGTCCTACAAGGAAGCGGAAATCATGCCGCACATGAAGGGCCGCCACATCGTGATCGAGGCGGACGTGGGCGTTGCCAAGGGCAAGGCCACGGTGTGGACCTGCGACCTCACGCACCGCTACATCGACATCAACGGCTCCTACCGCAGCTAGGATGAAGATCGTCCTCGTCGCCGCCGTGGCGCTGATCGACAAGGACGGCCGCGTGCTGCTGTCGCAACGCCCGCTGGACAAGCAGCTTGGTGGCTTGTGGGAGTTTCCCGGCGGCAAGGTGGAAGCGGGCGAGCGGCCCGAGGCGGCATTGATCCGTGAACTGAAGGAAGAACTCGGCATCGACGTTGCCGAGTCATGCCTGGCGCCACTCACCTTCGCCAGCCATGCCTATGAAGAGTTCCATCTTCTCATGCCGCTTTACGTCTGCCGCCGCTGGAAGGGACAGGTGGTTGGTGCCGAGGGCCAGGCAATCGACTGGGTGCGGCCGCTGAAGCTCAAGGACTATCCCATGCCCCCCGCCGACATTCCGCTGATCCCGCATCTGGTGGATCTGCTGTAAGACTCCGTCGTCACCTATGGGAACTCCTCAGACCCACCATCGCCGGGCTCGACCCGGCGATCCTTTGCAACGACGGTGGAAAAGGGTGCCCCGGTCAAGCCGGGGCAAAGTGATTTGCTCTGTGTGTGGCGCCGCTCAGAGCTTCTTCTCTTCCACTTTCAGCGCATCGGCCAATCGTGCCTTGGCGCTTCCCGGCTTCAGAGGCTTCTGCTGGCTTTCATGCGGGGCCCAGCCGGTGATCCAGGCGACTTCCACCGTGGCGCGCACGCGCTCGTCCGGGTCGGCGAAGGTCTGCTGGTAGTGGTTGATCGCAGCGCCCATCAACCGGCGGCTGACCGGCGTGCGCGAGCGGCCAACGAGGTTGTTGGACAAGCCCAACTCGCGGATCTCGTGGATCAGCGCCACGGCATCGGCATAGCGCACCATGGTGCGATCGAGGTCGGCGACGGGCAGCGCCAGGCCCGCGCGCTGCAGCAGGCCACCCAGTTCGCGCACATCGATCATCGGCGCCACACGGGGCGAAACACCACCCAGCACGGCAGCTTCTGCCGCCAGCCATGATTGGCGGAGTTCGGTCAGCGTTTCACCCGCGAACAGGCAGGCGAGCAGCAATCCGTCGGGCTTCAAAGCCCGGCGAATCTGGATGAGCGCCCCCGGCACGTCGTTGAAAGTCTGCAGGTCGAGGATGCTGAACACAGCATCATAGCGCGCATCCGGCAGGCCGAGATCGTCGCTTGCCGACGGGCCGCGCGTCTCCACCGTCTGCACCTGGCTGCCATCCTTCAGACGCTCCGCAATCGCCTCGGGCTCCGCCGCGATCAGCAGCACGTGTTCGAAGCGGCGGTTGACGAAGGCCAGCCGTTCGCCCAGTTCCTCGGCGATGGTGCGCGTCAGGATATTGGCCTCGGCACCCCGCTTGCGCGTCGCCCGCGCCGCGCCAAGCGCCCGGTCAAAGAGGGGAGGGGCTCCCGCCATCAGCCGACGAGCTCGCGGCGGATGAGGTCATAGGTGGCGCGGTCAGGGGCCGAGATGATGCCGCCCTCGTGCTCCGTTGCATCGTAGGGTGCGCCGTCGAGGAGGGCCGAATAGCCGCCGGCTTCGGCGTGGATCAGCACGCCCGCCGCATGGTCCCAGGGCATCAGCTTGTAATGCAGCGAGAAGTGCACGAGCCCTTCCGAGATCAGGCGGTATTCATAGGCCGCACAACGGTAGTTGAAGCTGGCCTTGGTCTTGGCGAGGTTGGCCACGGTGCGCGAGCGCTGCGGCTCCGGCATCAGGTACCAGGAGGAGAGCCCGGTCATCTCGGACAGCGTGTCGGGCTTGGCGACGCCCAGGTCGCGGGTGCGGCCCGTGGCGCTTTCGCCCCAGGCGCCCGTGCCTTTGAGGCCCTTGTGCCAGTCGCGGCCCACGGGATCATAGATCAGCCCTGCCACCGTCTCGCCCTTTGCCACCACGGCGGCCATCACGCCGAACAGCGGCAGGCCCCAGGCGAAGTTCGACGTGCCGTCGACGGGGTCGACGATGATCGCCAGGTCAGCGCCGCCGATCTTGTCGAGCAGCCCCTTGTCGCGTGCCACCGATTCCTCACCCACGAACAGGGCCTTGGGAAAGGCCTTGGCGCAGAGGTCGCGGATCCGCCATTCGGCCTGTTCGTCGGCATCCGTCACCAGGTCCAGCGCCCCGGTCTTCTCGCGGATACCGCCATCCTCGAGGCTGCGGAAGCGGGGCATGATTTCGGTTTCGGCGGCCTCTGCCATGATGGCGGCAAGGCGGTCGAGGTCGGCGCGGGAAAAGGACATGCGGGCGAAGCTCCGGGTCAGGTTCTGGCCGCTGTTAGACCAATCGCGCAAAGGAATCCACGGTTCCGCTGTCCTGTGTTAACGCTACGTCATGCAGATTGCATTTTCCCATCTTTCCACGCGCGCCTGGCGGGGTTTCGTGGACCTGGTCACGCCCAGCCTCTGCCTGTCCTGCGCGGCGCCTGTTGGCGAGCCTTCAAGCCTCTGCGTTGCCTGCTGGGGCCGGCTGAAGCTGATCGAGGAGCCGGTCTGCAACGCGCTGGGAACCCCCTTCGCCTATGACCAGGGCGAGGGGGCGCTGTCTGCCGCCGCCCTGTCGGACCCGCCCGCCTGGGACCGCTCGCGGGCGGCCGTGCTGTTCGAGGATGAGGCGGCAAAGCTGGTCCACGCGTTGAAATACCGCGACAGGCCGGAGGCCGGCCTGCTCATGGCGCGGATGATGGCGCGGGCTGGGCGGCGGCTGACGGCGCAGGCGGACATCATCGTGCCCGTGCCGCTGCATTGGCTGCGGCTGTGGCGGCGGCGCTTCAACCAGTCCGCTTTCCTTGCCCAGCACATCGCCGCGCTGTCCGGCACGCCATGGCGGCATGACGTGCTCCTGCGGGCGCGGTCCACCCGTGCCCAGGTGGGGCTGGATCAGGAGGCGCGCCGCAAGAACGTCCGCAACGCCTTTGCGGTGCGCCCCGAACTGCGCGCTCAAGTGGCAGGAAGGTCGGTGCTGCTGGTCGATGACGTGCGCACCACTGGTGCCACGGCCGAGGCCTCGGCGCTGGCCCTCAAGCAGGCCGGGGCCCGGCAGGTGAACCTGCTGACCTTCGCCCTTGTCGAGCTTCCTTCGAAGCCTCATATTTGAGCGATCATGCAGAAAGTCACCATCTACACCACGCCCTATTGCCCCTACTGCCACGCCGCCAAGGCTCTGCTGAAGAAGAAGGGCGTGCCCTTCGAGGAAATCGATGTGCAAGACGCTGGGCTGCGCCAGCAGATGATGCTGCGGTCCAATGGCCGCCGCACCGTGCCGCAGATCTTCATTGGCGAGAACCATGTCGGCGGCTCCGATGACATCCACGAGCTGGATCGTCGCGGCCAGCTGGACCCGATGCTCCAGACCCAGTGATCCGCGCCGCCCTCATCCAGCTGCGTTCGGGAACCGACATGGCCCGAAACCTGGTCGATGCCTCGGGGCTGATCCGCGAGGCTGCGGGGCAGGGTGCCAGTTTCGTCACAACGCCCGAGATGACCAACATCCTCGAGCCGGACCGTCCGCGCCTCCGGTCGCTGGCGAAGCCTGAATCGGAGGATGGAAGCGTCGGGGCCTTCTCCGTGCTGGCGCAGGAGTTGGGGCTGTGGCTCAATGTCGGTTCGTTGGCGTTGCGGGCCCCGGGGGAGAGGCTTGTCAACCGCTCCCTGCTCTTCACGCCTGGCGGCACCATTGCTGCGCGCTATGACAAGATTCACCTCTTCGACGTCGACCTGCCAACGGGCGAGCGCTTGCGCGAGTCACACGCCTATGATGGCGGCACGGAAGCGGTGCTGGTTGAAACACCGCTGGGCGCCATCGGCCTCACCATCTGCTATGACATGCGTTTCCCGCATCTCTACCGCGCACTGGCCAAGGCGGGTGCGAAGCTGTTCACCGTGCCCTCGGCCTTCACCGTGCCCACGGGGCAGGCGCACTGGCACGTGCTGCTGCGCGCGCGCGCCATCGAAACGGGCAGTTTCGTGCTTGCCGCTGCGCAGGGCGGGAAACATGAGTCCGGCCGCGAGACCTTTGGCCACTCGCTCATCGTCTCGCCCTGGGGCGAGGTGCTGGCTGAGGCGGGCACCGAGCCCGGCATCTTGATCGCCGATCTCGACCTTGCGCAAGCGGACCTCGCACGTGCCCGCATTCCGGCCCTTGTCCACGACCGGGCCATGTCCTTAACTGTCTTGAAACCCGACTGAGCAATCGTTACCTGAAGCCGATGATTCATTACGACCTCATATGCGACAAGGGTCATGCCTTCGATGGCTGGTTCCGCAACAGTGCCGCCTATGACGAGCAGGCGGGACGCGGACTCGTGACTTGCACGCAATGCGGTTCGGCAAAGGTCGAAAAGCAGATGATGGCGCCGGGCATTCCGGCCAAGTCCAACCGCAAGAGCGATTCAGCGACGAAGATGGTCGCTGCTCCTGCCGACCCGCGGCTGGCCGAGCTCATGAACATGATGCGCGAGATGCGCAAGCACGTCGAGGAGAACGCCGAATATGTCGGTGATCGCTTCGCCGATGAAGCCCGCAAGATCCACTACGAAGAATCCGAGCAGCGCGGCATCTATGGTCAGACGACGGCGGACGAGGCCAAGGCGCTGGTCGAGGAAGGCATCACCGTGCACGCCCTGCCAAGGCTGCCCGAGGACGGGAACTGACGCCTTTGCACCTTACAGCACACACCAATACTCACCTTGCCCGGGCTTGTCCCGGCCATCCTTTTTCACGGCCACCAAAAAGGATCGCCGGGACAAGCAACTGTCGATTTTCAATGGCTATGACGGAACTCCGAGTTGTCGCGCATGATGGCATTGAGGATGGTGAGGAACTTGTGCATGGCTGCGACG
>CAMDBX010000041.1 GCA_945889445.1 Rhizobium sp. Q54
TCGGCACTGATCCCGAAGCGACGGCACAACTCCCGCCGGTTTGCCCCCTCCAGCAGCGCAAGCCGCACGAACTCTTCTCTTTGATCCATGGCAGACACCTGTTTCCAAGGCATGAAAACCTCCTCCGAGGACCTCAGCCTGATGTGTCAGCCATGTCCCCGAACACCTGTCAGGTATGTCCCCGGTCCAAACAACAAGCCCGGCCATGATGCATGTTGCGCGTGGCTGTCGGCCTTACGCCGGCACGTCCTGCTTGCCAAACAGCTTCAGCTTGGCCGGCGCCTTGGCCGTGGCGCAGAGGAAGTTCCAGGTGTAGTGCGCGTAGGAGCGGAAGACGTAGATGTCGAAGACATTGTCTTCGACCACGTCCAGCAGTGCCGCGATCTCGGCGTAGCGCATGCGGCGGCAGCAGCCCTGCACGTATTCCTTGTCGAGCAGGTCGAGCGAGGTGCCCTTCATGATCACTTCGCGGCAGCCATCGCCTTCGAGGCGGATGACGGCGCGCATGTCGGAAACGTCGACCACCAGCGAGTGGATGCCCTGCAGCGCAGCACGCAAGCTGGCCAGCAGTTCATGTGCCTTTGCGCGCGAACTGAGGATCAGCCACTGGTCGGTGGAGAGCCACAGCACCCTGACGTCGCCCCATGAGGCGGAGGTGCGCGGCCGGGTGGGAAGATCCACACCCAGCGCACCCTTGGCGGCGGCCATGAAGGCCGGATCGCTGGTGAGGCCGCGCAGGTCGATCATGCCGCGCTCGGTGATCTCGCGAATCGAGATCGAGAGGCCCTGCGGCTCGGCAACGCCGGCGAGCGGCGATTGATAAGAGAGCTCAGACATCCAGCTTGGCCCCTTCCTTGTCATAGAACACGGTGTCGGTGATCTTGGCGCGCACCACCTTGCCGCCCGGAAGCGGGAAGGAGATCGTCTCGCCCATGCGATTGCGACCATTCTCGATCAGCGCCATGGCGATGGAGCGGCCGAGCGTGGGCGACTTGTAAGAAGACGTCACCTGGCCGATCATCTCCATCGGTGGCTTGTCCTTGACGTGGCGCACGGCATAGGCACCGTCCGGCAGCACGTCGTTCGGATCCTCGGTGAGGAGGCCCACCAACTGCTTGCGGTTCGGGGCCTTGAGATAAGCCTGTTCCAGCGAGCGCTTGCCGAGGAAGTCCGCCTTCTTCTTGGAGACGAGGCCGTCGAGGCCCACGTCGATGGGCGTCGTGGTTCCATCGGTTTCGTCACCGACCACGATGTAGCCCTTCTCGGCGCGCAGCACGTGGAGTGCTTCGGTGCCATAGGGCTCGAGGCCGAATTCCGCACCCGCCGCGACGATGTCCTTCCACAACCCGAGGCCATAGTTGGACGGGGTTGCCACTTCGTAGGACAGTTCGCCCGAGAACGAGATGCGGTAGACGCGCACCGGATAGGCGCCGAGCCTCCCTTCGACAAAGGACATGTGCGGCAGCGCCTCATGCGAGATGTCGAAGCTCGGGTCGAGCTTCTGCAGAACCTCGCGCGCCTTGGGACCGGCGATGGCGAACTGTGACCAGTTTTCGGTGACGTTGGTGACGAACACCTTGTAGTGCGTCCACTCGGTCTGCAGCCATTCTTCGAGCCACGCCGAGATGCGATCCGCACCGCCCGAGGTGGTGTGCATCAGGAAGTGGTCATCGCCCAAGCGCACGGTCACGCCGTCGTCGGTGAGGAAGCCCAGCTCGTTCATCATCAGGCCGTAGCGGCATTTGCCGATTTTGAGCGTCGAGAACATGTTGGTGTACATGCGGTCGAGGAACTCGGCCGCACCCGGCCCCTTGATCTCGATCTTGCCGAGGGTGGAGGCATCGAGCAGGCCCACCTTGTTGCGGACCGCGAGGATCTCGCGGTCGATCGACTGGTGGTTGGTCTCGCCCGCCTTCGGATAGGTGTAGGCGCGGCGCCACTGGCCCACAGGTTCGAACACTGCACCATGGTCCACATGCCACTGGTAGATGGCGGTGCGGCGGATGGGCAGGAACAGGTCCTTGGTCAGCACGCCGGCGATGGAGCCGAAGGTGAACGGCGTGTAGGGCGGGCGGAAGGTGGTGATGCCAACTTCCGGGATCGTCTTGCCGCTGGCTTCGGCAATCACGCCGAGGCCGTTGATGTTCGACGTCTTGCCCTGGTCGGTGGCCATGCCGAAGGTGGTGTAGCGCTTGGTGTGCTCCACCGACTCGTAGCCTTCGCGCTGGGCGAGTTCGAGGTCGGCCGCCGTCACGTCGTTCTGGAAGTCGATGAAGTGCTTGTTGCCTTCATTGTACTTGCCGGTGGCGGGTGCAAACCAGATCGGCTCCAGCGGGCGCTCATCGGCCTGAACGGCGGCGGGAACGGGGTGCACGTTGCCCGAGCCTGCAAGCTTCGAGCCCGCATGAACGGCTTCGGCGAGGATCTGCGACAGGCCGAAGGTGCCGTTCGCGGCACCGATGGCCACGATCCTGTCGTGGTGCTCCTTGGGGCGGAAGGCCTGCAGCTTGTCGTCGAAGTGGATCTTGCCGCCGTTGTGACACCACAGGTGAAGAGCAGGGTTCCAGCCACCGGACATGGCGACGAAATCGGCTTCCGCCTTCGTCTCCTTGATCACGCGGCCCTGGCCCTTGCGGTAAGAGGCGATCTTGACGTCGGAGATGTTGAGGCCGCCCCAGCTGGCGTTGACGGCCGAGATGACGGAACCGGCATCGACCGGAATGCCCATCTCGCGCGCCTTGTTGGGCAGAGCCCCCTCGGCACGGCCGCGGCTGTCGACGACGCGGACGCCGACGCCTGCATCCTTCAGCACGATGGCCGTCTGGTAGGCGTCGTCATTGTTGGTGAAGACCACGCCGTTGGAGCCCGGTGCCACGCCATAGCGCTCCACCATGCCACGCGCGGCGGACGCGAGCATCACGCCCGGACGATCGTTGTTGGCGAATGCGATGGGCCGTTCGATGGAGCCCGTGGCGAGGATCACCTGATGGGCGCGCACCTTCCACAAGCGGTGGCGCGGCACGCCCTGCGAAAGGAGCGCCGGGTCATGGTCCGCCACGCGCTCGAACAGCATGACGAAGTTGTGGTGCCAGTGGCCGACAACAGTCGTGCGGTTCAGCACATGCACGTTCTCGGCGGCATAAAGCTTGGCGCCCGTGGCTGCGGACCAGTCGGGCAGCGACTGACCGTCGATGGTGCCGCCGGAGATGTCGGCAAGGCCGCCCAGATGCGGGTTCTCGTCGGCGATGATGACCTTGGCGCCATTGGCCGCAGCGGCTTCCGCTGCAGCAAGGCCGGCAACGCCGCCGCCGATCACCAGCACGTCGCAATGGACGTGGATCTGCTCGTAGGTGTCAGGGTCGCGGCCTTCCGGCGCCTTGCCCAAGCCCGCCGCACGGCGGATGAAGGGCTCGTAGACGTGCTTCCAGAACGACTGCGGCCACATGAATGTCTTGTAGTAGAAGCCGCCGGGCAGGAAGCGCGAGACCTCGTTGTTGATGGCGCCGATGTCCCAGTTCAGCGACGGCCAGCGGTTCTGCGAGACGGCCGCCATGCCATTGAAGATCTCGATCTGGGTGGCACGCAGGTTCGGCTCATGGCGCGCACCCTGGCCCACGCCGATGAGGGCGTTCATTTCCTCCGAGCCCAACCCCACAAGCCCACGCGGGCGATGATACTTGAAGCTGCGGCCGAACACGCGCTGGCCAGAGGCCAGCACGGCGGAGGCGACGGTGTCGCCCTGGAAACCGGTTACGGTCTTGCCGTCGAAGGTGAAGGAGATCTTCTTGCCGCGGTCGACGAAGCGCCCGCCGGTCGAGAGACGATATGGCTTGCTCATGCCTTGTTCTCCGACGTCAGGCGATTGGCGAAGTACTCGGCCCACTGGCCCTTGGCCTGGGCGATCACGTCGGCGGGCGGCAGTTCGGTGATGCCATAGAAGGCCTTGAACTCCATGGTCACCGTGTCACGCGCGGCGTGGAACCACTTGCCGCAGCCGCGGTCGCAGCGCCAGCGCTCGAAGTGCAGGCCCTTGGGGTTGATGCGGATGAACAGGTAGTTGCTCTGCTCCTCATCGGTCACATGGGCCGGGTCGGTGGTGGCGGGGCGGCGCACATGCGCCTGGCCGCCGGCGTGGAAGTCCGTCTCGTCACCTTCGGCGCCGCAGACGGGGCATTTGACGACTAGCATCGGCGATACTCCTAGTGGGCGACCGCGGCGGCGACGGATTCGTCGATCAGGCGGCCTTCCTGGAAGCGGTTGAGGCCGAAGGGCTCGGCGATGGGGTGGGGGCGGTCATTGGCGATGGTATCAGCGAAGACCCAGCCCGAACCCGGAATGGCCTTGAAGCCGCCCGTGCCCCAGCCGCAATTGACGAAGAGCCCGTCGACCGGCGTCTTGGAGATGATCGGCGAACGGTCGCCCGTCATGTCGACAATGCCGCCCCACAGGCGCAGCATGCGCAGCCGCGAGATGATGGGGAAGGTTTCGACCAGTGCCGCCACCGTGTGCTCAAGCGCGGGGAAGGAGCCGCGCTGCGAATAGTTGTTGTAGGGGTCGGTGCCGCCGCCGATGACGAGCTCGCCCTTGTCGGACTGGCTCATGTAGCCGTGCACCGTGTTGGCCATGACCACGCAGTCGATGACCGGCTTGATGGGCTCTGACACCAGCGCCTGCAGGCACTGGCTCTCGATCGGCATGCGCACGCCCGCCATGTCCATGACGGTTGAGACGTTGCCGGCGGTGACCACGCCAATCTTCTTGGTCTTGATCACGCCCTTGGTGGTCTCGAGGCCGACGACCTTGCCGCCCTCGCGCTGGATGCCGGTGACTTCGCAGTTCTGGATGATGTCGACGCCCATGGCGTCGGCACCGCGGGCATAGCCCCAGGCCACCGCGTCATGGCGGCCCGTGCCGCCGCGCGGCTGGTAATAGGCGCCGAGGATGGGGTAGCGACAGTTCGGATCATCGTTGATGATCGGAACGATCTCCTTCACCTCCGCTGGCGTCACCATGCGGCAGTCCAGCCCGGCCAGGCGGTTGGCATGGGCGGTGCGCTGGAAGGCGCGGAACTCGTGCTGCGTCTGGCACAGCATGAGCACGCCGCGGGGGCTGAACATGACGTTGTAGTTCAGGTCCTGCGACAGGTCCTCGTAGAGCGAGCGGGCCAGCTCATAGATGGCGATCGAGGGGTCCTGGAGATAGTTCGAGCGGATGATGGTGGTGTTGCGGCCGGTGTTGCCGCCGCCCAGCCAACCCTTTTCGACCACCGCGATGTTGGTCATCTTGTGGTTCTTGGCGAGGTAGTAGGCAGTGGCCAGCCCATGGCCGCCGGCGCCGACGATGACGGCGTCATATTCCTTCTTGGGGGCAGGCGAGCGCCAGGCGCGCTCCCAGTCCTTGTGGTAATTCATCGCGTTTCGCGCGAGCGAAAAGATGGAATAGCGCGGCTTCATGGGTGAATTCCTTGCAACTGCAGCGGTTTCTATCGCAACCGCAAGGGTCGGACCAAGGCTTTTCCGACGCCCACGCCCCGCCATGCGACAATGCGCCGGCAATTGCGACACCGGGATGAATTGCTTTAATACCCTCTGCCGGAATAACTCATGGATTATGATGATCTGGATCGTTTTTGCCGCCATGACCGCCGCCGTGATCGGTGCGTTGCTCTGGCCGGTCGTCAAGTCCAAGCCCGCCGAGAGCGAGGCGGAGCGCGCCGCCTATGATCGGGCGGTGTTCCGCGACCAGCTGGCGGAGCTCGACCGCGACGTCGAACGCGGCACCATCGGCAAGGCGGAAGCCGATGCCGCGCGCAACGAAATCTCCCGCCGGCTGATTGCCACGGCGCAGGAACCCGTGAAGAAGCCGGTTTCGGGCTTCGCCTGGGCGGCCATCGCCGGCACGCTGATCGTGCCGCTGGTGGCGCTGCCGCTCTACCTCAAGGCCGGCAATCCGCAGCTTCCCGATGTGCCCCATGCCGAGCGCATGGCCAATGCCGAAAAGGCTGGCGACATGGACGCGCTGATCGCCAAGGTCGAGGCCCATCTCGAGGCCAACCCCGACGACCTGCAGGGCTGGACCATCCTGGCCCCCGCCTACCGCCGCATGATGCGCTGGGCGGATACAACGGAGGCCTATCGCAACGTGGTGAGGCTGTCGCCGCCCGACGCCGCGAACCTGTCCGACTACGGCGAAGCGCAGGTGATGGCCAACCAGGGCATCGTGCCTGCCGCCGCGCATGCGGTGTTCGCCCAGGCGCTCGCCATCGACCCCGGCTTCCCCAAGGCGCGCTTCTATGACGCGCTGGCGCTGAAGCAGGAGGGCAAGACGGCAGAGGCCAAGGCCGCCTTCGAGGCCTTCCTGAAGGACACGCCGGCCGATGCACCTTGGCGGCAGATGCTGCTGGCCGAGATGCAGGACATGACCGCCAGGCCCCCCGCGCTGGACCAGCAGACCATGGCAGACGCCTCGCAGATGAGCGGCGAGGACCAGCAGGCGATGATTCGCTCCATGGTCGATGGCCTCGACCAGAAACTTGCCGCAAATCCGGACAATCTTGAGGGCTGGCTGCGGCTGATCCGCGCCCGCACCGTTCTGGGTGATACGGACAAGGCCAAGGCCGCGTACAAGACGGCGCTGGAGACGTTCAGCGGCAATGAAGACGCGCTGGCGCAGATTGCGGCGCTGGGAAGGGAAATGAAGGTCGAATGACACGCAAGAAGAAGCGCCTGTCCCTGATCCTCGGCGGTCTTGCCGTGCTGGGGCTCGCTGCCGGCCTCGTGCTGTATGCGCTGTCCGGCACCATCACCTTCTTCCACACCCCGAGCGACCTGACCGAGACGGGCGTGCAGCCCGGCCAGCGCATCCGGCTGGGCGGCATGGTGGAGGAGGGGACGGTCAAGAAGGGTCCGGGCACGCTCACCAGCTTCGGCGTCACCGACACCATCAAGACCGTCACCGTGACCTATGACGGCATCCTGCCCGACCTGTTCCGCGAGGGGCAGGGCGTGGTCACCGAAGGCAAGCTGCAGACCAACGGCAGCTTCGTGGCCGACACGGTGCTCGCCAAGCATGACGAGAACTACATGCCGCGCGACCTCGCCAACAGCCTGAAGGAAAAGGGCGTGAAGCTGGGCAAGGGAGCAGGGCAATGATTTCCATCGCTGAAATCGGTCACTTCGCGCTGATCCTCGCGCTCGGCGTGGCGCTGTACCAGTTCGTGGTGCCGCTGTGGGGCGCCCAACGTGGCGACGTGGCGGCGATGCGGGCAGGCATTTCAGCAGCCCTGCTGCAGCTGGTGCTGGTGGGCATTTCCTTTGCCGCCCTCACCCATGCCTATATCGTGTCCGACTTCTCGGTGCTGAACGTGGCGGAAAACTCGCATTCGGCCAAGCCGCTGCTCTACAAGATCAGCGGCGTGTGGGGCAACCACGAGGGCTCGATGCTGCTGTGGGTGCTGATCCTGGCGCTCTATGGCGCGGCAGTGGCGGTGTTCGGGCAGAACCTGCCGCTGGGGCTGCGTGCCCGCGTGCTGGCCATCCAGGGTTCGGTGGGCCTCGCCTTCCTGCTGTTCATCGTCATGACGTCCAACCCCTTCCTGCGCGTCGTGCCGCCGCCCGTCGAGGGCAATGGCCTGAACCCGATCCTGCAGGATCCGGCCTTGGCCTTCCACCCGCCCTTCCTCTACGCGGGCTATGTGGGTCTCTCCATCGCCTTCGCCTTCGCGGTGGCTGCCCTCATCGAGGGCCGTGTCGACGCCGCCTGGGCGCGCTGGGTGAGGCCGTGGACGCTGGTGGCCTGGATGTTCCTCACCGTTGGCATCGCCATGGGCTCATGGTGGGCCTATTACGAACTCGGCTGGGGCGGCTGGTGGTTCTGGGACCCGGTCGAGAACGCCAGCTTCATGCCCTGGCTCGTCGCCACGGCGCTGATCCATTCCGCCGTCGTGGTCGAGAAGCGCAACGCGCTGAAGATCTGGACGGTGCTGCTCTCCATCCTCGCCTTCTCGCTCTCGCTCATGGGCACCTTCCTCGTGCGCTCCGGCGTGTTGACCTCGGTCCATGCCTTCGCGGTGGATCCCGATCGTGGGTTGTTCATCCTGTTGATCCTCTGCGTCTTCATCGGCGGTTCGCTGTCGCTCTTCGCCTGGCGCGCGCCGACGCTGAAGGCGGGGGGGCTCTTCGTGCCGGTCAGCCGCGAGGGCGGACTTGTCATCAACAACCTGCTGCTGTGCGTCGCCTGCCTCGCGGTGTTCGTGGGCACGCTTTATCCACTGGCGCTGGAAACGGTGACAGGCGACAAGATCTCGGTGGGCCCGCCCTACTTCAACCTCACCTTCGGCCCGATCATCCTGCCGCTGCTGCTGGTGGTGCCGGTGGGCGCCTTCCTGGCGTGGAAGCGCGGCGACCTGCGGCTCGCCCTGAAGCGGCTGTGGATCGCGTTGGCGCTGGCGGTTGCCATCGGCCTGTTCGTTCTGGCGCTCGATGTTCGCGGGCCTTGGCTGGCACCCGTCGGCATGGGCATTGCGGCGTGGCTGGTCTTCGGGGCGATTGCCGATCTGGCGGCCAAGACCGGCCTCGGCAAGGTGCCGCTTGCCACAAGCTTCCACCGTCTTGTCGGCCTGCCGCGCGCGGCGATTGGCACTGCGGTGGCGCATGCCGGGCTTGGCATCATGGTGGCCGGCATCATCGCCATCTCGCTGTGGCGGATCGAGGTGATCGTGGCGCTGAAGCCGGGCGAATCCGCGGCGGTGGGCAAGTACAACGTCACCTTCATCGGCGAGCAACCGCTGAGCGGGCCGAACTACACCGGCAAGGTGGGCAACTTCCTCTTGAAGGAGGGCGACCGTGAGCTCGCCACGCTGCGCTCCGAGAAGCGCATCTTCAAGCCGTCCGGCATGCCCACCACCGAGGTGGGCCTCTACCAGATGCTGCTGGGTGACGTATATGTGGTGATGGGTGACGAGACGACGGACGGCGCGCGCGCCATGCGCCTCTATTACAACCCGCTGGTCAACTTCATCTGGTTCGGCGCGATCGTGATGTTCCTCGGCGGCTTCCTTTCGCTGTCCGACAGGCGCTACCGCGTGGGGGCGCCCAAGCGCGCCGCAGCACTGCAGCCGGCGGCGGCAGAATGAGGAGGCTTCTCGCCATTCTGGCCGTGCTGCTGGCGGTGTCTCCGGCGCTGGCGCTCTCGCCGGACGAGCAGCTGGGCGATCCCGCGCTCGAGCACCGGGCGCGTGCCATCTCGGCGCATCTGCGCTGCCTCGTCTGCCAGAACCAGTCGATCGACGATTCGGATGCACCGCTTGCCAAGGACCTGCGCACGCTGGTGCGCGAGCAGCTGTCGGCCGGCAAGACCGATGCCGAGATCATGGACTATGTGGTGGCCCGCTATGGCGAGTTCGTGCTGCTGAAGCCGCGCCTCAACGCCGGGACGATGCTGCTGTGGGGCACGCCCTTCGCGGTTCTGCTGATCGCCGGGACGGTGATGATTCTGCGCCGCCGGCGCAGTGTGGCATCACCTGAGAAGCCGCTTTCCGAGGACGAGAAGCGGGTCCTTGAACAGGCCATGCAATAGCCCCCGCATTGCCGCAAGACTTACCGAAGTTTCATCTTCCGGACAGGTCACCGTAAGGCGCGCATACCTAGCTTGGGTCCATCGAAACAACACCTCGATGGAGACGAACAAAATGCCCGCAATCAAGAACAAGACGCTCGGTGCCTTCGCTGCCGGCCTCATGACCGCAACCGCCCTCGTGACCACCGTGTCGGTTCTTCCCGCAAACCAGGCCGTCGCGCAGAACCAGCTCAAGGCCGACGCCGTCGACCCGAGCAAGGGCTTCGCCGACCTCGTCGACAAGGTGATGCCGGCCGTCGTCAGCGTGCAGGTCAAGTACGCCAATGCCGCCGCCTCCGGCGATGAGCAGGCCCAGGGCAAGAAGATGCCCGGCGGCATGGAAGAGTTCTTCAAGCAGTTCCCGCAGTTCCGCGACATGCCCGGCATGGGCGGCCAGGGCGGTGAAGGCGGCGAGGACGCGCATCCCAAGGGCGGCATGGCGGTGGGCTCCGGCTTCATCATCTCGGCCGACGGCTATGCGGTGACCAACAACCACGTGGTCAAGGACGCCGACCAGGTGTCCGTCACCATGAAGGACGGCACCGAGTACAAGGCCGAAGTGATCGGCACCGATCCCAAGACCGACCTCGCGCTCATCAAGCTCGACGGCGAAGGCAAGAAGTTCGACTATGTTGCCTTCACCAAGGGCGAGCAGCGCGTCGGCGACTGGGTGATGGCGGTGGGCAATCCCTTCGGTCTCGGCGGCACGGTCACCACCGGCATCGTCTCGGCACTCGGCCGTGACATCGGCTCCGGCCCCTATGACAACTTCATGCAGATCGACGCCGCCATCAACCGCGGCAACTCGGGCGGCCCCGCCTTCAACCTCGAGGGCGAAGTCGTCGGCATCAACACCGCGATCTTCTCCCCCTCGGGTGGTTCCGTCGGCATCGGCTTCGCCATCCCGGCGTCGTCTGCCGAGAGCATCATCGAGAGCCTGAAGGAGAACGGCAAGGTCACCCGCGGCTGGCTGGGCGTCCAGATCCAGCCGGTGACGGACGACATCGCCGAAAGCCTGGGCCTCAAGGATGCCAAGGGCGCCATCGTCGCCGACGTGACCGAGGACTCGCCCGCGCTGGCCGCCGGCGTGAAGCAGGGTGACACCATCCTGAAGATCGACGGCAAGGACGTCACCGACTCGCGCGACCTGTCGCGCAAGGTGGCGGGCATCAAGCCGGGCGACGCGGTTCCGCTCACCATCGTCCGCGATGGCAAGACCATGGACCTCGACGTCAAGATCGGCACCATGCCGGACGACAAGAAGATGGCCGCGACGGACACCAAGGAGGACAGCGCTGACAAGTCCGTCTCGCTGGCCAACCTCGGCCTCAGGGTCGCCCCGGCCCAGGACGGCCCGGGCGTCACGGTCACCGAAGTCGAGCCCGGCAGCGCTGCCGCCGAGCGCGGCCTCAAGGCCGGCGACACCATCCTCGAGGTGGCTGGCACCGAGGTGAACGCCCCCTCCGAGGTGCGCGCCGCGCTGAAGGACAGCGACAAGAAGAAGGTCCTGATGCTGGTGAAGACCGAGGACGGCCAGCGCTTCATCGCGCTGCCCACCGCCAAGGGCTAACACCCAAGGAAAAGGGCACGCGGACAACGCCCCATCCCCCCGCTCCGCGTCTCGCGTGCCTTTACCGCGGAGGAGGTTGGTCCCGCCCCGGACCTCCTCCTCCGCGCCCCCCTTTTCACCGGAGATGGAACATGCAAGTTAGAGAGCACGATTCCCACGTCTGGACAGCAACCCCCGCACGGCAGGCCATGCGCATCCTAGTCATCGAAGACGACCGCGAAGCCGCCAGCTGGCTGGTGAAAGGCCTGGCCGAAGCCGGCCACGTCGCCGACCATGCCGCCGACGGCGAGGAAGGCTTGGGCCTTGCCCTCGAAGCCGTGCACGACGTGCTGATCGTCGACCGCATGCTGCCCAAGATCGATGGCCTCACCATCATCCGCAAGCTGCGCGAGCACAATATCAATACCCCGGTGCTGATCCTCTCCGCCCTGGCCGACGTCGACGAGCGGGTGAAGGGCCTGCGCGCCGGCGGTGATGACTATCTCGGCAAGCCCTATGCCTTCGCCGAGCTCATCGCCCGTGTCGAAAACCTCGGCCACCGCGCCAAGGAGGCCCCGCAGACCACCAGGCTGAAGGCGGCCGATCTCGAGATCGACCTGCTGACCCGCACCGTCACCCGTGCCGGCAAGCCCATCCTGCTGCAGCCGCGCGAGTTCAAGCTGCTCGAATATCTGGTGCGCAACGCCGGCCACATCGTGACCCGCACCATGCTGCTCGAGAATGTGTGGGACTATCACTTCGACCCGCAAACCAACGTCATCGACGTGCACATCTCAAGGCTGCGCGCCAAGATCGACAAGGGCCATGAAGAGCCCATCCTGCAAACCGTGCGCGGTGCGGGCTACATGATCCGCGACAAGTGACGGTCCGGTCAAAGCTCCTCCGCACCTCCACCTTCCGCCTTGCGGCGCTCTACCTGATTCTGTTCGCCGTCTCGGTCTCGGCCCTGCTGGGTTATGTCTACTGGAACACCGCCGTGCTGCTGCAGGAGCAGACGGACTACACCATCCAGGCCGAGGTGCAGGGGCTGGCCGACCAGTATCGGCTGCGCGGCCTCAACGGCATCCTCGACACGGTGCAGCGGCGCAGCAGCAACGACAGCCGCTCCGTCTATCTCCTCGCCGACCCGTCAGGCCGGCGCATTGCCGGAAACCTGACGAGCCTGCCGAGCATCCCGGATGACGAGTCCGGCTGGATCGAATTTCCCTTGGACGTCGGCAACGGCGCCACCCGCGAGCGTCACACGGCGCGCGCCTTCTACACCCGCCTGGCCGGCGGCTTTGAGCTGGTGGTGGGCCGCGACGTCGAGGCGCTCCGCCAGTTCGCCGACATCATCCGCCAGACCATCCTCTATGCGCTGGCCATCGCTTTGGTGCTGGGCCTCGGCGGCGGCCTGCTGATGAGCCGCAACTTCCTGCGCCGGGTGGACGCCATCACCGAGGCCAGCCGCACCATCATGGCGGGCAACATGTCCGGCCGCATGCCCGTCGCCGGCTCCAACGACGAGCTCGACCGGCTGGCGCTGGCCCTGAACGAGATGCTCGACCAGATCGAGAGCCTCATGGCGGCGATGAAGGAAGTCTCCTCCAACGTGGCGCATGACCTCAAGACGCCGCTGACCCGCATCAAGGCGCGCGTCGAGGCCGCGCTGCGCTCCGGCTCCGAGGCCGAATACCGTTCAGCGCTCGAGAACACGGTGGATGAGTCCGACCGCCTGCTCGACACCTTCAACGCACTGCTCTCCATCGCGCGGGCCGAGGCCGGCCAGTCCAGAAGCGGCCTCGTCGCGGTGGACGTGAGCGAGCTCATCGCCGACGTCGCCGAACTCTATGAGCCGATGGCCGAGGAGGAGGGCGGCACGCTCACCAGTGCCACGGCCCCCGGCTTGCATGTGCTGGGCGACCGCCAGCTCCTCGCACAGGCCCTCACCAACCTGCTCGACAACGCCCTCAAATATGGCGCCCGCGACGGCGAGACGCCGGTCATCACGGTGACCGCCGCGCCGGAGGACGACAAGGTGGTGATCACCGTGGCCGACCACGGCCCCGGCATCCCCGCCGAAGACAGGGGCCGCGTCACCGAACGCTTCGTCCGCCTCGACCAGAGCCGCAGCAAGCCCGGCAACGGACTGGGGCTAAGCCTCGTCTCCGGCGTCATGAAGCTCCACAAGGGCACCCTGCTGCTGGAAGACAACACGCCGGGACTGAAAGCACGCCTGGTGCTGCCGGTGTGGCACCCGGAAAATTAAACTATACTGAAATCATTTACATACATTGACGTAATGGAAGTCTCTATCCCAAGGTGAATGGGAAGGCATCAAGCGTACGGAGAATGTCATTTCGTCCGCGTGATGAGCTTCAGGTCCAGTTGCCGACCGGGAGGACGTCATGGCGGGAATGCGGTCCAGCAAGAGGAGGTCTCGTCTTGCTGCCTTCTTTGTCAGCCTTTTTCTCTTCTTCTGTCTTGGGATAGTCGAAGGCTCCGAGAATGGAAGGGCGCTTGCACAGCAAGAGGCGGGTTCATGGAGATGCATTCAGAGAAGCAATGGTTCCTGTCCACCTACAGGGGATGGACGCGGAGCAGAAGACTGGTGGACATACCCGATCTACACGCAATCCCGCAAGATCAGTGTTGTATGCACTATCCGCGATGGGGAGTTTTGGGCCGAGAAGTGCGTTGGTGCCCGCTGGATCATAGGAGGCATTTCCGGTGGACATATTATTTGGCGACCAACATATGATGGCTCCTTTGGCGCCAGTCTCTATTGTCCAAGTGGATCGGCAGGGATTGGTGGCATATGCGTAAACCCTGACAATATACCAACTGATCAGACATGCCCGCTCTCACTCGGAAATCCAGTCGATGTACTGACCGGCCGCAAGCATGAACATTTCGTTGACTGGTCGTCGGGAGGGTCTCGTCCGCTCAGGCTTGAACGCCTTTATTCCAGCTTTCGGGCAGCTATTTCTGCGCCCCGTGGCTCGAGTCTGGGCAACGGGTGGCGAACAAACTTCGATGCAGCTGCGAGTTGGAATGCAGAAAGCCTGGCAGCAGCAACGCTGGTTCACGTTGTTCTGCCGAACTCGTTCGAGTACTCGTTTTTGAAGCAGTCAGGGGTTTGGAAACTCGTGCTGCCGAGATTGAGCAGGTCCAGTGTTGTCTACGATCGCGTTCGAACTGACATCGACGTCGCACTCAGTGTTGAATCGTCTGGAGCCATTCTGCGGATGCAGGACGGACGGCGCTATACGTTTGGTGCGTCTGGGCAGCTAACGCAGATAGGCTATAGTGGAGGCTACACGCAATCCCTAATGCACTCGGGAGGGCGGTTGGTGCGGGTCGTCGACAATCTGGGCCGCTGGCTGGAGATGACATATGGCGGAGCCAACATTCCCAATCTTTTGACTCAAGTGAAATCTAGCGATGGTAGTCGAGTCCTGTATGGCTATGTCAGTCGTTTCGTCATCAACAATCCGGAGCAAGCAGCAAAGACTGTTAACGATGGCTATTGGGCACTCAAATCTGTTGTCTACTCTGACGATACGCCAACCAGCACGAGCGACAATCCCCGGCAGACTCTCACTTACTTAGACGATCGGGGTAACCCATTTCTCCTAAGCTCCATCTCGGATGAACGAGGAGTCCGCTTTGCCGAGTGGACCTATGACAGCAAGGGGCGCGCGACCAGTAGCCAACACGCTGGCGGGACGGACAGATGGGAGTTCTCATATGACGACGTGGCAAACAAGGTAACGGTCACCAACCCTCTGGGCCGCCAGACTGTATTCGCGTACCGTCGCGTGCATGGAGCAATTCGGCAGTTGATCTCCGTGAATGGCATCGCTTCCACAAACTGCGCTCAGTCGGATACGCTCTATTCATATGATGCCAACGGATTCCGAAACATGGCGACAGATGCGGAGGGCCGAGTCACCGCATGGACGCGCGACAGTCGGGGCCGTCCTCTGTCGGAGACGCAGTCGCACGGAACAGCGTTAGCTCGGACACGTTCCATGACTTGGGATGCGACACGCCCGCTCCCAACAAGAATAACCGATCAGAATATCACGACAGAGATTTCTTACAACGCTCAAAGTCAGGTCACAAGCTACGCCCAAACCGATACGGCGAGTTTGAGCTCACCTTCTTCGGTGAAAGGCCAGAGCAGAACGACGACCTTTGGCTACTCACCTGCGCAGGGTGCCCCCATTTCGTCGGCTGCTGTGCAGTCCTTGCAAGTTGTTCCTCTCGCCGTCACCAATCCTGCGGCCACCCTCGGGACGGAGGGATGGGTGGTGGGCAGTGGTCAGGTCGCGTCGATCAACACCGGGGTGTGCAATGGGTTCACATGCTTCACCGCCGCAGGTGCAACGCCGTCCAGCATCTACCAGGATGTGATGATCCCGGCTGCCAACATTTCCGAGATCGACACTGGCAAAAGAGATCTGGTTCTCGGCTGGCGAGATGTGACGTCTTACGGGAAGATCACAGTCAGTGTCGCGTTTCTCAATGGCGCGGGCACGGTGATCGGTGGCGAACCTCGCGAGGTCACTGTTCCCTCACAGGGGGCCTGGACACCGCGGAGCATTTCCTTTGGTGTAGTTCCGCGGCTGACGCGCAAGCTGCGGGTGACGTTCAATTTGGCGCCAATCTATGACGCCATCGCTGCGCTGGGGTCTGCTGTATACTGGACGGACGTCACCGCCGAGTTGACACCCACGGCAACTCCGCCATTGCCTCCCGTGAGCCTCCTCACCTCCATCGACGGCCCGCTTCCCGGTCCGTCGGACACCGTTCGCTACAGTTATGACACCTCCGGCAACCTCACCTCCGTCACCAATGAGTTGGGCCACGTCACCCGCATCACCAGCCTCGATGCTGGCGGGCGGCCGCTCAGCATCACGGATCCCAATGGTGTGGTCACCAACCTCGCTTATGATGCGCGTGGCAGGTTGACGGTCGTCAACGTCAACCCCGGGCCGGCCCAGGCCCGCACCGCCATTGCCTATGATGCCGTCGGGCAGGTCACCCGGGTGACGTCGCCTGATGGTTCCTTCCTGCAATACAGCTGGAGTGATGCGCGGCGGCTCACCTCCGTCAGCAACAATGGGGGCGAGCGGGTCGACTACACCCATGATGCCATGGGCAATGTCACCTCGCGCACCGTGAAAACGGGCTCCGGCGCCATCATCCGCCAGCAGTCGGCCCTTTTTGACGAGCTGGGCCGCCTGATGAGCTCCATCGGTGCGGCCGGCCAGCAAACCCTGCTCAGCTATGACCGCACCGACAATCTCACGGCGGTGAAGGACCCGCGCGGAGGCCTCTTCGCCTTCGCCTATGACGGTCTCCAGCGCCTGGCGGCAACCACTGACCAGACCAACGCCGGAATCACCCTCACGCGGGATGCATCCGATGAAGTCACCGCCTATCGCGACCCGCGCGGCCTGACCACCACCTATGTCCGCAACGGCTTCGGCGAGGTCATCCAGGAAAGCGGCCCGGATGTGGGCACCACGGTGATCGTGCGCGATGAGCGGGGGCTGCCCACCCGCATCACCGATCCGCGCGGCGTCGTCACCACGCTGGAGTATGACGCCGCCGGCCGGCTGGTGAGGGAGTCCTATGCTGCGGATCCAGCCCAGAACGTGACCTACTTCTATGATGACACCACCAACGGCAACAGGGGCGTGGGCCGGCTCACCGGCATCATCGATGGCTCCGGCCGCATGGCGCGCGGCTATGATGCGCTGGGCCGCACCGTGGCCGAAGCCCGCGAGATCGGCGGCAAGACCTATTCCACCAGCTATGCCGACAACGCCGCCGGGCGCCTCACCGCCATCACCTATCCCTCGGGCCGGGTGGTGACCTACACCCGCAACGGGCTTGGCCGCGTCAGCACCATCACCACCAGGCCCTCCGCCACGGCCCCGGTGCAGACGGTCGCAAGCGGCTTCGCATGGAGCCCCATGTCAACCCGTCTCGGCAGCTTCACCCATGGCAACGGCCTGGCCGCCTCCCGCGCCTATGACCAGGACGGCCGCCTCACCGCGCTCAGGCTGGCCAACGGCACCACCCGCCTCGTCGATCTCGGCCTTGTCTATGGCGATGGCATGAACCTCACCGCCGTCAACGACAATCTGGCGGCGGCAAACTCCGTGACCATGGCCTATGACGCGGCCCAGCGTCTTGCCTCTGCCCGCGGTCCCTGGGGCAGCCTCGCCTATGACTACACCCCCGTGGGCGACCGTCTGCGGGAGACGTTCACGCTGCCCGGTGGCAATCCACTTGTCACCCAGCTGGACTATCCGGCCAATTCCAACCGCCTGGCGAAGGCCAGCGTTGCCGGCATCACCACCCGCAGCTTCGCCTATGACGCCGCGGGCAACACCATCACCGAGCTCCGCGGGCGGGAGACGCTGAGCTTCACCTACAATCTCCGCAACCGCCCCGTCACCGTCACCCGTTCCGGCACCAGCCCCACCCAAACGTCGCGCTATGCCTTCAACGCGCTGGAGCAGATGGTGCAGCGCTCCACCAATGCTCCGGGCGGCCCGGCGGGCACGGTGCATTACGTCTACGGTTTGGATGGCGCACTTCTGGCGGAGGTGGACGGCGCCACGGGTGCCACGCTGCGGGACTATATCTGGCTCCCGCTGGATGATGTCTCCCCCGCCGCCGACAATGACAATGAGGAGGGCGCCCAAACCCCGCCGCTGCCCTTGGGCCTCGTCACCGGGGTGAACACGCCAACGCCCGCGCTGCTGATGGTCCACGCCGACCATCTGGGCCGCCCGTTGCGGCTGACGGACGCGTCCCGCGCCACCGTCTGGGCTGCGGCCTATGATCCCTTCGGCCAGCCCTGGCAGATCACCGGCGCGGTGGAGCAGAATCTCCGCTTCCCCGGCCAATACTTCCTCCTCGAATCCGGCCTGAGCTACAACTGGCACCGCATCTACGACGCCTCGACGGGCAGATATACCCAGCCCGACCCGCTGCGCTTCGTGGATGGCCCGAGCGTCTACTCATACGCCAAGAATTCGCCTTTGAACCATTTCGATATATCTGGGATGATATCGACAGGAGGCAATGACTTGCCCCACTCTGAGCCACCCGCTTCTGGAGGTGAGCAAATGTGTTTCGAGGACTGCGCGGCCGAGAGACGAGCTTGCGATGCGCTTTGCAGAGCGGCGAAGTATGATCCAGATATGCCAAACATCTGGGCCGGCTCATACGGGCGGTGCATGCGCGGCTGTGTCTCGGCCAAATGTGGAGGTAACAAGGTCTAAATGAAAAAAATGGAGCTGGCTCAGAAGATGCGGGATGTCCATGCTGAACTTCAGCAGCTTGATGCAGTTTCTTCTTTGTCTCTATTGAGCAAGCGTTTGTCTGACGAGACTGATCCGTTGTACGCTTTTGAACTGAAGATCACCAAGGCGAAGTTATTGTCATCACTGGGGCGTTCTCGGGAGGCAGTCGACATTCTGAATGAGTGTTCGAGTAGCATGGTTGCGGATGAGAGTGCAGCCTATTTTGCCGCCGAGATCCTCGTGGAAGGTGGTCATCTTGCGGAAGCAACTGATTTTCTCGAACGGGCGGAACTTCAGATCAAAGAGTCCAGAAGCGCCTATTACAGCGACTGCATCTTTCTGTTGCACGCTTTCTGTGAAGCAAGTCATGGAAATGCTGAAAGAGCATCGGAGCTACTCGCGCGAGTGTCCGACAGGGACGAGGCGCTAAACTGGTTAAAGACTGAAACTGTGATATCTTTCGATGCAGTGAAGAAGCTTATAGCCAGCTAGATAGGAGGTCCTGCGATGGCAGGACAAAAAACTGACCAGTGCTACCCCTTGGTCTTGTGTGGTGCATTTCGGACCCATGTCTACTTCCGCCCGAGTTGAACTGGAACCTCAGAATAATCCTCCAACCCGTCCTTGACCAGGATGCCTTTGCCCTGTTCCACATTGAAAATGCTCCCCGGTGCAAATCCGGCCGGGTCGGTAGTGTTGGCGGAGAACGCGGTAACGTTGGCGGAGAACATTGCTGGGGCCTCGCTCTTCACATGCCAGCTGATCTTGCGCGATCTGGTCTTTCGGGACGAAAGGCAAAGATGATGAAGTCTGGAGAAACTACGGAAGATAGAGACGGGGTTTCATGACTACGGACGAAGACTCTCAGCATCTAAGGGATTGGTATATTGCTCTCAAGAAGGGAGCAAACGACTATAGGCCACTCATAGCATCCAAGATTGACTCCGAAATCGAACCAGGCTTGCGCAGGGAACTATTCATGCTTCTCGGCCTTGAGTGTGCGCGCCTTGAAGACATAACTGGACAAATCGAAGTATTTGAAAAAGCCGTGAAGGAATTTCCATTGGAACCCTTCATGCATACATCACTTGCGGGCGCATACGCGTATTTTTCCTATGATCTCCCTCGTGCGTTGGTGGTTATGAATGAGGCAGTCGAGGTGGCAAGAAAGACCAAGCAGTTCCGTCGTCAGGTGCTGTACTCAAAGGCTTGGCTACTCCGTGACATGAAGGACTATCAGGGATTGGAGCGCTGCCTTCTGGAGATCATCGTGGAGCCGAGGTCCGAGACTGCCGACATTGCCAAGGAAAATGACTTCCTGAACAATCTACCGCCGGGTGCGATCTCAGATGAGGTGCTGAAGGCGTATGCCGAGTTCATGGCGCGGTAGTCTGGTGATCAAGGTCAATCGTAGACCAGTTCCTCAGTTTCTGGCAGGGCAGCTCTATTTCTTTGTCACTTACTGTGATCCGCAGCTCAGATACCCGATCGTCGAGAGCTACGTGTTTCTGGGAATGAATTTGTCTGATGAAGACTTAGACGACACATGGTACTTTCAACCAGCGCTGGACTACGTGAGGTTCGGATCGGCAGTGGAGAATAGCAATAGGCCAGTTCTTTGCGCTAACGCCCTCAATATTTCCGAATTTCTTGACGAGTTGGGGTTGTCGGAATGTCTGGGCGCCGCTCTGCGGCGGCGTTCAATCAGGCGGAGTCCATAGCTTTCGCATGAAAGGGTTGGTGCGAAAGGTGGTGTTTCTCAGTCATTGATCTGCCTTTCTCGAGGCCTAGTGTGCTCATCGTCCAACTGGACTATCCGGCCAATTCCAACCGCCTGGCCAAGGCCAGCGTTGCCGGCATCACCACCCGCAGCTTTGCCTATGACGCCGCGGGCAACACCGTCACCGAGCAGCGCGGGCGGGAGACGCTGAGCTTCACCTACAATCTCCGCAACCGCCCTGTCACCGTCAGCCGCTCCGGCACCAGCCCCACCCAAACGTCGCGCTATGCCTTCAACGCGCTGGAGCAGATGGTGCAGCGCTCCACCAACGCCCCGGGCGGCCCGGCGGGCACGGTGCATTACGTCTACGGTTTGGATGGCGCGCTTCTGGCGGAGGCGGACGGCGCCACGGGTGCCACGCTGCGGGACTATATCTGGCTCCCGGTGGATGATGTCTCCCCCGCCGCCGACAACGACAATGAGGAGGGCGCCCAAACCCCGCCGCTGCCCTTGGGTCTCGTCACCGGGGTGAACACGCCCGCGCCCGCGCTGCTGATGGTCCACGCCGACCATTTGGGCCGCCCGCTGCGGCTGACGGACGCGGCCCGCGCCACCGTTTGGGCGGCGAGCTATGATCCCTTCGGCCAGCCCGTCAGCATCACCGGCACGGTGGAGCAGAATCTCCGCTTCCCCGGCCAATACTTCCTCCTCGAATCCGGCTTGAGCTACAACTGGCACCGCTTCTATGACGCCTCGACGGGAAGATACACCCAACCCGACCCGCTGCGCTTCGTGGATGGCCCGAGCGTCTATGGCTACGCCGGGGCGAGCCCGATGATGCGGGTGGATCCGACAGGTCTTCAAGTTCCACCGAGTTGGGTGGATCCTCCTTCTAATCTGCCTCCGATGTGCATGGGACCATCGGAGGATCATGCCAAAGCGGAGTGCGAGAAAGCGGCTGAAGGCTCTGATGATGATTGGCGTTTTTTCTGCAATGGTAGCGCGTTCTTTGGAAGCTACGACTAGACTAGGCCACCTCGCTGTCAGCGAGAAAGTAATAGCTCGAAAACCGCAAAGAGGAATTGGTGTAACAATGAGTACGGAGACTGAAAAATGCTTTCGTGTTCTGTGTACGATTAGCCTCCACAACAATACTAGGCGGCAAAGTATATTTGCTGAAATTGGCGAGCCAATCTCTGAGGTAACGCATCCACCAGGCGCGCCCGAACCAGTTCATGACTGGGGCAGTAGGGTTGTGGTAAATTTTGACGGCAATCTTCATCAGAAGATAGTCTGGTCGAGCAATTGGCAGGGTTCTTTCCTGTTAGCTCTTGATTACATCAGGAGATTAATTCCTGATGGACAAGAGCGTGAGTGGCTTGATGAAGAAGGTGTCGAAAGTTGGTGTATCTTGCCTAAGCTCGTTCCGATTAGCTGGGGTTATGATCTCTACGAGCGGATATCGCGGATAAGTGATCAAGCAGAACGGGAATTCGTGGAAGGCATAGAGCGCCGCCGGCTGAGGTCAGAAGGGCATTCGGGGCAGGAAGACAAGTAACCGATGTTCTCCACCACGTTCTATTCTCCACACCTTGGCGCGTAATGGGCGAGAGACGCTGAGCTTCACCTACAATCTCCGCAACCGCCCCGTCGCCGTCACCCGCTCCGGCACCAGCCCCACCCAAACGTCGCGCTATGCCTTCAACGCGCAGGAGCAGATGGTGCAGCGTTCCACCAATGCGCCGGGCGGCCCGGCCGGCAAGGTGCATTACGTCTACGGCCTCGATGGCGAACTTCTGGCGGAGGCGGACGGCGCCACGGGTGCCACGCTGCGGGACTATATCTGGCTCCCGGTGGATGATGTCTCCCCCGCCGCCGACAACGACAATGAGGAGGGCGCCCAAACCCCGTCGCTGCCCTTGGGCCTCGTCACCGGGGTGAACACGCCCGCGTCCGCGCTGCTGATGGTCCACGTCGACCACCTCGGCCGCCCTCTGCGGCTGACGGACGCGTCCCGCGCCACCGTTTGGGCTGCGGCCTATGATCCCTTCGGCCAGCCCGTCAGCATCACCGGCGCGGTGGAGCAGAATCTCCGCTTCCCCGGCCAATACTTCCTCCTCGAATCCGGCTTGAGCTACAACTGGCACCGCATCTATGACGCCTCGACGGGAAGATACACCCAACCCGACCCGCTGCGCTTCGTGGATGGCCCGAGCGTCTATGGCTACGCCGGGGCAAGCCCGATGATGATGGTGGATCCGGAGGGGCTCAGTTCATTCTGTGAAATTTTTGGGCTCGGGTGCAATGAGCCACCGTCCGGCGTCCCGCCAATGTGCATGGATCCTTCTAACGATCATGCCAAGGAGGAATGCGAAAAAGCCGCCGAAGGGAATGACGATGACTGGGAAAGCTTCTGCTTGTCCAGTCGTTGGTTCGGCAATGTCGACAGAACCAGAAGTGAGAGGTGTAGAAGATACGCGCTTTCCAACGAAACCGGAAAGAAGAATTTCTGCTTCAATGAGTTTGGAGATTAACATGAGGAGCCAAGAACTTGGAGTCGACTACTGAAGGAGATGGGCTGCTTCGACGTGCCTTTGTTATTTGACTTTATTTCAATGGCGGAACGCCTGTTCAGGGCCACAACAGGGCTGGTTTGAAATCGCGCCCAAGTCGGGCGCATGAGAGGGAGACGAAATTGGATCCACAGCCAGAGGCAGAAGTGCTCTGCAATATCAATCTTCGCCATGCCCGCGATGGCAGGATCATTCGCGCCCGGATTGCAAAGCCCGTTTCCGAGACCAAGCAACCGCCTGGCCTGCCGGAGCCGGTGCAGGACTGGGGTGCTAGGGTAACGGTCGATGTGGACGGCACGGTCAACGTTCGGACCGTCTGGTCGATGAACTGGATCTGCGCATTGACCCTTGCCCTCGATTACGTCTCCCAATTTATTCCGAAGGGGGAGGAACGCGATTGGGTAGATGACGAGGGACTGGAGAGCTGGTGCATCTTCCCCAAGGCTGTGCCCATCGCCTGGGGCCACGACCTCTACCAGAAGATTTCGCACATGGTCGACGATGCAGAACGAACCTTCGAAGATGACGTGCAGATTCGCCGTCTGGCGGCGGAGAAGCGCCGGGACGAGGAGTGCAGATAGCCGGACCACGCGGCTGTTCCCCCTTCCGGTCTAACCATTAGGAGCTTCAGGCAGCTCAGTCCATTCGAAAGGGATGCTATGCAAGACATTGCAAATGCGATTTCTATTGAGGGACACATGATCTCAATCCTGCGCACAACGGCTGAGTTTTCAGTTGAGGCGGGTGATGGCGACAACCTCAACTTCCGTGTGGAGATTTTCGAGTTCGAGGGCAGTCGCGCTGAACAGCCAAAATTCCGAGCTCGCGTGTGGCGTTATGAGACATTCCGGCTCCTGCCCCTCAACGCGGTTGCTCGTGGTGAAATGTTTGACCACACGTGCCTTGTGTTGGATGACATGTTCGACGGTCTTGAAGTCACGGCCTCCACTCCTGAAGATGCCCTCAGACTTTGTCGAACAAAAATATTGACTCAATGTGGCGTCGTAGATTGAACTTGAAGAAAGGACGTCGCAAATCGAGACGGTAACATCATTGTTAATTCGGATGGCGGGTCGGCAGGATGAGCGATCAGAATACAAGAGTTGAAGTCAGCCTTTTCATTTACGGACACGACCTTGATCCTGAGCTTGTGACGGAGAGGCTGGCTCTGACGCCTGAAGTTGCCGCCCGGAGGGGTGAATCGCGCCACTGGCAGGGGAAGAGCGCTGTTCAAAAGATCGGTGTCTGGGGTTACAAGGTCAAAGGTTCTGGCGTTGAACTACTTGTGAACCAGTTCATTGCCGCACTTACTTCTCGTGACAACATCCCTGCTCAAGTTCCTGCAGCCGAGGAAGGTGTCATCGAGATATTCATATCGATGCTCTCAAACGAGGGAAGCATCGCTTGCGAGGAAGAGTTGAGCGTTTCTCAACTGAGTTCCCTTAGCGCTTATGGTCTTCCCTTGCGCTTCACCGTTTATGGTACTCTTCCTGATTAGTGATGCTGCACGTCCGCTGGCATGTAGATGTCGTCCTGTCGTTATAACTCCCTGGAGCAGATGGTGCAGCGCTCCACCAACGCCCCGGGCGGCTCGGCGAGCATGGTGCATTACGTCTACGGCCTTGACGGGGAGCTCGGTTGGAATGTTTAGAGGACAGGGTGACACAGGAAGAGGCACTTAACATTCAGCTTCGGGCCCTCAACGCAATCAAGGAGCTCAATGCGATTTCGGCTTTGGCACTTGACTGGAAGGGTGATCCTGCATTGCAGGAAATTCACAAGGCTCCGGGCGCATCAATCTGGCAGATTGACAGGGAAGTGCCCTCGGTTGTCCATGCCGAGCATCCTGATCTGAGTGATCTCAAGGATATGGAATTCACGCAGTTCGATCACCTGTTCAGAAAATAGGCTAGCCCTTCCTCTTGGGGGTGGGCCTGTCAGTTGGCGGGCTGGTGATGGACAACCGCCCCATTTCCCCTTCCTCCCGAGTTGCACTAGAACCTCGGCATGCTTCTGAATCCTCCCCAGCCCGCCCTCGACCAAGGCGCCGTTGCGCTGTTCCGCTCCGAAATGCCGCCTGGCGCCATTCCGGCCGTGGCGGTGGCTTTGGCGGAGAACATTGCCGGCGCTTCGCCCTTCCTTCGGCAGTTGATGCTGCGCGATCCGGTCTATGCGGGTCGGGTGTTCGCGCAGGATGCGGACCTCCTGCTGGCGGAGCAGCTGGACGGCGTCCGGCGCGTCGACCCCGCCCTGTCGCAGGCCGAGGTGATGGCCATGCTCCGGCAGGCAAAGAAGCGGGTGGCGCTGCTCATCGCGGTGGCGGATCTGTCCCGCCGCTGGAGCGTGGAGCAGGTGACGGCGGCCCTCACCCACTTCGCCGATGCAGCACTGGGTGCTTCCATCGCGTGGCTGCTCGCTGACTATGCGCGGCAGGGCAAGGTGACGCTGGCGAATGCTGCCGATGCGCAGGCATCCTGCGGCTATGTGGCGCTCGCCATGGGCAAGCAGGGTGCCGAGGAGCTGAACTACTCGAGCGACATCGACCTCATCGTCCTTTACGACGCCTTCACCCCGCTGCTGGGTGACCCGCATGAGGCGGCCACCTTCTTCGTGCGCTTCACCCGCCGCCTCGTGCAGATCATGCAGGACGTGACCGAGGACGGTTACGTCTTCCGCACCGACCTGCGCCTGCGCCCCGATCCGCGCGCCACGCAGGTTGCGATCTCGGTCGAGGCCGCTGCCATCTATTACGAGAACCAGGGCCAGAACTGGGAGCGCGCCGCCATGATCAAGGCGCGCGCCGCCGCCGGGGACATTGCACTGGGCGAAGAGTTCCTCGACCGGCTGAAACCCTATATCTGGCGCAAGTATCTCGACTTCGCGGCGATTGCCGACGTGCAGTCGATGAAGCGGCAGATCCACGCCGTGAAGGGCCATGGCGAGGTGAAGGTCAGGGGCCACAATCTGAAGCTCGGGCGCGGCGGCATCCGCGAGATCGAGTTCTTCGTGCAAACCCAGCAGCTGATCGCCGGTGGCCGCAACCCGAAGCTCCGTGGGCGGAGCACCATCGCCATGTTGGAGGCGCTGGCGGAGGCGCAGTGGATCACGCGGGAGGCAGCAGCCGAGCTCACCTCCGCCTATCGTTTCCTCCGTACCATCGAGCACCGCGTGCAGATGGTGAATGACGAGCAGACCCACATGCTGCCCGCGGAAGACCCCGCCTTCGAGGCGATGGCGCGCTTCTGCGGCTTCACCGACGGCGCCAGTTTCGATGCTGAGGTGCGCCGCGTGCTGGAATGCGTGCAGGGCCATTATTCGCGCCTGTTCGAAACCGCCGAAGAGCTGGGCACGGCGGGCGGCAGCCTGGTCTTCACCGGCGGCGAGGATGATCCCGAGACCACGGAGACGCTGGTGCGCATGGGCTATCGCAGCCCGTCGGAAGTCTCGGCCAGCATTCGCGGCTGGCACTTCGGCCGCTACGCCGCCACCCGCAGCGCCAAGGCGCGCGAATTGCTGACCGAGCTGATGCCCAAGTTGCTCACCGCACTGGCGGGCATGGGCGATGCGGACCTGGCCTTCCTCGCCTTCGACAAGTTCCTGAGCGGGCTTCCCGCCGGCGTGCAGCTGTTCTCGCTCTTGAAGGCCAACCCCCGGCTGCTCGATCTGCTGGCCACCATCCTCGGCAGCGCGCCGCGCCTCGCCGAGCAATTGAGCCGCCGCCCCAAGGTGCTGGATGCGGTGCTCGACCCCGGCTTCTTCACCTCGCTTCCCTCCGAGGCGGAGATGGCGCAGCTCATCGCCGCCGCCATGCCCGACGGCGTGGAAACCGACGAGGTGGCAGACCGTGCCCGCATTGTCGGCAAGGAGCAGGCCTTCCGCATCGGCGTGCGCGTGCTGTCGGAGACGGCGGGTGCAGCCGAAACCGGCCTTGCCTTCTCGCAACTCGCAGGCCTGCTGCTCGGCCGCCTGCATCGCGCGGTGACGGAGGATGCAGTGCGCCGCAACGGCCACGTGGCCGGCGGGCGCAGCGCGGTGATCGCCATGGGCAAGCTCGGCGGGCATGAGATGACGGCAGGCTCCGACCTCGACCTCATCATCGTCTATGATGCCGCCGAAGGGGCCGAGATGAGCGAGGGGGCGAAGCCCCTCAGCCTCAACCAGTATTATGCGCGCGTGTCGCAGCGGCTGATCGCGGCGGTCTCTGCGCCCACGGCGGAGGGCGTGCTCTATGAAGTGGACATGCGGCTCCGCCCCTCGGGCAGCAAGGGCCCGGTGGCGGCCAGCCTCGCCAGCTTCGAGAGCTACCACCGCGATTCCGCCTGGACCTGGGAGAAGCTGGCGCTCACGCGGGCGCGCCCCGTCTGCGGCGATCCGGGCCTGATGAACGAGCTCACCCGTCACATCCACGGGGCACTCCGCGAACCGCGTGATGCCGCCAGGGTGCGCGAAGACGTGGTCGACATGCGCAAGCTCATGCTGAAGGAGCAGGGCACCGGCGGCGTGTGGGATGTGAAGCGGGCGCGGGGCGGCCTCGTCGAGCTCGAGTTCATCGCCCAGACCCTGCAGCTGATCCACGCCCATGACCATCCGCAGGTGCTGGACACCAACACGCTGGCCGCGCTGCAGAAACTCCACGCGGCGGGATTGCTGTCGGATGGCGACCATGCGGCGCTGAAGCGGGCGGGGCTGCTCTACCACCGCCTCACCCAGATGCTCAGGCTCTGCCTCGACGGGCCCTATGACCCGGCCAGGGCGTTGCCCGCCCTCAACCTGCTGGTGGCCAATACGGCGGTTACGCCGGATATCGCCACGGCCGAGGCCCTGCTGGCGGAGGCCCAGGGCGAGGTGGCCTCGATCTTCGACCGGCTGATCGGCCCGGTGTCCTGATTTTTTCGCGACGGAATCCGGTTTCCCCCGCGTCTTGGGTTCAGGACAGCCAACAGGAGGAACGATCAATGACCCGACTGACCCTTGCTTTCGCCCTTTTCGGTGCCATGACCGTGGTGCCCGCAACGGCCTTCGCCATGGAGCCATACCTGCCCAAAAGCCCCAAGGCCTTCACCAAGGTCGATGTCGATTCCAACGGCAAGGTCACCGCGACGGAGATCACGCCCCGTGCCGAGAAGCGCTTTGACCGGGTGGACACCGACCGCAACGGCGCCGTCAGCGCCGCTGAGATCGAGGCATCCCTGCAAAAGGCCATGGAGCGCCGGCGTGACCGCATCCTCGCCGATCTCGACACCAACAAGGACGGCGCCATTTCGCGGGCCGAGCTTGATGCCTCGGTGGACCGGCTGATCGCCGCCGCGGATGCCGACCGCGATGGCGGGGTGACGCTGGACGAGGCGAAGAGCTATCGTCTTGCCAAGCTCCGGAAACCCGCTACGCCTACCGGAGAACAGGCCAACTGACGAAAGGTCCGGACCGACATCTTGACGACAGAGCCATCGGCCTTCCGGCAGATGACGGATGCCGGCCTGCTCAAGGCCGCCGCCGCGGGCTCCCACGCGGCCTTCGCCGAGATTGCCAGCCGCCACTACCAGCCGGTCTACCGGCTGGCATGGCGGATGACCAACGGCGCGGCGGATGCCGAGGACATGGCCCAGGAGGCCTTCGTCAAGCTGTGGAAAAATCCTTCCCAGGTGCGCGAGGCAGGCGCCTTGAAGGGCTGGCTCATGCGGGTTGCCGCCAATGCGGTGATCGACCGCAGCCGCAAGCCGCGGTCTGGCGCGCTGGACGATGCGCCGGAGGTCGAGGATCCGCAGGCCCGGCCCGATGCGCCGCTCGACCGGGCGCAGGCGGCCCGTCTGGTGGACGCCCGCATCGCGGCGTTGCCGGAGCGGCAGCGGCTGGCCCTGTCGCTTGTGTATTTCGAGGGGCTGAACAATATCGAGGCTGCGGCCGTGCTGGAGGTGAGCGTCGATGCGCTCGAATCCCTCCTCGCGCGGGCGCGGCGGGGCTTGAAGGACAGCCTGTCGGCCGAGTGGCGCGAGCTGCTCGGCGGCCTGGCTGAAACGGGGCAGTGAGAAACCGACATGGAACACGTCAACAATCGTTCTGAGGATCGCGAGACCCGCGCCGTGCTGGCGCTGGCTTCGACGCCGGACATTCCCGGTGCGGCGATGGACAGGCTGATGGCACGCATCGCGGCAGAGCCGCAGGCAGCGAAGGTCGTTGCCTTCACCACCCGCCCTGCCCGCAAGGCCGGCTTCTGGCGCTTTGCCACGGCGGTGCCGCTTGCCGCCTCGCTGGCGCTGGGCGTGTGGCTTGGCGCCAACGGCAAGATGGACTTCATCATGCCCAGCGCCATCACCGGCGGCGTCGCCCTGAACGATGACGGTGAAGTGGATGATCTGGGTGGCGTGGGCGATGCCTATGCCGAGGCAGGCACCACATGAGCCAGACCACGCCTGGGGCTGTGCGCAAGCCTGTCAACTGGCTGGTGGTGGCGTTGATCGCCTCGCTGGCCGTCAACCTGCTGGTCGCCGGTGCGGTCGCGGCGCGCTGGTATGCGGGCGCCGGGCAGGGGGAGCGCTACATGCGCCTGACCCAGACCCAGCTCATCCCGCGTTACTTCTTCCGCGATCTCGACCGCGCCCGCCGCATGGAACTGCTCGACATCTTCAGGGCGCAGGACAAGGTGATCCGCGATGGCCGCCGCGCGGTCAAGGCGCAGGTGCTCGAACTTGCCGACGCGCTGGAGGCCGAACCCTATGACCCGGCGCGCGTCAAGGCCGCCGTCGCAGACTTCACGGCAAGGAGCGAGGCCCTGTTCGTCACCGGCGGCGAAGCGGCCATGGCCGTCTTCGGCCAGCTCAGCCCCGAAGAACGCAGGCTGATGGCCCAGCACCTGCGCAACCGCGAGCAGCGCGGGCGCGACAAGCCTGATGGCGAAAAGCCAGGCAATCCCTGAGCACTAGACGGCAGCGTTGACTGCGCGGTCCTTGTCGATGAATGCCACCATTTGCCGGGCTTCGTCGGTGAAGAGCTGCAGCTTCGCGGTGTCCAGCGGCTCCGTCAGCAGCTGCATCAGCAGCAGGTCCTGGCCGTCGGCAAATCCGGGTCCCAGGCCGCAGAAGAAGAACTCCAGGGCGCGCGCCGCCTCGATCAGGCGTGGAAGCCCCGGGTCGTCCAGCCTGGCGGAGAGCTGCACCGAGCACGCACCCAGTGAGCGGATGTCGCGCAGTGCCTGCGCGAGTTCGATTGGGCAGTTGCTGCCGATCCGTTCGAAGCGGATGACACCATAGCCCCGGTCATTGACCTTCAGCGCCGTCCGAGACTCCGCCGTGGCAGGCTCTGCAACGGCGGAAATCTCGACCTTCACGCCAAGGCGTTCGTAGATGTTCCGCACCATCTCCTGGTAGGGGCCTGCAGCCTGCATCAGGCGCGTGGCGGGCGCCTGCACGAAGCGGAAGGTGCGCAGGTAGCTCTGGCGCTGGCCCGCCGTGGGGCAGGCGATGTCCTTCGGCCGGAAGCTCTCGGGGTTGGCGCCCAGCAGCACCGCGCAGACGGGCATGCCTGCGCGCACGTCGTTGCGCTGAGAGAAGGTATGGATGGTGAGTGGCTCGGCATAGACGCCGTGCAGCCCGTGGCGCGGTGCCTCTTCCGACAGGCGGTCCGTCATGCGCTCCAGCAGGTGGTGGCCGCGAAATGTCGGCAGCACCACCGCCTCGCCGCGCTCGGCCACCAGCCCCCCGGCGTCGCGCTCGAGTGCCAGATGGCCGATCACCTCTCCCTGCGCGTTGCGCGCCACCACGGGGATCAGTTCGCCGCTCTCCACCCGCGCCCAGTAGCGCCGCGGCGAGAACACGTCGGGGTGCACGTAGTCGTGGCCATAGACCGCAAGAAAGCAGCGGGCGATCGCCGGTGCGTCGGCCTTCTGCGCAAGGTCGATGGTGATGGCGTCAGCCCCTGCGGCAGGTGCCACGGGCGGGGCGGCCACCGGCGCGAGGACCGGCACGCCCGCGTCGCCCGACAGGCTCCGGTGCAGCGACACCTCCCAGCCGTCAACCCCACGCTCGCGCCACGAAATGCCCGCACTCTGCGGCAGGCGGCTGCCCAGCGTCGTGACGGTCGAGGCGAAGCGGAAGTGCCCCGGCAGGGTGAGCCGTGCCGTCACCTCATGATGCGGCAGGGCGACGGTGACGCTCACCCGCTCCGTGCCTGCGCCGGCCTCGGCCAGGGCCTGCCATGCTTCGGCGGCGTCCGTGGCGATGCGGCTTGCGGTGGTGGCTGGCACGGCCTCGGCCAGTGCCGCCTCGCGCACGAAGCTGCGCACCACTTCGCCGTGCCCAGGTGAGAGGGTGAGGTGCAGTTCGCAGGGCTTGACCGTGTGCGGCGTTGGCATGGGAGGAGGGTTCCTGGCTCATTGTGTAGCGGTTCGGGGAGCTTAGACATTTTGCAGCGCCCGAGATAGGGCCCGCAGGCCGGTCAGGCCAAAGCCTCGAAGCCGATGAGCAGCACCTCGGCCGTTCCGCTCACGCGCAGCGGCCGGGCATCGCCGAGCAGCACTGTGTCGAAGCGGCTTGCCACCCCGTCCATCATGGCCAGTTCGCCGCCCAGCACGAACAGCGCCGCCGTGCCCCATCCATGATCGATCTCCTGCGGGCCGCCGATGCGCAGCGTCTCCGCCCGCATCCGCATCCGGTCCCGCCGGACCATGACGTTGAAGTCGGTGACGGGGCCATCGACGAGCGCGCCGAACACCGCGGCCTCGCCCTTGAAGTCGAGGTGCTCTCCCTGCCGCAGCCGCTGCGTGCCGCCGGCAAGGCGCAGGTCGAGCCCTGCGCCCGCAAGGATGCAGAGCCGCCGGTCAACGCCTTCGAAGCACGAGAAGGGCCCGTCCTGCGCCACCTCTGCCATCGAGAGGCGCCAGTCGAAGTCACTAAGGCTGCTGCCGGTCGGAAAGCATGCGATCTGCCGGGTTACGCCGCCGCCGTTCTTCCACGGCGCGGGCGTGAGGCTGTCGAAGGGAATGAGGCGCAAGTTCAGGCGACCTTGGCGGCGGCCTGGCGCAACGGGAAGGTGACGGTGACTTCGGTGCCGTGGCCCACCGTGCTGCGGATGGTGAGCGTGCCGCCGTGGAGTTCGACGAAGGACTTGGAAATCGCAAGCCCGAGGCCTGACCCGCCGCGCGACTTGGTGAACTGGTTCTCCACCTGCTCGAAGGGCCGGCCCAGCTTCTCGATGTCGCGCGCCGGAATGCCGATGCCGGTATCGCGAATGGCAATCGCCATCACGCCGTTGGAGGCCAGCGCCGAAACGGTGATGCGGCCGCCCTCCGGCGTGAACTTCACGGCGTTGGACAGAAGGTTGATCAGCACCTGCTTGAAGGCCCGGCGGTCGGCCCACAGCGTGAAGCCCTGCGGCACCTGGCGCTCCACGCTGACGCCGCCCTCGAAGGCGCGCGGCGTGATGAGCCGCATCACCTCGTCGAGTGCTGCATCGACCTGCAGCGTCTCGCACTCGAGCGACATGCGGCCGGCCTCGATCTTCGACATGTCGAGAATGTCGTTGATGACATCGAGCAGGAACTGGCCGCTGCGGTGAATGTCGCGCGAGTATTCGGCATATTTGTCGGACCCCATCGGCCCGAACATCTGCGACAGCATCACCTCGGAGAAGCCGATGATGGCGTTGAGCGGTGTCCTCAGCTCGTGGGACATGTTGGCGAGGAACTCGGACTTGGAGCGGTTCGCCGCCTCGGCCCTCGTCTTCTCGCGGGCATATTTGTCGGCAAGGTCGGCCAGGCGCTGGGCCTGCTGGTCGGCAAGCAGGCGTTCCTTCTGCAGGTCGCGCACCGTCATCATCAGTTCGCGCTCGGACATGCGCAGCCGCTCTTCCTGCAGCTTCAGCGCGGTGATGTCGGTGCCGACTGACACGAAGCCGCCATCCTTGGTGCGGCGCTCGTTGATCTGCAGCCAGCGGCGGTCGGCGAGCTGCACCTCGAAGGAGCGGCCCTCGCCGCCGCCCTCGCCGCGAATGCCCGTGCGCTTGGTGATGGCGGGCTCCTTGGCGGAGCGCACCACATCCTCGTAAGGCGTGCCCGGCACGCAAACCGCGGCCGGCAGCGAGTGGAACTGCTGGTACTTGGAATTGCACAGCACCAGCCGGTTGTCGGCGTCCCACAGCACGAAGGCCTCCGAGATGTTCTCGATCGCATCCATCAGGCGGAGTTCGGCTTCCTTGTTCAGCTTGTCGGCCAGTTTCTGCTGGCTGATGTCGAACACGATGCCCATCAGGTGCGGGTGGCCTTCGGCCTCTCCCGGCGCCAGCGCCACGCGCGCCCGCAGCCACACATAGTGGCCGTCCTGGTGGCGCATGCGGAATTCCTGGTCGAAGGAGGTGATCTGCCCGTCGAGCAGCTGCTCCACCGATTCCTCGAGCTGCGTGTCGCTCTGATGGATGCGGTTCGCCATTTCGGCGAAGCTCAGGTAGTCGCCCTTCACCGGCATGCCCAGCATGTCGAACATCGAGCGCGACCAGAAGATGATGCCGCGGCTCACGTCCCAGTCCCACATGCCGCACTGGCCGCGGTCCAGTGCCTTGTCGAGGCGCGCGGTGGCAACGCCGAGGATCTGGTCGGCCTCGGCCGCCTTGGCGGCCT
>CAMDBX010000042.1 GCA_945889445.1 Rhizobium sp. Q54
GCGCGCAGGTCGGCGGCATCTTCCTGGCCCAGGCACATGTAGAGCGTGCCGGTGCAGGTGAGGCGGACGCGGTTGCAGCTCTCGCAGAAATTATGGGTCAAGGGCGTGATGAAGCCGAGGCGACCGCCCGTCTCCTTCACCTTCACGTAGCGGGCGGGGCCGCCGGTCTTGTAGGGGATGTCTTCCAGCGTGAACTGGTCCATGAGATTGGCGCGGACCACGGAGAGCGGCAGGTACTGGTCCGTTCGGTCGCCGTCGATGTCGCCCAGCGGCATGGTCTCGATCAGGGTGAGGTCCATGCCCTCGCCTCCGGCCCAGCGCAGCATCTCGGGGATTTCGGTGTCGTTGACGCCTTTCAGCGCCACGGCGTTGATCTTGATCTGGAGGCCCGCCTTCTGCGCGGCCTTGAGGCCTTCCTTCACCTTGGGCAGGTCGCCCCAGCGGGTGATCTGGCGAAACTTCGCCTCGTCCAGCGTGTCGACCGAGACATTGATGCGCCTGACGCCATGGGAGGCGAGCTCATCCGCGAAGCGGGCGAGCTGCGAGCCGTTGGTGGTCAGCGTCAGCTCCTCCAGCGCGCCGGACTTCAGATGGCGGCCGAGGCCTTCGACCAGCGTCATGATGCCCTTGCGCACCAGCGGTTCGCCGCCCGTGAGGCGGATCTTCTTCACGCCCTTGTCGATGAAGGCCGTGCAAAGCCGGTCCAGCTCCTCGAGCGAGAGCAGGTCACGCTTGGGCAGGAAGGTCATGTCCTCCGCCATGCAGTAGACGCAGCGGAAGTCGCAGCGGTCCGTCACCGACACCCGCAGGTAGCTGACGTGGCGTCCGAACGGGTCGATCAAGGGGCTCTGCGCGGTCATGGTGCGTTATATTTGGGCATATACATCGGAAAGGTCAACCAGCACCTTGGGCCGCTGCAAGCTGCTTCCGGTTGGGCAGGAACATGGCCAGCAGGCCGATCGCCGGCAGGAAGGAGCAGATGTGGAAGACGAAGCCGATGGACGTTGCGTCCGCCACCATGCCGAGCAGGGCGGCACCCGCCGCCGCGATGCCGAAGGCCACGCCGAAGAACAGGCCTGAGATCATGCCCACCCGCCCCGGCATCAACTCCTGCGCATAGACCAGCATGGCCGAGAAGGCGGAGGCCAGGATGAAGCCGATGGGAATGGACAGCACCACCGTCCAGAAATGATTGGCATAGGGCAGAGCCAGGGTGAAGGGGAGAGCCCCCAGCACCGAGAACCAGATGACCGCCTTGCGGCCGATCCTGTCGCCGATGGGCCCGCCCAGCAGGGTTCCCGCCGCGAAGGCCGCGAGGTAGATGAACAGGTCGATCTGCGCTTCCTTGGGGCTGAGGCCGAAGGTGTCGATGAGGTAGAAGGTGTAGAAGCTCGACATGCTGGACGTGTAGAGGAACTTCGAGAACATCAGGCACAGCAGCACCACCAGCGAAGTGACGATCATGCGCCGCGGCAGCGGATTGGGCGGAATGACATGCGCCCGCTTCGGACCGCCCTTGGGCGAGAGATGGTGGGCATACCACTTGGCGGCGTAGCTCAGCACGGCGATGGAGAACAGCGCGAGCAACGCCAGCCAGGCCACACTGCCTTGCCCATGCGGCACCACGAAGAAGGCGGCGAGCAGCGGACCTATGGAGGTGCCGAAATTGCCGCCCACCTGGAACAGCGACTGCGCAAAGCCAAAGCGCCCGCCGGATGACAGCCGCGCCAGCCGCGAGGCCTCCGGATGGAAGATCGACGAGCCGAGCCCGATCAGCGTGGCGCCGACGAGGATCATGCCATAGCTGTGGGCGAGGCCGACGACCACGAGGCCGATCAGCGACAGTGCAGGCGCCACGGGCAGCGAATAGGGGAAGGGCTTCTTGTCGGTATAGTGCCCGATCAGCGGCTGCAGCACGGAAGCGGTGGCCTGGAAGGCCAGGGTGATGAAGCCCACCTGGGCAAAGCTGAGGTTATGCAGGTCGCGCAGCAGCGGGTAGATCGACAGCAGCAGCGCCTGCAGCGTGTCATTGATCAGGTGCCCCGCCGTGACCGCGAAGAGCACGGCATAGGTAGTGGTCTGGAGGCGGGGCGAGGTGACATCGGCGGCGGCCATGGGGAGTGCCTAGCGGGAAAAGCGCGAGATGGCCAATGCCGGGTGGGCAGGCGGGGTATGTGCAATGTTGCAGGATGTGCCCGATCGTCCTCTCCCGCTCTGCGGGAGAGGAAGGGGCCCCAACAACGTTGGGGGAGGTGAGGGGCGTCAGGCTCCGAACGTCAGGACGTAGCTACATCCCCTCATCTCCCCGTTGCGTTCCGCAACGGGTCCCTTCTTCTCCCGCTGAAGAAGCGGGAGAAGACCTTTACCGCCCCTTTGCCGTTGACAGCAGCCAGTCCTTGAAGGTGTCCAGCGCGTCGGTGCGCCGGGCGATGCCGGAGGCGGGTTCGATGATCGAGTAGGCGTAGTCGTGCTTGATGTCGATGTCGAAGAGCTGAACGAGGCGGCCCGAGGCGAGATCGTCGGCGATCAGGCTCTTGGGGCACAATGCGATGCCCTGTCCGGCGAGGGCCGACGCGCGCAGCAGGTTGAAGTCCTGGAAGATGGGGCCGGGCGAGGGACCGGCGTGCTTCAGGCCCGCGTGGCGCATCCAGTTCTGCCAGTCCAGCCGGTCGGTGTCATGCAGCAGCGGCTTGCCGAGGATGGCCTGCGGCACGTCGAATGGGCCTTCCTTGTCGAGATAGATGGGGTTGCAGATCGGCACGGTGCTGCCGGGCAGCAGCCGGGTCGAGCGGCAGCCCTCCCACTCGCCCGGGCCCCACAACACGGCGATATCCACCTCGTCGAAGTCGATCTTGTGATCGGCGAAGGCATAGACGACCTTGACCGAGACTTCCGGGTGTTCCGCGAAGAATTGCGACAGCTTGGGGATCAGCCAGATGGTGGCGAAGGAGGGGAGCGCCGCGATGGTCATGGCCGGGCCCTGCTCGCTGTGCTGCAGCCGGCGGCAGGCGGCTGCCATGATGTCGAAGGCCTCGGCCAGCGACCGGGCGAGCTCCTGGCCCTTCTGGGTGGGCATGGTGTTGCGGCCGAGCCGGTCGAACAGCGACAGGCCGAACCACTGCTCGAGCTGCCGGACCTGATGGCTGACGGCGGACTGGGTGACGTTCAGCTCCTCCGCGGCCTTGGAAAAGGAGCCGGAGCGGGCGGCGGCCTCGAAGCAGCGCAAGGCGTTGAGGGACGGCAGGCGGGACACCGGCACAGGCTCCATGAGAATTTCTCATAGATTATGTGAGGGATCATCTTTTGACACAAGGCCTTATCCGGGGAACTTATTCCGCAGAATTAACCCCCCGGAGAAACGCCCCTCATGAACCTCGCTCGCCCTGCGGTCGTCGACTATCGCAACAACGGCAAGAAGCCGAAGCCGACCTTCTCGGACGCCGAGATGAAGCGCCGCCAGGACGGCATCCGCGGCTGGATGAAAAAGGCCAAGGTCGACGCCTGCCTTTTCACCAGCTACCACAACATCAACTACCTCGCGGACTTCCTCTACTGCTACTTCGGCCGCAAGTATGGCCTGGTCATCACGCCGAACAAGACGACCTCGGTAACGGCGGCCATCGACGGCGGCCAGCCGGCGCGCCGCACCTTCGGCGACAACGTGACCTACACCGACTGGTCGAAGGACAACTACTTCATCGCCGCCAAGGCCTTGATGAAGGGCGCCAGGCGCATCGGCATCGAGTTCGACCATGTGAACCTCGATTTCCGCAAGCAGCTGGAAGACGCCTTCCCCGGCGTCGAGTTCGTCGACGTGGCCGCACCCTCGATGCGGCTTCGCATGATCAAGAGCGCGGAAGAGATCAAGCACATCACCAAGATGACGCGCATCGCCGACATTGGTGGTGCTGCCTGCGTCGAGGCCATCGCCGTGGGCGTGCCGGAGCATGAAGTTGCCCTTCACTCCACCCAGGCCATGGTGCGCGAAATCGCCAAGGTGTGGCCGCAGGGCGAGCTTCTCGACACCTGGACGTGGTTCCAGTCGGGCGTGAACACCGATGGTGCGCACAACCCCGTCACCTCGCGCAAGATCAAGAAGGGTGACATCCTGAGCCTCAACTGCTTCCCGATGGTTGCGGGCTACTACGTGGCGCTCGAGCGCACGCTGTTCGCCGAGCAGGCCTCGAAGGAGCACACCCGCCTGTGGGAGATCAACTGCCACGTCCATGACGAGGGCAAGAAGCTGCTGGTTCCCGGTGCCAAGTGCTCCGACGTCGCCAAGGCGCTGAACGAGATCTACGCCAGCCACGACCTGCTCAAGTACCGCACCTTCGGCTATGGCCACTCCTTCGGCGTGCTGTGCCACTATTATGGCCGCGAGGGCGGGCTGGAGCTGCGCGAGGATTGCGACACCGTGCTGGAGCCCGGCATGGTCGTCTCGATGGAGCCGATGATCATGATCCCCGAAGGCCAGAAGGGTGCCGGCGGTTATCGCGAGCATGACATCCTGGTGATCACCGAGAAGGGCAACAAGAACATCACCGCCTTCCCCTATGGGCCTGAGCACCTGATCGTGAAGGCGGGCGCTGCCAAGAAGAAGACAACTGCCAAAAAATCGCCCAAGAAGAAGCGCTGATTTCGCGCCAGACACGAACTGAATTCATGCCGCTTTTCAGGGGGCGCGGCGCAGGAGGGACTTGCATCCTCAGGCCCGCGCCCTATGATATTTTCTCAAGCAGCCATAAAACACTTACAGGGTGAGGAAACAGGGGAATGGCCAAGGACCCGGCAAGCGACGCGATGGTTCGCTTCGTCAATGTGCAGAAGAGCTATGACGGCGAAACGCTCGTCGTGAAGAACCTCAACCTGGACATTGCCAAGGGCGAGTTCCTGACCATGCTTGGCCCATCGGGTTCCGGCAAGACCACCACCCTCATGATGCTTGCGGGCTTCGAGCCCGCCACCCACGGCGAAATCTACCTGAAGGACCAGCCGATCAACAACGTGCCCCCGCACAAGCGCGGCATCGGCATGGTGTTCCAGAACTATGCGCTGTTCCCGCACATGTCGATCAACGAGAATCTTGCATTCCCGCTGCAGGTGCGCAACGTGCCGAAGCCTGAGATCGAGGATCGCGTTGCCAAGGTGCTGAAGATGGTGGAGCTGCCGCAGATGGGCAACCGCCGCCCCGGCCAGCTTTCGGGCGGCCAGCAGCAGCGCATCGCGGTTGCGCGCGCCCTGGTGTTCGAGCCCGACCTCGTGCTGATGGACGAGCCGCTGGGTGCGCTGGACAAGCAGCTGCGCGAGCAGATGCAATACGAGATCAAGCACATCCATGAGCGGCTTGGCGTCACCATGGTCTATGTGACCCATGACCAGTCGGAAGCTCTCACCATGTCGAACCGCATCGCGGTGTTCAACGACGGCATCGTGCAGCAGCTCTCCACCCCCGCCGAACTCTATGAGCGCCCGGTCAATTCCTTCGTGGCGCAGTTCATTGGCGAGAACAACAAGCTCAAGGGCACTGTCGCGGAGATCGACTCCAACAACGTCGCTTCGGTCAAGCTCGAGACGGGTGAGTTGGTGAAGGCGCTGGCCATTGGCCCGCGCGAGAAGGGCGGCCGCACCCTGCTGTCGATCCGCCCAGAGCGCGTCGAGATCAATCCGACTGCCCAGACGGCGGACGTCATCCTGCCGGGCCGCATCGCCGAGCTGATCTATCTGGGTGATCATATCCGCGCCCGCCTCGAAGTGGCGGGAGACGACAACTTCATCGTCAAGGTGCCCAACAAGGGTGCCACCACCGACGTGGCCGAGGGCCGTGAGGTGAAGGTGGGATGGAAGGCGGCGGATTGCCGCGCGCTCGACTACGCCGAGTTCCGGCACTGAGGTGAGGTGATGGCAGCCAGCCGCGGGTTCCGGAAGGTCGCGTGCTGGATCGCTGGCCTCATCGTGTCCTTCTGCCTGCTGCTGCCGCTGCCGGCGGGCCGCGCTCAGGACCACGAGGTTGACCTGGCACTGGTGCTCGCCATCGACTGCTCGTTCAGCGTCGACTCCCGCGAGTTCGCTCTGCAGATGGAAGGTATCGGCCGGGCCTTCATGACCGATGAGGTGAAGGCCGCCATCGCCCAGGGCGCGCGCCAGCGCATAGCGGTAGCAGTTGTTCAGTGGTCGGACGAACGCAACCAGATGATCGCGCTGCCGTGGACGCTGGTTACCGGCAGCGCCGATGCCGATGAGCTTGGCCAGGTGCTGATGCGGCAGGCGCGCGAACTCACCGAGGGCGGCACCTCGCTGTCGGCGGCGCTCATCTTTTCCGCTTCGCTGTTCGCGGCTGCCCCCAGCGCCGAGCGCAAGGTCATCGATGTGTCCACCGACGGGCGCAACAACAGCGGCCCGCCCGTGGCGCCGGTGCGCGATCGCGTGCTGGCGCAGGGCATCACCATCAATGGCCTCACGATCCTCAACGAGTGGCCGACACTCGACACCTATGTCGAAGGCAACGTGGCGGGTGGGCCCGGGCATTTCGTGATTCCCGCCAATGATTATGAAGCATACGGCGAGGCCATACTCCGCAAGCTGCTGCGGGAGATTACCGGGCCGGGCATCACCTGAGCCCTTCAAAGTGAGTGCCGCATGACCAGTTTCGTTCTCAGTGCTGTTCCCGAAATCCGCTTTGGTGCTGGCCGCCTTGCCGACATCGTGCCCCTGGCCGAGGCGCGCGGCGGCAGCGGCGCAACGCTGCTGTTGGTCGCCGATCCGGCCCTGAAGACCTTGGGCATTACCGGCCTTGCAGTCGAGGTGCTGGCGCGTGCCGGATTTGAGGCCCATGTTTACGACGGTTTCACGGGCGAGCCCGGAGAAGCGGATATCGATGCGGCGGCAGCGCTGGCACGACGGCACGGTGCCCGCTTGGTTGTGGGCCTTGGCGGCGGTTCAGCGCTGGATACGGCGAAGCTCGCTGCCTGCTGCGCGGTATCCGGCCTTGCCGCTTCCGCCTATGCCTTGTGCGCCACGCCGCTGCCGAAGAACCGCCTGCCCATCATCGCCGTGCCCACCACGGCGGGCACCGGCTCCGAAGTGACGCGCGTTTCCGTCTATGCTGATGCGAACAAGGTGAAGGTGTGGGCCTGGGGCGAGGAGCTTAAGCCGGATGCAGCGATCCTCGACCCGGAGCTTACCGTGGCCGTGCCGCCCGCCGTGACGGGGGGAACCGGCCTCGATGCGCTGGTGCACGCCATCGAGGCTGCCACCAACAAGCAGGCGAACCCCGGCAACGACCTCTACTGCCTCAAGGCCATCAGCCTGATCGCTGCCAATCTCCAACGCGCGGTGACCCACCCTGATGACATCGCGGCGCGCGGCGCCATGCTGCTCGCCTCCTGTTATGGCGGCATCGGCATCGACAATTGCGGAACCGCACTCGCCCACAACATCTCGCACGCTGTCGCCAATCTGGCGCCCATTGCACATGGCCGTGCCACCGGCCTCGCCATGCGCGCCACCATCGACTGGGTGGCGGAGGGGAACCGCGCCGGCTTTGCCCGGGTCGCTGCAGCGATGGGTGCCGAGGACCCGGTGGCGGCCTATGACCGGCTGGTGCGCGCCAGCGGCGTTGACCTGGCGACAAACCTTCCAGGCGTCACGCCCGCGGCGCTGGCGCAGCAGATGGCCGCACCCGCCAACGCGCCGATGCGCAATTCGACGTTGCACTATCCGGATGCCGATGACCTGCTGATGCTGGCGGAACGCTTCCTCAACCTTCGTTGATGCGAATTGTCTATTTCGCGCCACGTGGTAGAACGCCTGCGTGAGCAACGAGCTTCATGACAACGCAGGGCAGTTGGTGCGCGCGATTTTGCGCGGGCTTTCGGCACGCTCAGGCGAGGGCGTTTCGGAGGTGCTGGCACGGTTGTCGGAGCAGGATCTGGGTACCGAGGCCCAGCGCACGCCGGAGCCGTGCAACCTGCCGGTCCTCGCCCACCTGCCACACTGCATCGGCGAGGTCATGCTGCTCGACCCGGCTCTCGCCGCGGCCATTGCCGCGGTGGATGGTGACCTGAAGTGGATGCAGTCCCCGACCTACTCCGACCGCATCCTCGGCGAGGGCTTCAGCGCAAACTATGGCTGGGCGGAGATCATCGGTCCCAATGGCTTCTTCGCTGGCGACGACATGCTGCTCGGCCTCCTCATGCTGGGGCCGGACCGTCATTATCCGGATCACTATCACCCGGCACCGGAACTCTACTGGCCGCTGACCTCGGAGAGTTTCTGGAGTCGTGACGGCAAGCCCTTCGTCGTGAAGGCACCGGGCGAGACCGTCTGGCATCCGTCCATGGCGCTGCATGCCACCATCACCAACGCCACGCCGCTGCTCGCCGTGTGGTGCTGGACACGCGACACGGCCACGCCCGCACGGCTGAAATAGGCGTGATGGCCTTGCTGCGCAGCGTGCTTCTCATCATCATCGTTCTCTATCTCGGCATTGTTGCCTTCATGTATCTGCAGCAGCGCAGCCTCCAGTATTTCCCGGCCCGCACGGGAACATCGCCGCAAGCCCTCGGCCTTTCCGGTGTCACCGAGGAGCGCGTGCCGACACCCGATGGCGAAACCATTGTGCTGTGGTATGCGCCGGCCCAGCCGGGCAAGCCCACCGTGCTGTTCTTCCATGGCAATGGCGGCGAGATCGCGGGCCGCCACGAGCGCTTCGCCTTCTTTCAGGCGCAGGGCCTGGGCGTGATGTTCGTGTCCTATCGCGGTTACGGCGCAAGCACGGGAACGATCTCCGAGCAGGGTCTCGTCACCGATGCACTCACCGCCTATGACGTGCTGCGCAGCAAGGGCGTTGCGGCGGACAGCATCATGCTGCTGGGTGAATCGCTGGGAACCGGTGTTGCCATCCAGCTTGCCGCACAGCGGCCGGTTGCGGCCATCGCCCTCGAGGCGCCCTACACCGCCACGGTGGATGTCGCTGCCGATGTTTACTGGTGGCTGCCCGTACGCTGGCTGATGAAGGACCAGTTCCGCTCACGCGATTACATCAGCCAGATCAAGGTGCCGCTTCTGATCCAGCATGGCGATGCCGACCGGGTGGTTCCCGTGGCGCAGGGGCGCACCCTTTTCGACATGGCGAATGAGCCGAAGCAGATGGTGATTATCCCGCGCACCGGCCACGACATGATCGGCGATCCGCAGGTCTGGGCCCGCGAGGCGGCGTTCTTCCTCGCCAGCGCTCAGTAACCGGGCGGCGGAACGAAGCCGCCGTACTCCTTCTCAAGCAGTTCGGCAAAGCGGATCGCGGTGTAATCGGCATATTGCCGGGTGATGATCTGCACGCCCGCCGGCAGGCCTTGCGGCGTCAGGCCCATCGGCGCCACCGTGGAGGGCAGCAGGAAGCAACCGGGATAGCCGGCCCAGAACAACTGGTCGGTGGTTGGCACGCGCTTGCCGTTCACCGTGATCTTGCGCTCGTGGCGCTCGCCCACGTGGTCGTGCGGGAAGGCGGCAGACGCCGCGGCAGGGCAGATCATCACGTCCCAGTCGTCGAAGAACTGGTCCCACAGCAGCCGCATCTGGTGGCGGCGCTCGTTGTAGCGGAGCCAGTCGCGGTGCGGCAGCACATAGGCGCGCAGCATCTTGGTGAGGTAGCTGTCGTCGCGCGGGTCTGCGGCTGCCACCTTGGCGGAATTGGCCGCGAATTCTGCATCCGATTGGCGGCGGCTGGTGGCTGAGCGCAAGAGGGCGATGTAGACGTCCATCGCCTCCTTTGTCGTGAAGGCCGGGCGCGCGGTGGTCGAGAGCTTCTTCACCCGTTTGCCGAGGAACTGCGTGAGCTTGCCCAGCAGGTCCTGCACGCTCAAGTCCACTTCTGACTGCTCGTCGGTGACCATCACCGCGACGCGGAATTCCTTCAGCGACTTCTGCTTCGCCGGTGGAAGCGTCAGCGCATAGCCGCGCGCATCGGGACCAACCGGTCCGGCGATGAGCTTCATCATGCTCGCGAGGTCGCGTGCCGAGCGGGCAAGGGGTCCCGCCACGGTGATGTCGCCGGGCTGCACCATGCCCGGCAGCAGGTGGCCCTGATAGGGCACGACACCCCATGTGGGCTTGTGGCCATAGACGCCGCAGTAATGCGCCGGGTTGCGGATCGAGGCGCCGATGTCGGAGCCGATCTCGAGCGCCGACATGCCGGTGGCGAGCGCCACGGCGGAACCCCCCGATGAGCCGCCGGGCGCGCGGTCCAAGTCCCACGGGTTGTTGGTGGTGCCATAGATGGCGTTGTAGCTCTGCCAGTCCGCCAGCATCAGCGGCACGTTGGTCTTGCCATAGACGACAGCCCCGGCATCCTCGAGGCGCTGCATGGCCACCGCATCGGTTGTGGCGATGTTGTTGTGGAAGCGCGGGTCGCCCCAGGTGGAGGGAAGGCCTGCCATGTCGAAGCTTTCCTTGGCGGTCATCGGCACGCCGTCGAAGGGTCCCTTCGGCTTTCCGGCCCTGAGGCGCCGATCGGCTGCCGCTGCCGCCTTCCTGGCGCGTGGGATGTCCGTCACCACCACGGCGTTCAGCGCCTTGTTGTGCGCCTTGTACTGGCCGAGGCAATCCTCCAGCAGGGCGGAGGCGGTCACCTTCCGCGCCCGCAGCAGGCGGGCGAGTTCGGTGGCGGAGCGAAAGTGCAAGGGAAGGGCCATGGAAAACTCCTGTCTCCTCGCCAGCCTAACTCCGCATGCCAGAACTGCAATCGCCTAAGCTGACGGGCAGGTCTGCACGGTATAGAGAGCGTGTATGGACCGCCGCGCCCTCATCATCGGTTACCTGCTCGTTGCAGCGGGCTCGGCGCTGTTTGCCTCCAAGGCCATCTTCATCAAGCTCGCCTACATGGAGCGTTACGACGCGCTGCTCATCCTCGCCTGGCGCATGGTCTTTGCCTTGCCCGTCTTCGTGGTGGTGGGGGCATTCGAGATCACGCGGCGCAAGGTGGAGGGCAAGCCCATGCCGCGGCGCGGAGCGGTGCTGGGGGCCATCGGCATTGGCCTCATCGGCTATTACCTCGCCATGATCCTCGATTTCGGCGGCCTGCTCCATGTGACGGCGCAGCTGGAGCGGCTGGCACTGTTCACCTATCCGATCTTTGTGATCTTCATCGGCGCGGCATTCTTCGGCATGCGGCTGACGCGAACCAGCGTGATCGCTGCGGTGGTTTCCTACCTCGGCCTTGCCGTCGTCTTCGTGTCGGACTTCTCGGCGGGCGGTTCAAATGTCACGCTGGGCACGGCACTGGTGCTGGGTTCAGCGGTGAGCTTCGCCGTCTACCAGCTGATGGCCAAGCGCTACATCAGCGAGATGGGGGCAACACTGTTCACCTCGGTCGCCCTCTCCGCTGCGGCGGTGACCACGCTCGCCCATGTCTTCATCGTGCGCGGCCATCTCGATACGTCGATGTCCTGGCATTACTTCATGCTGGCGGCGGGCACCGGGCTTCTGGCAACGGTGTTCCCGTCCTTCTTAGTCAATGCGGGCATGGCAAGGATCGGCAACACCTCGACGGCGATGATCTCCAACGTCTCGCCGCTGCTCACCATCTATTTCGCCGTGGTGCTTCTGGGCGAAGCCTTCACCTGGTCGCATGCGCTGGGCACCGCACTCGTGGTGGGCGGCGTGGGCTATCACACCTGGCGCGAGATCAGGAAGCCGACCTCCACCTGACGACAAGACTTGCGAGATGTATCGTGTTATGATACATTGCTGCATGATCGTGAGCGCCAAGGGAAAGCGGGCGTCCGAAGTGCTGAAAGGCCGCTTTGGAAAGGGTTTTCCCGCGGATCTCGTGAGGCGCACGCGGGCCATGCGCTCGATGCGGCGGTTGTTGTGGATGACCTGCGGTTTCCACCGGGCAATCACCTCGAAGCGTTGAAGGGCGACCGTGCCGGTCAGCATTCCGTGCGCATCAATGATCAATGGCGCATCTGCTTCCGGTGGACTGAACATGGACCTGCGGATGTTGAGATCGTCGACTATCACTGAAGGACCTTGAGACATGCCATTGCTGGTCAATCCATCTCATCCCGGCGAAGTTCTGGAGGAGCTCTACCTTGTGCCTCTGGGCCTGAGTGCCATCGCGCTCGCCAAGCGCATCCACGTGCCGCGCACCCGGATCGAGCGCCTCGTCAAGGGCGATACGGCGCTCTCCGCGGACACAGCCATGCGCCTTGCCAAGCTGTTCGGAACGACACCGGAATACTGGATGAACCTGCAGCGCGCATGGGATCTCGCCCGCGCGCGGGAAACGATCGACGTTTCCGACATCAAGCCACTCGCTGCGGCCTGAAAAGAAAGGCCGGGCACTGAGGCCCGGCCATCGAGTTTGGGAGGAAACTCTTCGCGATCAGCTGACGTTGTCCGGCAGCACTTCCTTGCGCTTGGCCATGAACCCGACGAGCTGGTCATCGATGCCCTGGTCCAGCGGCGGGGCTTCATAGTCGCGCAGCATCTGCTTCCAGCGTTCGTTGGCGCGCACGACGATGTCCTTGCCGCCCTCGTCGCGCCACTGTTCGAAGGAGTTGTTGTCGGCCAGCCCCGAGCGCCAGAAGGCGGTTTCGAAATTGGCCTGGGTGTGGGCGCAGCCGAGGTAATGCGAGCCGGGGCCCACTTCGCGGATGGCGTCCAGCGCCTGGCCGTTCTCGCTGAAGTCAACGCCCTCGGCGAACTTCTGGTACATGGAGAGCTGGTCGGCATCCATGATCAGCTTTTCATAGCCCGAGGCGAGGCCGCCTTCGAGCCAGCCTGCGGCATGGAGGCAGAAGTTGACGCCCGAGAGCAGCGTCGACCACATGGTGTTGGCGCTTTCATAGGCCGCCTGCGCGTCAGGCAGCTTCGAGCCGCAGAGGCTGCCACCGGAGCGGAACGGAACGCCCATGCGGCGGGCGAGCTGGGCCGCACCGAAGGTGACCATGGCGGGCTCGGGCGAGCCGAAGGTGGGCGCACCCGACTGCATGGACATGGAGGCCGCGAAGGTACCGAACACCACAGGAGCGCCGGGGCGGCAGAGCTGGGTGAAGGCAATGCCGACGGAGGCCTCGGCAAGGATCTGCGTCAGCGTGCCCACCGTGGTGACGGGCGACATGGCGCCGGCCACGATGAAGGGCGAGATCACGCAGGCCTGGTTGGCGCGTGCCAGCACCTTGAGGGCGCCAAGCATCACGCCGTCCCACACCATGGGCGAGTTGGCGTTGATGAGCGATGTCATCACGCAATTCTGGTCGACGAAGTCCTTGCCGAAGACCATCTCCGCCATGGCGACCGAGTCGGCCGAGCGCTCGCCCGCGGTGACGGATGCCATGAACGGCTTATCGGAGTACTTGATGTGGGTGTAGATCATGTCGAGGTGGCGCTTGGCCACCGGAATGTCCACGGGTTCGCACAGCGTGCCACCGGCATGGTGCAGGCTGGGCAGCATGTAGACGAGCTTGGCGAAGTTGCGGAAGTCCTCGATCGTCGCATAGCGGCGGCCTTCATCGAGGTTGCGGATGAAGGGCGGGCCGTAAACCGGGGCGAAGACGGTGTTGTTGCCACCGATGGTGACGTTGTTTGCCGGGTTGCGGGCATGCTGGACATATTCGCGCGGTGCGGTCTTGATCAGCGAGCGCACGAGGCCCTTGGGGAAGCGCACGCGGTAGCGCTTGGAGTCGGTGGCCGAGGGCTTCACATCAGCGCCGGCATCCTTCCACATGCTTGCGGCCTCTTCGTCCTCGTAAATGTCGAGGCCGATTTCCTGCAGAATCGTTTCGGCATTGCGCTCGATCAGCTCGAGCTGCTCGTCCGTGAAGGGCTCATAGGGCCTGATGGCGCGGCGGATGAAGCCCGAGTGCTTGACGGCGGTCGAAGTGCGGGCGGCGCGGCGGGCATCGGCACCGCCTCGGGCGCGGCGACCGGAGGGCGGGGCGGAGGCGGGCTGGACGTCAGTCATTGCAAAACCTGTTGAGAAGTTTTCACGTGAGGTGTGGTTTACGCTCAACCGACCCGTCGGGCGTGAAGGGAAACGTCAGGGAAAGGCTGAGAAACGACGCCTCAGAACGTCACTTTCAAGCTCTCCAGCCCATGGAAATGATAGGCATTGCGGTAGTTTGGGTGTTCCGCAAGGGCGAGTTTGGGCAGCCGGTGGAACAGTAAAGGCATGGCGATCTGCATCTCCAGCCGGGCCAGCGGCGCCCCGATGCAGAAATGGATGCCGGCCCCGAAGGCAACCTGCGGGTTGGGATCGCGGTCGGGGATGAAGCGGTCGGGCTCCGGGAAGCGCGCCGGGTCGCGGTTGGCGGCTGCCAGCATCAGACCCACGCTCTCGCCCTTCTTCAGGCGGATCCCGGCATATTCAAGGTCCTCCAGCGCATAGCGGGTGAACAGGTGGAGGGGAGCATCGTATCTGAGGGTTTCCTCCACGCAGGCCTCATCGATGCCGCTCCGCATGCCTTGCTCCAGCAGGCACTTGATGCCGTTGCCCAGGGCATGCACGGTTGCCTCGTGGCCCGCGTTGAGCAGCAGGATGGCGGTGGTGACGAGTTCATCTTCCGTCAGCTTGGCGCCCTGTTCCTCTGCCTTGATGAGTTCGGAGAGCAGATCGTCGCTTGGCGCCTTGCGGCGTTGGCCGATGTAGCCGCGCATGAAATCGGAGAATGCGACCGTGGCCTTCACCGCGCGATCCTCGACCGCCCGGTCGCGGCGCGCCTGGTACATCGCCACCATGTCATGCGACCACGTCAGCAGCTGCTGTGCCATGTCGGTGGGAACGCCCAGCAGATCGCAGATGACGATGACCGGAATGGGAGTGGCGAAGGCAGTGAGCAATTCAGCCTCGCCCTTGCCCTCGAAGCGGTCGATCAGGCCATTGGCGAGGCTGGTGATGGCGGGCCGCAGCCGCTCCACCTGGCGCGACAGGAAGGAGCGGTTGACCAGGCTCCTCAGCCGCGTGTGCACCGGTGGTTCCAGTTCCAGCAGCGAATGTGATTCGAAGTCATGGAAGGGCCTGAGGTGGGCGGGCGTTTCCGGCCAGCCCAGCTCCTCGCGGCTGGCCACATGCAGCACCTGCCGGCCGAAACGGCGGTCGCGCAGCAGGGCGTTCACGTCCTCGAAGCGTGAAAAACACCAGATACCGTAGTGTTTCCACCTGAACACCGGAACCTCTGCCCGGATCCGGTGATAGGCGGGATAGGGGTCGTTGTAGAAGCCCGGGTCGACCGGATCGAGGACGACGGAACGGTGAACTTTGTCAATGCGCATGGCTGCCATCTTCCCGCGAAGTCGCCTATGCTCGCAAGTCCGGCTATGAAGCGCCAGGTTTGAGGACAGAACATGAAGGTCTACATCAGCGTCGACATCGAAGGTTGCGCCGGCATCACCCATTGGGACGAGGCCGGGAAGAACCATGCCGACTGGCAGGAATTCCGCGAGCAGATGACGCGTGAGGCGGTTGCCGCCATCGAGGGCGCGCAGATCGCCGGCGCCACCAAAATCCTGGTGAAGGACGCCCATTCCTCCGGCCGCAACATCATCGCCTCCATGCTACCCGCCGATGTGCGGTTGATCCGGGCTTGGGCAGGCCACCCGCTCTGCATGGTGCAGGACCTCGACGAGACATTCGATGCGGTGATGATGATCGGCTATCATTCCGCCGCCGGATCGGAGGAAAACAGCCTCGCCCACACGCTCTCGCATGATGCTGCCGAAATCCGCATCAACGGTCACCGCGCTTCGGAGTATCTGATCCATGCGCTGGCCTCCTCGATGCTGGGGGTGCCGACGGTTTTCGTCAGCGGTGACAAGGGGCTCATGACGGAAATCGAAGAGGTGAACCCGCATGTCGGGCGTTGCGCGGTGAAGGAAGGCCGCGGCCAGTCCACCATTTCGATGACGCCCGCTGCCGCAACGAAGGCGATCCGCGAAGGGGCCGCCGCTGCCCTGCGCGGCAATCTCAAGGCTTCGTTGCTCGAGATGCCGGAGCACGTGATTGTCGAGATCACCTATTCCAACCCGGTGCTGGCGGCGCGCCACCAGTGGTACCCCGGCATGGAGCATTTCGGAAACCGCACCGTCCGCTTCGTGACCAACCGCTATTTCGACGTGCTGCGCATGTTGAACTACGTGACCTGATGCGCACTGCGGGCAAGCTGTCGGTCGAGTTCATCGTTCTCGTTGCGTTGCTGAACGCCATGGTGGCGATGTCGATCGACACCATGCTGCCAGCGATCGGCGCCATCGCGCAGGAGCTGGGCGCGGCGGACCCCAACAGCCGCCAATACATCATCACCACCTTTTTCGCCGGGTTGACGCTGGGAACGCTGATCTATGGCCCATGGTCTGACTCGCTTGGCCGCAAGCCCACCATCATCATCGGCCTCACCTTCTATGCGCTGGGCTCGCTGATCTGCCTGTTCTCCTATAATTTTCCGATGATCCTGGTCGGCCGGTTCATCCAGGGTTTCGGTGCCTCATCGCCGCGCATCGTGTCGATCGCCATGGTGCGCGACGGGCAGGCGGGGGCCGCCATGGCACGGGTCATGTCCTTCGTCATGATGGTGTTCATGCTGGTGCCGATGCTGGCGCCTTCCATCGGCACGCTGGTGCTCCTGTTCGCTGATTGGCGCATGATCTTCGTCGGCTTCCTCGCCGTTGGCGTCATCGCCGGGCTGTGGCTGTGGTTCCGGCAGGACGAGACGCTGCCGCGCGACAGGCGCACGCCGCTTGCCGTCGGCTCGCTGGTTCAGGCCGCGGGCGAGGTGCTGAGGAACCCCATCGCCATGGGCTATACCGTCGCCGCGGGCACCATCTTCGGCGCCTTCATCGTCTATCTCGGCACCTCGCAGCAGGTGTTTGCCGAGCTTTACGGGCAGGGGGCCTATTTCGCGCTGTGGTTTGCCTTCTTCGCCTGCAGCATGGCGATTGCCATGATGGTCAATGCCCGCCTCGTCATGCGCCTAGGGATGCGCCGGCTGTCGAAATATGCGCTGCGCGCCTTCCTTGTGCTGGCGGCGATAGCACTGGTGGTCAGCCTGCTGACGCAGGGCCTGCCGCCGTTGTGGTTCATCGCGGGCTACCTGTTCCTCAGCTTTTTCTGCTCCGGCCTGCTGTTCGGCAACTTCAACGCCATCGCCATGGAGCCGATGGGCCGCATCGCGGGCATGGCGGCGGCGATTATCGGGTCGCTGTCGTCCCTGATCGCCATCCTGACCGGGGGGTACATCGGGCAGCTCTACAACGGCACGGTGATCCCGCTGGTCGGCGGTTTCGCCGGGCTGGGCCTGGTCACCTTCCTGGTCACCGAATGGGCAGAACGCCGCAGGAGGTGAGGTTTCTGCACCTTGCCGAGGGGCGCCCAAGTCTGATACCAACGCCCCCGTGTCCAAGCATTATTCAGCCTTAGCCCTCGCGCGCCACGCCCTCGACCCGGATATGCCGTGGCCGAAGGCGTGGGAGTCACCCGAACCCAAATCCTCCTATGACGTGGTGATCGTCGGCGGCGGCGGCCATGGCCTTGCCACCGCCTATTACCTCGCCAAGAACCACGGCATCACCAATGTGGCCGTGATCGAGAAGAGTTACATCGGCTCCGGCAACGTCGGCCGCAACACCACGCTGATCCGCTCCAACTACATGATCGGCGGCAACACCGCCTTCTTCGAACATTCGCTGAAGCTGTGGGAAGGGCTGTCGCACGAGTTGAACTTCAACTGCATGGTCTCCCAGCGCGGCCAGATCGTGCTGGCGGTGAACCCGGTGCAGATGGATGTCTTCGCCCGGCGCGGCAACACCATGCGGCTCAACGGCATCGATGCCGAGCTGCTGGATGCGGGCGAGGTTCGGAAGCTGCTGCCCTATCTCGACTGGTCCAGGGATGCGCGCTGGCCGATCCATGGTGCCATCATGCAGCCGCGCGCCGGTACCGTGCGCCATGATGCCGTAGCCTGGGGCTATGCCCGTGCGGCCTCGGCACTGGGCGTGCATATCATCGAGAATTGCGAGGTGACGGGCTTCGTCATCAATGACGGCAAGGTGTCAGGCGTTGATACCTCACGCGGACGTATCAATGCCGGCAAGGTGGGCATCGCGGTGGCCGGCCATACATCGCATGTGGCGAAGATGGCGGGCCTCAAGCTGCCCGTCGAAAGCCACATCCTGCAGGCCTTCGTGACGGAGCCGATCAAGCCGATCGTCGACAATGTCATCTCCTGGGGCGCGGAGCTGTTCTATCTCTCGCAGTCCGACAAGGGCGGCCTCGTCTTCGGTGGCCACATCGACGGCTTCAACACCTATACCCAGCGCGGCCAGTTCAACCGCATCCAGACGGTGGCGGAATGCGCTGTATCGCTCATGCCATTCATCTCGCGCCTGCGCATGCTGCGCCACTGGGGCGGCATCCAGGACATGACGCCGGACGGCAGCCCCTTCATCAGCCGCACGCCGGTGAAAAATCTCTATCTCAACGGCGGCTGGTGCTACCAGGGCTTCAAGGCAACGCCCGCCTCGGGCTGGACCTATTCCCACACCATCGCCCATGACCAGGAACATGAGCTCGTCCGCGACTTCGCCCTCGACCGTTTCGAAAAGGGCAAGGAGCTTGACGAGTTCGGCCTCGGCAACTGGACCTACAAGCAATGATGCTCCCCTGCCCACATTGCGGCGACCGCGACGTCTCCGAATTCCGATATGGCGGCGATGCCTCGAAAGAGCGCCCCGCCCACGGAACGGGCGACCTCCAGACCTGGAATGACTATGTCTTCCTGTTCGAGAACCCGAAAGGTCCGCACACGGAATACTGGCAGCACGTGCTGGGCTGCCGCCGCTGGTTCAAGCTTGCCCGCAACACCGCCACCAACGAGATCGGCGGGGTGGTGTCATGACGACTTTCCGCAGGCTTCCCAAGGGTGGCCGCATCGACCGCGCCAAGCCCGTATCCGCCCGCTTTGACGGCAAGTCGCTCGGCGGATTCGCGGGCGACACGCTGGCCTCCGCGCTGCTGGCCAATGACAAGGTGCTGGTGGGCCGCAGCTTCAAGTATCATCGCCCGCGCGGCATCGTCGCCGCTGGGATTGAGGAGCCGAACGGCCTGTTCACGCTGGGCGAGGGTGCCACGACCGAGCCCAATGTCGCGGCCACCATGGTGGACCTCGTCGAAGGTCTCGTGGCCAAGACGCAGAATGCATGGCCATCCGCCGACTTCGACCTGATGGCGGTGAATTCGATTCTGTCGCCCCTGTTCCAGTCGGGCTTCTACTACAAGACCTTGATGGGCCCCTCGAAGGGCTCATGGATGTTCTACGAGCCCTTCATCCGCAAGGCGGCGGGTCTGGGCAAGGCGACCGACCTTCCCGACCCTGACCGCTATGACATGCGCTTCGCCTTCTGCGACGTGCTGGTCATCGGCTCGGGCCCGGCGGGTCTTGCCGCTGCACTGACGGCGGGCCGCAGCGGTGCGCGCGTGGTACTGGCCGAGCAGGATTCGGACTTCGGCGGTTCGCTGCTGTCCGGCAATGATGCCGAGCATGAGGCCTGGCGCATTGCCTGTGTTGAGGAGCTGAAGGGCCTTTCCAACGTCGAGGCCTTCACCCGCACCACGGTTCAGGGCCTCTATGACGGCAACCTTGCCGTTCTGGTGGAAAACCGCAGCCACCTCCGCCCCGATGCGAAGAAGGGTGAGGCGCGCATGCTGCTGACGCAGCTTCGCGCCAAGGCGATCGTGATGGCCACCGGCGCCATCGAACGGCCGCTGGTGTTCTCCAACAATGACAGGCCCGGCGTGATGCTGGCCTCGGCACTGCGCACATACGCCAATCGCTATGCGGTGGCGCCCGACAAGCGCGCGGTGATCGCCGCCAACAATGATACGGCCTATCAGGTTGCGCTTGACCTCGCAGACGCGGGCGTTCCCGTCACGGTGGCGGACCATCGCGCCGCCGTCTCGGCTGACATCCTGTCGCGCGCCGGCGCCAAGGGCATCGCCATCTTCCCGGGCAGCGGCATCTTCGATGTGGAAGGCTCCAAGGGTGTGAAGCGCGTGAAGCTCGGTGGCACGCATGCCGTCACCATCGAATGCGATGTGGTCGGCATGGCCGGGGGCTGGTCGCCCGTCGTGCACCTCTCGTCCCATGGTGGCATCAAGCCGAAATATGATGAGGCCGTCGCTGGCTTCGTGCCGGGCGGCTTTGCGCCCTCGCATTTCGGCGCGGGTGCCATGATGGGAACCTTCGGCCTTTCGGCGGCTGTCGCGGAAGGCGCCAATGCCGGAGCCTCTGCTGCGTCCTCGGCTGGCTTCGGCAAGACGCGGCCCATCTATGCGCCGGAACATGCGACGGACCGCACCTACGCCATCCTGCCCACATGGACGCCCGCCTACAGCGCCAAGGGCAAGGCCTTCGTCGACTTCCAGAGCGACGTGACCATCAAGGACGTGAAGACCGCGCATCAGGAAGGCTACCGCTCGGTGGAGCACCTGAAGCGCTATACGACGCTCGGCATGGGCACCGACCAGGGCAAGACTTCCAACATCAATGCCCTCGCGCTGATGGCCGAATATCGCGGCATCACCATTCCGGAAGCGGGAACGACCACCTTCCGGCCGCCTTACGCGCCACTCACCATGGGCGCCATCGCGGGCCGCACGGTGGGCGCACATTTCCGCCCGGTGCGCCTGTCGCCCCTCAATGACTGGCACGCGAAGAACGGCGGCATCTTCATCGATGCAGGCCTGTGGAAGCGCGCCTGGTACTATGCCTGGGCGGGCAATTCGCCCGAGACCGCCTATGTCAAGGAGATGGAACTCGTCCGTCGTGGCGTGGGGCTCGCCGATGTCTCGACGCTCGGCAAGATCGACATCCAGGGGCCGGACGCCGCGGAGTTCCTCAACCGCGTCTACGTCAACGGCTTCGCCAAGCTGCCCGTTGGCAAGGTGCGCTATGGCGTGATGCTGAACGATGACGGCATCGTGCTGGACGACGGCACCACGGCGCGCATCACCGAGAACCAGTTCTACATGACCACCACCACCGCGCAGGCGGGCGAGGTGATGAGCTGGCTTGAATACCTGCTGCAGATGCACTGGCCGGAGCTCAACGTGCAGGTGGCCTCGCTCACCGACGAGTGGGCCGGCATGGCCGTTTCGGGCCCCAAGGCGCGCGAAGCGTTGCAGCTGGCCTTCCCGGAGGCTGACCTTTCTGATGCGGCACTGCCCTACATGGGCTGCAAGGACATCCGTTTCGATGGCGTCACCGTGCGCCTGCTGCGCATGTCCTTCTCTGGCGAGTTGGCCTACGAGGTCCATGTCGCGGCGGATTATGCCATCAGCCTGTGGGAGCATATCCTGAAGGCCGCAGCCTCGACCGGCATCAAGCCTTATGGCCTTGAAGCCCTGGCGAGTCTCCGCATCGAAAAGGGCCATGTGGCGGGCCTCGAACTTGACCACCGCAACACGCTCGATGACCTTGGCCTCGGCAAGATGGCCGGCAAGGAAAAGGACTATGTCGGCAAGGCGCTGCGCTTCCGCGAGGATTGCCAGCGGCCCGAACGCTGGAGCCTCGTCGGCCTTGAGCTGATGGAACCCGACAAGAAGCTGCGCGGCGGCTCGATCCTGTTTGCGGCAACGGACGAGATCAAGGGCCACGGGCGCGGCTACATCACCTCGGTGACGTGGTCGACGGAGCTCAACAAGTTCATCGCGCTCGGCCTCTTCGACGGTGGCCTGAAGCATGAGGGCGAGGAGATCATCGCCGCCTTCCCGCTCAAGAATGAGCAGGCGCGGCTGAAGATCGTGTCGCCCCACTTCATCGACAAGGAAGGAGCCCGCCTCCATGCTTGAGCGCAGATCAGCCCTGGCAAGCGCCAGGCCCTATGTGAGTGCGGTGCTGAACATCGCCGAACGCCCCGGCTTCACGCTGACACAGGTGGCGGGGTTGTCGCCGGATTTCGAAGCGAGGCTCGCCGCCGTGGTCGGCACGCCGCCGGAGAAGGTGCAGCAGGCACAGGTGAACGGCGCGCACACGCTGTTCCGCATCGGCCCGGCGCAGTTCTGGATTGTCGGGCCCGAGACGGACGATGCGCCATCGCGGCTCGAGGGCCAGTGCGCGGTGACCCCGCTGTCGAGCAGCCGCGTCCGCATCGCGCTCGACGGCGCCCCGGCGCGCGAGGTTCTGGCACGGCTGATTCCCGTCGATCTCCACCCATCGGTGTTCACACCGGGCACGGTGGCGCTCACCGGCATTCACCACACGCCCGTCACCGTGCATTGCACGGGTGAGAGCAGCTTCGACATCTATGCGATGCGCACCTTCGCCCTGAATGTCTGGGAAGCAGTTACCGATGCGGCGCGCGTGTTCGCAGATAATCGGTAAGCGGCAGCAACCCCGCCTTGCGCGACCGCGCGCGCGGGTAGAAGGCGCAATAGTCATGGCCGAGCGGCAGCGCCTGCGGATCGAGTGCCACCAGCGTGCCGTTCTCCAGCCCTTCCTGCGCCAGCGCCCGCTGGCCCAGCGCAATGCCCAGCCCGCGCCGCGCAAAATCGACGGCGAGCTGGGATGAGCCGACGCGGTGGCCCTTCGTCGCGTCTATGCGGCGGCTTGGCAAATAGCGCGCGAGCCATTCATCCCATGAGGGATGCGAGCCGAAATCCTGCCCCCAGCTCGTGTGGATGAACAGGCTGTCGTCGGCATTGGCCAGCGAAAGCCCGGCGGCCAGTTCCTGCGCACAGAGCGGCAGCACCTCGTCGCGGAACAGCGGCACGCTCGCGAGCCCCGGATACTGCGCGCTGGCATAGCCGATGCGCAGGTCGATCTCGCCACCGGCGAAATCCACGGGGTCATTCTCGACGCGCAGGTCGATGCGCAGGGCGCCGGCCTGCGCGAAGTCCGCGAGCGCCGGCATGAACCAGCACTCGGCAAGTGAAGGGATGACGCTCACCACCAGCTTGGCGCGGCTGCTGCCTGCCAGCACGCGCTGGGTGAGCGCGGCGATGTCCTCGAGGGCTGGCGATATCCCTGCATGGATGGCCTGACCGGCATCGGTGAGCACGATGCGGTTGTTGAGCCTGGTGAACAGCTTGCGCTTGAGGAAGCTCTCGAGGTTCCGCACCTGCTGGCTGATGGCCGCTGGGCTCACATTCAGTTCGGCAGCCGCTGTCACATAGCTTCCGGTGCGGGCAGCTACCTCAAAGTATTTCAAAGCGTTAAGGGGAGGAAGTTGCAGCATGGGGTTCACTTGGCTAAGAATTTCAAAGCCAGACTAACATTTTGACCCGTTGCTGCAAGCGGGCTCTGTGCGATCCTCGTGGCCTTGGGAACTTCCGGAGACAGCCATGCGCCACATTCTTGATCTTGACCGCTATCCGCTGGACAGGCCGGGCGCGCCGGAATGGCATGCGCTGGTGGCGCACTGCCGCGCCGACCTGGCGCAGAACGGCATGTTCAACCTCGAAGGCTTCGTGAAGCCAGATGCCCTGCAGCAGGCGATCGCCGAGATCCGCCCGGTGATGGAGACGCTCTCCTTCACCCACCGCCGCAACCACAATATCTATTTCCGGAAAGATATTCCCGGGTTCGCGCCCGACCATCCGGCACTCGCGCTCTGCGAGACGGTGAACCACACGGTCTGCGCCGACCAGATCATGCAGTCGATCCCGGTGTGGATCTATGAGTGGTCGCACTTCGTCACTTTCCTCGCCGCCACAATGGGCAAGGACGCGCTGTTCCCGGCGCGCGATGATCTCGCACGGGTAAACGTGATGGCCTATCGCGAGGGCGAGGCGCTGAACTGGCATTTCGACCGCAGCGAATTCACCACCACGCTGCTGCTGCAAGCCCCGGACCAGGGCGGCGAGTTCATTTACCGCTCCGACCTCCGCAGCGACAGTGACCCCAACTACGACGGCGTCGCCCGCCTGCTGCGCGGCGAGGACCCGGAGGTGAAGTCACTCAACCTCACGGCCGGAACGCTGAACGTCTTCCGCGGCAAGAACACCGCCCACAAGGTGGGCACTGTGAAGGGCCCCCGCGAGCGCATGATCGCCGTGTTCGCCTATTTCGACCGGCCGGGTGTTGTGTACTCGCGGGAAGATCAGATGGGCTTTTATGGAAGAACCAGCTGAGAACGTCCTGTCCCCAACGATGCCGTCATCCCGTCCTACGCTGGGATGACGGCGTTGAAATCTATCGCTTGGCAATATCCGCGACGGTTGCCCCCGACATCTCCGACAGCTGCGCGAAGCCAATCTCGAACACCGCGTTGGGCGTGCCGCCTGCCGCCCACACCGTGGGGTAGGCCTTCAGGTCTTCATCCAGATAGATCACGCAAGGGCTCGCATGGGCCACCGGCGGTACGCCACCAACCTCGAAGCCCGTCATCTCCTTCACGAAGTCGGGCGCGGCGCATTCGATCTTCTCGCCCAGCAGCGCCTTCACCTTTTTCTCGTCCACGCGGTTGACGCCCGAAGCGATAACCATCACCGGCTTGCCGCTGGCACTGCGGAACAGGATCGACTTGGCGATCTGGGCGAGGCTGCAGCCGATGGCGTCGGCCGCCTCCTGCGCGGTGTGGGTGCTCTCGTCGAACTCGACCACGGTGAAGTTTGCCCCCAGCGCAGCCGCGACGCGCAGCGCGTTCGGATGCGCCGAGGCCCGCATCGGGTCAGCCCCTCATCCGCTTGCCTTCGGGGTCGAAGGGCGGCTCGGTGATGATGGTGGCCTTGCGGTTGTCGCCGATGATCTCGATCTCGAAGGCACCGGGCGACGTGTCGCCCGCCAGTTCGACGGGCACGTAGCCCTGCGCCATCGACCTGTCGACGTAATGCGCGAAGCCGCCGGAGGTGACCCAGCCAACGACCTTGCCCTTAGCCCAAATCGGCTCGTCGCCGAGCACGTCGGCATCCGCCGCATCGACGATGAAGGACACGCGGCGAAGCTTGCCGCCGGTGCGCTTTTCTTCCATCGCGGCCTCGCGGCCGATGAAGTCGTTCTTGCCCAAGTCGATGAAGCGGTCCATGCCGGCCTCGAATCCGCCGTAGATGGGGCGAAGCTCGCGGAACCAGGTGGGGAAGTTCTTCTCGAGACGCATGCAGAGAAGTGCCCGCATGCCGAAGTTGACGATGCCGTGGGCCTCGCCCGCGCGCATGATCTCCTGGTAGAGGCGGCGCTGGTAGTCCGGCGCCACCCAGATTTCATAACCGAGATCGCCCGTATAGGTGACGCGGTTGATGAGGGCCGGGCAATGCGCCACGTCCATGGAGCGATGGTCCATGAACCTGAAGGCGGCGTTGGACACGTCCTCGTCGACCAGTTGCTGCAGCACCTCGCGTGACTTGGGGCCCGCGATGGAGAGGCCGACGAGGCCCATGTCATAGCGGTGGATCGAAACCGACCCGTCCTTCGGCAAATGCTGCTCGAACCAGCGCATGTGATACTTCTGCGCCTGGGACGAACCCCACATGTAGAAGCAGTCATCCGCCGCCTTGGCGATGGTGAAGTCGCCGATCAGCTTGCCCGCGGGGTTCAGCATCGGGGTGAGGATGAGACGGCCCGTCTTCGGCATCTTGTTGGTCATCATGCGCGACAGGAAGGCTTCAGCACCCGGGCCTGAGAAGCGGTACTTGGCGAAATTGGCGATCTCGGTCACGCCCACGCCGTTGCGCGTGGCCAGCACCTCCGCCTTCACGTGCTTGAAGTCGTTGGAGCGGCGGAAAGAAACGATGTCCTTCGGCTCCACGCCCTTGGGCGCGAACCACAGCGGGGTTTCGAGGCCCCAGCTATCGCCCATCACGGCACCCTGCGCGATCATCGTGTCATAGAGCGCGGTGGTCTGCTGCGGGCGGGCTGCCGGCAGTTCCTCGTTGGGGAAGCGGATCGAGAAGCGGCGGGAATAGTTCTCGCGCACCTTTTCGTTGGTGTAGGTGCGGGTTGCCCATTCGCCGAAGCGGGCGCAGTCCATAGCCCAGACATCGAAGCCCGGGTCGCCGTTCACCATCCACTGCGAGAGGGCCAGGCCCACGCCGCCACCCTGGCTGAAGCCCGCCATGACGCCGCAGGCGAGCCAGAAATTCTGGACACCCTGCACCGGGCCGACGATCGGGTTGCCATCGGGCGTGAAGGTGAAGGGCCCGTTGATGACGCGCTTGATGCCGGCATTCGCCAGCGCCGGGAAGTGCTTGTAGCCAAGCTCGAGGTTCGGCGCGATCCGGTCGAGGTCGGGCTGCAGCAGCTCGCGTCCGAACTGCCACGGCGTGTTCTTGGGGCTCCACGGCACGCAGGCCCGCTCATAGGTGCCGAGCACCATGCCCGAACGCTCCTGGCGCATGTAGATCTCGGACTTGAAGTCGATGATGTGCGGCAGCTCGTGGCCGCGCTCCTTGTTGTAGGAGACCACCTCCGGCATTTCGTCGGTGACAAGGTACATGTGTTCCATGGCGAGCACCGGAAGCTCGATCCCCACCATGCGGCCCACTTCACGCGCCCACAGGCCACCACAGTTCACCACATGCTCGGCATGGATGTTGCCCTTATTGGTGATCACGTCCCATGTGCCGTCAGGCCGGTGCTTCAGCTCCTCGACCTTGGTGTCCTGGTAGATCTCGGCGCCGCCGATGCGGGCTGACTTGGCGTAGGCGTGGGTGGTGCCTTCCGGGTCGAGGTTGCCGTCGGCTGCGTCGATCATGGCGCCGACGAAATAATTCTCCTCCAGCAGCGGATGCATCTTCTTGGCTTCGGCCATGGAGATGATCTCGGTCTCCAGCCCCAGGTAGCGCGCACGGGCGTGCGCCATCTTCAGCCATTCCATGCGCTCATGCGTGTCGGCAAGGATGAGGCCTCCTGACCGGTGAAGCCCGCAGGCCTGGCCGGAGATCTTCTCGAGCTCATTGTAGAGCGCGATGGTGTAGCCCTGCAGCTTCGCCACGTTCGGGTCGCCGTTCAGCGTGTGGAAGCCGCCGGCGGCGTGCCAGGTGGAGCCGGAGGTGAGGATGTCGCGCTCGACCAGCACCACGTCCTTCCAGCCTGCCTTGGTGAGATGATAGAGCACCGAACAGCCGACGACGCCGCCGCCGATCACCACCACACGAGCCTGGGTCTTCATGGAAAATATCCTTGCGAAATGGGAGTTTCGGCCGGTGTTCTAGCCCGCGTGGGCAAGTCCCGCAATCAGCCGCCCGGGTGAAAAGAATTCATCCTGAAATGAAATGGCCCCGCCGCAGGGGCAGGGCCACATCAAGGTATTAGAAAGACGTCAGACTTAGATGGCGTCCTTGACTTCCTTGGCAGCGCGGAACGCCAGCTTCTTGGAAGCCTTGATCTTGATGGCTTCGCCGGTGGCCGGGTTGCGGCCCATGCGGGCGGGGCGCTTCTTGACCTGGAAGATGCCGAGGCCGGTGACGCGCACCTTGTGGCCCTTCTTCAGGTTCTTGACGGTCAGCTCGACGAAGGCGCTGAGGAATTCGCCGGCGGCCTTCTTCGACATCTCGTGCTTCTCGGCGAGTTCAGCCGCGATCTTCGAAAGGGCAATCGTCTGGATCTTGTCGTCAGTAGCCATGTTGTCTCTCCTTATTGGGGTTGGCTGGCAACCGCGTTAATCCGGTTTTCGATTCGCGAAAACTCTTATTTTCCGGGGGTTTTTCGGGAGGGTGCTTGAAAAACCCTTGAGAATAGGGGCTCAGCATCCCGTCGCCGACGCGTCAAATATAAAAAACTCGCAATAACAATGGTTTAGATGTCAAGCCTTGGGCTGCGGCGGCTTGCCCGGCGCTTGCGTTGCGATGTCCAGATGGTTCTTCAAGGGTATCGGTGGCAGCACATGCTTTGTGGAAAACCTGTCCAGATTGATGCGCCGCTGCGATTCAAGCGATTCGCCGGACATGTTTTGCGCATGCACGCGGATGGCCACCACGGGCATGCGGATGTGGGTGAGTGAGTGCCCGGAGCGGGCGACGCGCAGGTACCAGTCCCAGTCCCAGTAGAACGGCAACGTCTCGTCGAAGGGGCCGAGTGCGGCATGCATTGCGCGGCGATAGATGACGCCGGAGATCAGGATGGTGTTGTCGTGCGTCAGGCTATTCACATCGGCTTCGAAGGCGAAGGTTAGTTCAGGCCGCCCGTCTTCGAAGCGCAGCACGCCGTCGCAAAAGCAGAAGTCGGCCCCGCGGTCGAATGCATCCGAGGCCTTGGCGAAATAGGTCGTGTCGGTGAACCAGTCGTCATCGTCGAGAAAGCAGATGCAGTCGCCGGTGGCCTGTGCGACGCCCATGTTGCGAGCAGGAACTGGCCCGCGCCCACGATTGTCCAGAACGGTGATGGAGGGGTGCAGGTGGCCCACCGCCTCGGCCGCGCCCACCCCGTCATCGACCACGATGATTTCTTTCGGTGCGTGGGTCTGCGCCAACACGCTCTCCAGCGCCTGCTTCAGGAAGTGAGGGCGACCCTTTGTTGGAATGACGACGGAAATGCTGCACATGCTGGATTTACGCTCAGTTCTTGCCGCCGGATTTCGATGCTATAGCATGCAACCATGATTGCAGCACTGCAGATGTATGACTGGCCGGAGGTGCGTCAGGCAACGAACCTCTGGTGGCAGGTTGTTGTCCGCCACCTCGGCACCCCTGAGGAACTATCGCGCCCTGATGACTACACTGCACCTTGGCTGCGCGATGACCTGCTGTTTGCGCAGACCTGCGGCTATCCCTTCACCCATGCGCTGAAGGGCAAGGTCTCCTATGTCGCCACGCCGAATTATGCTGCTGACGGTTGCGATGGCCCGAATTACTGCAGCATCGTGATGGCGCGTGAGCACAAGCCGCTCGCCGCCTTCCGCGATGGTGTCGCGGCGGTGAACACGCCAGACTCTATGTCCGGCATGCTGGCACTCAAGCTGGTCTTTGCGCCGCTGGCCGAGAAGGGCCGGTTCTTTTCGGGTGCCGTTGAGACGGGTGGGCACCTCGCATCGCTTGCTGCCGTGCAATCGGGGGAGGCTGACGTTTCCGCCATCGACTGCGTGTGCGTCGCCATGGCGAAGCGCTATCGGCCTGAGGTGCTGGAAGGGTTGGTCGAGATCGCGCGCTCGCCCTCTGTGCCGGGCCTGCCATGGATCAGCCGGGCAGGTGACCCGCAGGCGATCCGGAGCGCGCTGCGTGCTGCGTTCGCCGATCCCGCGCTGAAGCAGGCGCTCTCGGCATTGTTGCTCAGCGGGTTCTCGGAGTTGCCGACGGGCACCTATGATCGCATCACCGATCTCGAGGCCGCAATGGAAGGCATAGGCGGCCTGAAGCTGCTCTAGTGCCGCGTCTGGCCCGGCACCGTCTCGTCCGGCGTGGGGCGGGCCTTCACGAAGTCTTCCTTGGTCTCGCAATGCAGCGCCAGGTGATGGAGCTTCGGATACCTGTCAGCCGGAAACACATCCGGCACGCGGATCTTCATGTAGCCGACAAGGCAACCCACCGTGATGTCGGCCTGCGTCATCTTGCTGTCGAAGAACCACGGCGCGCCGCAGTCATGTTCCAGCCTTTCGAGCGTGGCTGAAATCTGCAGCATCATCCGCTTCTCGAAATCGCGGTTGATGTGCTTGTCGATGTGAAACAGCCGCTCGAAGAACAGGGCAACGCACTTCTCCATTGCGCCCAGCGCCAGCACGATGGCCTGCATCACCTTGCGCCGCTCCGGCCCATGCGCCGGGGTCAGTGCGCGGGCGGGCCCTGCCATCTCGTCCAGATGGTCGATGATGGCGGAGGAATCGATCAGCACCTCGCCCGTCTCGAGGATAAGCGAGGGCACGCGCACCAGCGGATTGATCTTCTGCATCTCGCCCACGTCGCGGAACACCGAGATCGGATTGCGGGTGTAGGGCATGTGATAGTGATTGAGCGTCACTGCCACGCGCCTGACGAAGGGAGAGTCGAACTGGCCCACGAGGATCATGGACCGATCATTGCGCAATCAGGAGAGCCGTACAACCGCTGTTTCACGCCCGATCAGCGGCAGCAATTGCGCCAGTTCCGGGCCGTGGTCGAGGCCGGTGAGGGCAAGGCGCAGCGGCATGAACAGCGGCTTGCCCTTGCGGCCCGTCGCGGCCTTCACCGCTTCGGTCCAGGTTTTCCACGTGGTGGCATCCCATGGCTCGGGCGGCAGTAGCGTGCGGGCAGCCGCAATGAACTCCGCATCCTCCGGCGCCACCACCGGCGCAATGGCGCCGCCGACAACGTTCCGCCAGACATCGGCATCCGACAGCTTCTCGATGTTGCCGCGTACCGCGAGCCAGAAGGCCTCGCTGTCGCCGGCCGAGCGGTCCTTCACGGCGTCCCACGGCAGGTGATGAAGCAGCTTGGCATTCAGGTGCACGAGTTCCGCCTCGTCGAAGCGGGCTGGCGCGCGCGACAGCTTGTCGAGATCGAAGCCTTCCACCAGCTCGGCGTAATCCGCGCAGGGGTGGATGTTGTCCGAGGTGCCGAGCAATGCCGCGTGGCTCACCACCGCCATGGGCTCGAGCCCGCCTTCGCGCATCGATCCGATGGAGAGTGAACCCAGCCGCTTCGACAGGCCCTTGCCGTCGGCGCCGATCAGCAGGCTGTGGTGGGCATAGGTCGGTGGTTTCGCGCCCAGCGCCTCCGTGATCTCGATCTGCACGGCGGTGTTGACCACATGATCCTCGCCGCGGATCACATGCGTAATCCCGAAATCAATGTCATCGATGACCGACGGCAGCGTGTAGAGATAGCTGCCATCCTCGCGCACCAGCACGGGGTCGGAGAGTGATGAAGTATCGATATGCTGGGGGCCGCGCACCATGTCGTTCCACTCGACCACGTGGCCATCGAGTTTGAAGCGCCAGTGCGGCTTGCGACCCTCGGTCTCGAGCTTGGCGCGCTCCTCGTCCGTCAGCTTCAGCGCGGCGCGGTCATAGACCGGCGGCAGCTTGCGCGCCTCCTGCCGCTTGCGCTTGCGGTCGAGCTCGTCGGCGGTTTCGTAGCAGGGATAGAGCCGGCCCTCGCCGCGCAGGCGTTCTGCCACCTCGTCATAGCGCTCGAAGCGCTTCGACTGCCATTCAACGCGCGCCGGCCTGATGCCGAGCCAGTCGATGTCGGTGGCGATGCCATCGGCGAATTCCTGCGTCGAGCGCGCCGTGTCTGTGTCGTCATAGCGCAGCACGAACTGGCCGCCGGATTTCAGCGCCATGAGCCAATTGAGGATCGCCGTGCGGGCGTTGCCGATGTGGATGCGCCCTGTGGGCGAGGGCGCGAAGCGGACGATGGTGGTCATCTCAGCGTCCGTCCCTGAATGCGTTGGTGATCGGGTAGCGCCGGTCACGGCCGAAATTGCGCCGCGTGATCTTGACGCCGGGTGCCGCCTGCCGCCGCTTGTACTCGGCAATGTAAAGCATGTGCTGGATGCGGCGCACGAGCGCTTCCTCATAACCGGTGGCCTTGACGATCTCTTCGACCGGCTGCTCGTTCTCCACGAGGCCTTCGAGGATCGTGTCCAGCACCTCATAGGGCGGCAGCGAGTCCTGGTCCTTCTGGTTCTCTCGCAGCTCCGCCGTCGGCGCCTTGGTGATGATGCGCTGGGGGATGACGTAGCCCAGCGAGTTGCGCCACTCGGCAAGCCGGTAGACCTCGGTCTTGTAGACGTCCTTGATCGGGTTGTAGCCGCCGTTCATGTCGCCATAGAGGGTGGCATAGCCCACCGACATTTCCGACTTGTTGCCGGTGGTCAGCACCATGGAGCCGAACTTGTTGGAGATCGCCATCAGGATCACACCGCGCGAGCGCGACTGCAGATTTTCTTCCGTGATGCCGGCGGGCGTTCCCTCGAACATCGGCTTCAGCGCGGAGATGAAGCCTTCGACGGGTTCCTTGATCGGCACCACGTCATAGCGCACGCCCAAGAGCTTGGCGCATTCTTCGGCGTCGACGAGGCTGTCGCGGCTGGTGTAGGCGTAAGGCAGCATCACGCAATGCACGCGGTCAGCGCCCAGCGCATCGACCGCCATGGCGGCCACCACGGCGGAGTCGATGCCGCCCGAAAGGCCCAGCACCACGCCGGGGAAGCGGTTCTTCAAAACATAGTCGCGAAGCCCCAGCACGCAGGCCTTCCAGGTCTCGGCCTCGTTCTCCGGCACGGACAGGATCTCGCCCGGCACGCAAGCCCAGCCATCCGCGCCGCGCCGCCATTCGGTGAGTGCGATCTGCTCCTCGAACATCGGCATCTGCCACGCCAGCGTGCGGTCGGCGTTCAGCACGAAGGAGGCCCCGTCGAAGACGAGCTCGTCCTGGCCGCCCACCTGGTTGAGATAGGCCATCGGCAGGCCTGTCTCGGTCACGCGGGCGACCACGAGGTTGAGTCGCACGTCATCCTTGTTCCGCTCGAAGGGCGAGCCATTGGGCGAGAGCAGGATTTCCGCTCCCGTCTCGGCCAGCGTCTCGCAGGTCTCTTCCGTCCAGATGTCCTCGCAGATGGGAACGCCAAGTCTCACGCCCCTGAAGGAGATGGGGCCGGGTGCGGGACCCGCATTGAACACGCGCTTCTCGTCGAACACGCCATAGTTGGGCAGGTCGAACTTGTGGCGCACCGCCTCGATCTTGCCGTTGGCAAGCAGGGCGACGGAGTTATAGAGATTGGCCCCCTCGCGCCACGGCAGGCCGATCAGCACGGCGGGGCCGGTCACGGTCTCTTTCGCCAGCTCCTCGACGGCGGCACGGCAGGCCTCCACGAAGGAGGTGCGCAACACCAGGTCCTCCGGCGGATAACCGCAGATGAAGAGTTCCGGAAACAGGATCAGGTCGGCATCTGCCGCCTCGCGCCGCGCTTCGCGGGCGCGGTCCAGATTGGCACTGATCGCGCCCAGAGTCGGGTTGAGCTGCGCCAGCGCGATGATGAGTCTGTCGGTCATGGGCAGGGGTCTTAGCGGATGCAGGTCTGACCTTCAATTGCGCGGCGTTGACGGGGCGCTCCAAATGCGGCTGACTGCCGGAATGATCCTGAAAAGTCTCCTTGACGCCCGTCTGCCGGGCAATATCGCCCTCTCGGCCTCCGGCCGGGTTGACCTCACCTATGGCCAGTTCGCCGCCGTGGTGGAGGACAGTTTCGCGGCGCTCCGCACCCGTGGCCTTGCCCGCAACGACAAGCTTGCCATCGTGCTGCCCAACGGCCCGGACATGGCGGCCGCTTTCGTCGCCACCGCATGCGTCGT
>CAMDBX010000043.1 GCA_945889445.1 Rhizobium sp. Q54
AGGATGAAGTCGCCCGACGAGAGGCTTACCGGAGCATTTACCAGAGTAATCGTAAAGTCGGCGGCATTCGTGCCGTTAACGTTACCATGCAGCTGGCCGTTCTCGTACCGGAGCTGGCCGAGGCCCGTGAAGGCAGCAGACCCGATGAAGGTGAAGTCCTGAACTCCAGCGGCAGAGCTGGCGTCGATGGCCGACAGGTCGATGTAATCCTCGCCCGACGTGAAGTCGACGATCCGATCCCTGGTAGCGGAGGCCTTGCCAATCTCGGCGATGTTTGCGCCGAAGCGGAAGACGTCGTTTCCAGTTCCACCGGTCATGATGTCACGACCCGCAGAGCCGATCAGAAGATCGTTTCCGTTTCCGCCGATGAGCGTGTCGATCCCCAATCCGCCCTTCAGAGTGTCGTGACCCTCGCCACCGTTCAGAGTGTCATTGCCTGCGCCGCCGTCCAGTATGTCGTCGCCACCATTGCCGTTCAGGGTATCCCTGCCACCCAACCCGTTGAGGGCATCCGCATCAGCCGTGCCATTGAGCGTGTTGTTGCGGGCAGTGCCGTTGAACACGTTCACGATCGTACCGCCTGCGCCGGCCTCGGCGGCGTCATCATTCACAATCGTGGATGTGGCGGTCGCGGTGCCGAGCTGCGTTCCCGCAGGCGGGTTGGATAGGGTGACGGTGAAGCCTTCGTTGGCTTCGAACACCGAGTCACCTACCGCGTTCACCGTGAAGGTGGCGCTGGAAGTGTTTGCGGCGATCGTGACTGTGCCACTCGGCAGCGCGCCACCAAAGTCCGCAGCGTCTGCCAGGTTGGCACCCGAACCCGTCACGGCCCAGCTCACGGTGGTTGCTTCCGAGGCAAGACTGCTCAGGTTTACCGTAAAGGTGTGAGCCGAAGTCCCGGCATTGCCTTCCTCGATCGCCACGGCAGGTCCGGTGATCGAGATGACCTTGTCGTCATTCACGATCGTGGAGGTTGCCGTCGCGGTGCCGAGTTGTGTTCCGGCCGGCGGGTTGGACAAGGTGACGGTGAAGCCCTCATCTGTCTCGATCAGCGAGTCACCTGCCGCATTCACCGTGAAGGTCGCGCTCGTTGCGCCCACAGGGATCGTCACGAAGCCAGTCAGTGCCCCGCCAAAGTCTGCGGCGTTGGCCGGGTTGCCGCCCGTGCCCGTCACGGCCCAGGCCACGGTGGTTGCAACAGTGGCTGTCTTGCTCAGGTTGACCGTGAAGGTGTGCGCCGAAGTTCCGGCATTGCCTTCGTCGATCCCCCCCGCAGGTCCGGTGATCGAGATGATCTTGTCATCATTCAGGATCGTGGACGTGGCAGTCGAGTCACCCAGAATGGCGCCACCGGTGGGGCTGTACAACGTGACCTGGAAGGTCCCATCCGCCTCATCGACAAGATCACCACGAACCGGAACCGTGATGGTGCGGGTCGTCTGCCCCGCAGCGAACGAGAGAATGCCCTCGGGGAAGACGCCGTTGGCAAAATCAGCCTCGCTTGCGGGATTGAGGCCCGTGCCAGTCACCACCCAGGCAACCGTCGAGTTCACCAACGCTGCACCCCCCGAGAGGGTCACGGTGAAGGTATGGTTCACAGTGCCAGCGTTGCCCTCAGCAAGGCCCTCGGCCGGAAGGGCCGCGGCGCGGGCAATCGCGAAGGTCGGTGTGGCGTCATCATTCACGATCGTGGATGTGGCGGACGCCGTGCCGAGCTGTATGCCGGCAGGCGGGTTCAACAGGGTGACGGTGAAGCCTTCGTTGGCTTCGAACTGCGAGTCACCCTCCACGTTCACCGTGAAGGTCGCGCTGGAACCGCCCACGGGGATCGTCACAAAGCCGCTCGGCAACGTACCGCCGAAGTCAGCGGCGTTGGCCGGGCTGCCGCCTATACCCGTCACGACCCAGGCCACGGTGGTTGGTACCGTGGCAACGTTGCTCAGGTTGACCGTGAAGGTGTGCGCCGAAGTGCCGGCGTTGCCTTCGTCGATAGCCCCGACAGGTCCGGTGATCGAGATCACCTTGTCATCATTCACGATCGTGGAGGTGGCATCTGAGTCACCCAGAACGGCCCCGCCGGTGGGGTTGGACAGGGTCACGGTGAAGCCTTCGGTTGCTTCGAACAGCGAGTCACCTGCCACATTCACCGTGAAGGTCGCGCTGGAAGAGCCAACGGGGATCGTTACGGTGCCGCTCGGCAGCTCCGCACCAAAATCCCCAGCGTCCGCCGGGTTGGCACTCGTGCCCGACACGGCCCAATTCACGGTGGTTGATACCGTGGCAACGCTGCTCAGGTTGACCGTGAAGGTCTGCACCGACGTCCCGGAATTGCCCTCGACGAGGGAACCGGCAGGTCCGGCGATCGAGATGACCGGGATGACCTGGTCATCATTCAGGATCGTGGACGTGACCGCCGAGTCACCCAGAAGGAGGCTGTTGCTCGGGTTGGACAGTGTGACCACGAAGGCCTCATCCGCCTCATCGACAAGATCGCCCAGCACCGGAACGGTGATGTTCTTGCTCGTCTCCCCCGGAGCAAAGGTGAGGACGCCAGAGGGCAGCGCGCCGCCAACAAAGTCAACGGCATTGGCACCCGCGCCTGACACCGCCCAGGAAACCGTCGTGGCCGTCAGAACCGCCCCACCGGAAAGGGTTACTGTGAAGGTATGGTTCACAATGCCAGCGTCGCCCTCAGCAAGGCCGTCGGCGGGAAGGCCAGCGGCACGCGCGATCGAGAAGGCCGGCGTCGTGTCATCGTTCACGATCGTGGATGTGGCGGACGCTGTGCCAAGCCGAAGTCCGGGCGTGGCGAGGAGGCTAACCCTGAAGGTTTCGTTGTTTTCAAACGCGAGGTCACCCGCGACGTTCACGGTGAAGGACGCGCTTTGATCACCTGCGAGGATCGTGACGGTGCCGCTCGGCAACGTCACGCCAAAGTCTGCGGCGTTGGCCGGGCTGACGCCCGTGCCCGTCACCGCCCACGCCACGGTTGTTGCAACGGCGGCTGGGTTGGTCAGGCTGACCGTGAAGGTGCGAGCCGAGGACCCGGCATTGCCTTCGTTGACACCAACGCCAGGCCCGGTGATCGAGACGACATTGTCGTCATTCAGGATCGTGGATGTGGCCGTAGTCGATGTACCCAGAACAGCGACACCCGTGGGGTTCGAGAGCGTGACCTGGAAGGTCTCGTTCGCCTCATTGACAAGATCGCTGCTGACTGGAACCGTGATGGTCCCGGTCGTCTGCCCTGCAAGGATCGTGACTGTGCCGGCTGGCAGCGGGCCACCAAAGTCCGCGGCATTCAAGGTGGGACTAATCCCCGACACGGCCCAGGCAACCGTGGTGTCAACCTGCACCGCCTTCGAGAGGGTCACGGTAAAGGTGTGGTTCACCTTGCCAGCGTCTCCCTCATAGAGGCCGCCGGCAGGAAGTACTGCGGCGCGGGCAATCGACAAGGTCGGACTGGCCACGAACATCGCCGAGGTCAGCGACGCAGGACCACCGGTGAGAGCGATCTGGAAGTCCTCAACGCCATCACCAGTCGTTTCCCCGTAGAGAACGCCATTGTCATAGCGCAGCTTGCCGGCGTTTCCTGCGGTGAACGCTGCGTTGGTGATGCTGGCGTAGTCAAACGCCTGCTGACCAGCCAGCCCCTCGTTTGCATCGATGGCTGTGAGGTCGATCAGGTCGGTCTGTCCGCCCGTCCGGAAGTCGGTGATGGTCTCACGGGAAACCGGATTGTTGCCGATGTCGGCCTTGCTGCCAAAGACGAAGGTATCGTTGCCAGCACCGCCCGTCATGGTGTCGATTCCACCACCGCCGATGATGGTGTCATTGCCCTCAAGGCCGTTCAGCGTGTTGGCCTGGTTGCTGCCGATGATGACGTTGTCCAGCGCATTGCCCGTGCCGGACTGGCCGTTGTTCGTGCCCTGCAGCGTCAGGTTCTCGATGTCGGCCGCGAGGAGCGCGAGCGACAAGTCGAAGTTGGCCGCGACAACCACCGTGTCGCTGCCACCACCTGCGAGTTCGGTCACGATGTCACCAACTTCGCTCATGACATAGCGGTCGTTGCCGAGTCCGCCATCCATGGTGTCCGCACCCGCGCCGCCGTCGATGACGTCGCCGAAAGCGGTGCCGGTGATCACGTTCACCCCGGCATTGCCCAGGATCTCAAGGCCCACATTGAGGCCCGGATTGGCGAGCGACGCATCGACGTTGATGTCTGCGAGGCCGCCGCGATTTGCAATGGCGCCAGTGCCCGTGCCGATGACGACGCGCTCGATGCCAGCGAAGATCCCGGCAACGCCCAGATCGTTGGTGGCGGCAAGAATGATGTCGCCTGCCACCGTGTCGGTGATGCGCAACTCGTCGATCCCGACGCCATTGTCAACGCGGAAGCTGTCCTTGTTCACCAGCAGAAGCTGGGTCAAGCCGGTGTCATCGATGTCCATGAACGGGAAATCGTTTGCGTTCTCGATGATGTAGATGTCATCGCCTTGGCCACCATTCATGGACTCGCGGCCGAGCGGGTCGTTGCCGCCGCTGCCCGGGATCAGGATGTCATGGCCGCTGTCGCCACTCAGCGCGTCCCAACCACCGCCGCCATAGAGCGTGTCATCTCCCTGGCCGCCGTTCATGGTGTCGTCGAGCGGGCCGACGTTTACGTCAAGCTCCGGATCGAGGATCCCGCCATCGAGAACACCATCGCCGCCGTACATGACGTCATCGCCAACACCGCCAATCATGACGTCGCCATCGGCACCGCCATACATGGTGTCGTTGCCGTCGCCACCGAACATGGTGTCGATGCCGAGTTCGCCGCGCATCGTGTCGTTGCCGGCTTCGCCGTAGATGAAGTCGTCCTCGGAACCGCCGTCAATGATGTCGTTGCCGTTGCCGCCGTAGAGGAAGTCGGCGCCGCTGCCGCCGTTAATGTTGTCGACGCCGTCACCGGCGCGCACCGTGTCGTTGCCGCCGCGGGCGAAGACCGTGTCATTGCCAGTCGTGCCGGCAATCATCTCGCTCTCGTTGCCGACGCCGTTGGGGTTCAGCACGCCGCGGGCATCGACATAGTTACCGCCGTTGCCGTAGAAGTCCGTGCCGACGTAGCCAGCGTGCCCGACGGCTGCGCTGATAACGTTTCCACTGGTGTCAAACACCTGCTGCGTGGTCGTTGACGCATCCAGGGCGGCAACGGTAGCAACAGCCTGACCCAGCTTCGCGGCGTCCATCTGCAGGTATTCGTCAGCCACCGAGAAGATGTCGCCATAGAGGTTGGTGGCGCCGGTTGCCCGCATCACGATGTCGGACAGCTGGATGCCTTCCATGTTCTCGATGAAGAACTCCTGAACCGGAACACGGCCCAGGTAGTAGAAGAAGTCACCGTTCTGCAGGTTCATCATCTGCATGGCGAAGACCGCGTCGAAGGTCGAGCCCAGCATGCCGCCGACAACTTCACGCTCGGCAAGGCCGCCCATCCAGGCGTCGATGCGGTTGAAGTCCTTGTTGCCCGACGTGCTCATCCAGGTCGCGTCGGCATAGGCGGAATTGGCCGCCGCCTTCAGCGCCGTCATGTAGGTCGCCTGGTCAACAGAGTTGGTGCTTTCGCGCAGCGCATACCAGTCGGCGAGCGAGCGGCCGGCAATGCCGTCCAGCGTGCTTCCGGTAGCGCCGAACTTCGTCAGGATCGCATTGCTGGCGTAGGCCATGATGAAGTTCTTCACCGTGGCGATCTGGTCCGCGGCCGAGCCCTTGAGGTTGTCGCGGAAGCTGGACCAGCTGGTGTAGGGGTTGAGCGTCGCCTGAAGTGCTGCGGGCGCAACGTCCCGGATCGCGGCGCGCATCTCGTTGAGGGTGGGCAGACCGGCGTCACGGCCACGCACGCGGTTCAGCGTGGCGAGATCGAGCGGCTGGCCAAGAAGGTTGTCGCGCAGCGCGTCGGTCACCTTCTCGTCGATGCGGTTGCCAACCTGCGCGGTGCTGCCGTCGGCCAGAAGACCAGCGGTGACGCCCGGCGTGTAGGACTGCGGGTTGAGGAAGGCGTCGATCAGGCCGCGGTCGATGTCGACATAGAGCTTGTCGGTCGTGCTACCTGTAGCGGTGGAGGTCGCGTTCCCGGCCTCGCGGAGGGTGAGGACGAGGGTGTTGTTGGTGACGGAGAGGATGGTGAAGTCGCCATTCAGGCGAGCCGCAGTGATGCCACCGATTGCAGTGTCAACGCCCGCGATGGACACGGTGTCGCCGACGCTGAGGCCGTGATTGGCGATGGTGACGGTGATCGTGTTCTCGTTGACCACGGTAGAGATCTGCGAGGCGTCGGTCATCTTGCGCATGCCGACGGCTTCGGGGAGCATGGAGTGGCCGAGGCGGTACACCGCGTTGGCGAACTCCGAGGAGACGCGGGCATCGATGAGCGGATCAACACCGGCGAAGCCTGCAATGTTGGGGCTCAACTTGCGCACGAACTGGTCGAACACCAGATGCTGGTAGGTCATTTCGTTGACGATCTTGGCCTGCTGGAACAGCTCCTCGCCGGTGACCTGGGTGGTGACGTTGGTCAGCGGATCGGTCCAGGTCCAGCCACCGGCGGGCTGTTCGCCGGTGAAGCCGTACTGGGCCTTCAGCAGGTCGATCATGCGGTTGTGCTCGTTGACGAACACTTCCTGCACGGCGGTCAGGCCGATGTTCTCGTTGAGGCGGCCGTCGCCTGCCACGTAGTGGGCCTCGAGAGCCGTCTTGGTGGCGCCGGGGCTCAGGTCACGCCCAGTCCAGCCGGTGGTGCCGAGCGGCGGAAGGCGCACGCCCATGTCGTTGAGGAAAGCGTGCTTCGTCGTCATCAGCACGAAGTCGGTTGCTTCCCAAGTCGTTGACGGGTCGGCGACCAGCGCCTGGATGGCGGCGTCGTCCCCGAGGGTCGTGTTCTTGACATAGACGACCTCGCCCGTGACCTTGTTCAGGGCAACCAGCTGGGGCATGCCGTTGGCATCCAGGATCTGCTGGCCATTCTTGTCGACGGCCACCATGGGAATGCCCATGATGTCGGCGTCATGCAGCGTGATGCCGACGTTCAGCGCGTTGGCCTTGATCTGGGCCCAGTTGGCGATGCCGGCGTTGTTGACGATGCCGTTGACGCTGACACCGGCATTGACCAGGCGACCGGTGATGAGATCGGTTACAGTGGCCTCAAGGCCAGCGTTGCCAGGCGCCGCGCGCCATTCAGCCTCAGTCAGGTACTCGCGCAGGAAGACCGCGCGGCTGTTGTCCGAGCCATAGGCCTGGCTCAGGTCGATGAAGGGCGAGGCCTCGTTGAAGCTCTCGTCTAACGCCGGATTGAGGGTGAAGAGGAAGGAACCGGCCTCGCTCACGCCGGGAATGCTCGGGAAGGGGGTCGCCGCTGCCACGATGCCCGTGGTCGGGGTGTAGAAGTTGATCTGGCTGACGAGATCGATTTCATCAACGGCGGCGATCTTGATCAGCGTGTTGTTGAGGACGAGGGTTCCCTCATAGGCATAGACGCTGCCGGGAACGGTCGATCCCGTAAGGCTCGGGCTGGTCAGGGTGGAACTGATGGCCCAGCTGGGCTGGCCCTCCTGGGCGACGAGCACACCAAGCTTTTCAAGGAGAACGTTGGTCGAGCCTTCGCCGATGGTGACGTTCACCGTGTTGGAGCGCGAGGCGGTGATCGAGGTGGCCCGACCGGCGGTGTAGAGGCCGTCGCTCGGCAGCAGGTCAACCTGGACCTTGCCGTCGACGCCCTTGCTCACGAAGTCGAGGCCGTGGTCGAAGAACTGGCCGAACTGGCTCATCCAGTTGCTGTAGGCCAGCGGGTTGACCGCGCCAGTTATCGGGGACACACGGCCGGTGGGATTGTCCATCAGCTTGAGTTCGAGCTTCGCCTGGTAGTTCGGATCGACCGGATCGAGGCTCTGGAAACCGATGGGATTGGAGCTGTCGGCGATCAGGTTGCTGATGTTGCGCGGGTTCAGGGCGTCAACGATGTTGCCCCCCACCGTGGCGGTGTCACCAATCGTGATCTTTTCGGCCGGGCCGCGCGTCGCATTGGCGAAGGGGGAGGAGATCACGTCGTTCTTCAAGCCCGGTGCCGTCAACCGGTTGAAGGTGAGGCGGGGGAACAGCGTGTCAGCGGCGCCAAACCACCAGTTCGGAGCGTTCTGGTTCTCGGTGTTGTTGCCCAAGCCCTCGACGTGGCGCAGTCCGGTCGGACCCTGCGGGACCAGTCCACCCTGCTCTTCAGGCAGCCATTCGCCACGCGAACGAGACAGCAGAAAACGAATATCTTGAAGGCTGAGAGTGATCATTTTCGTTCCCCTGGAGCATGCCAAGCGAAGCTCGGCGTTTTTGATAGTTATGTTTTATATATATAGGTTACTATATCTACTATGTTAATATCATTGCAAAATGCAACTTTAATTTAGTGATTTGTTAATAATCACTTTGAAGTTGTAAACTCTTCCATTATGTCAAGTCCGAATCCTAAATTTTAGGCATTTCTGAGCCTGGTTTATATTCTTCACTCAGTTCCTGTTATATTTTTTCCTATTTCTGGTTTGTATTCTGCGCTGTCGGTGGCTTGTGAGCACGACAGTTGCCCTTGCAGACCGAGCTGCAGTTGAACTGGCTGAGGTCGGATTTCCCGCTGCTCCTTTCGGAAGCCGGGGCGTGCCCCCCCGGGTGCCAAGGTCATGTTTCCCGAGGCGTCGCTGCACTTCTGCCGTCAGCTGCATCACGATGGGGAAGTTGCGACCGGCCGGGGTCATCTTCAGACCACGCCCTTGGATATCCTGGTCACGGTAGACCCGATCGGCAGCCTGCAGCCCAAGATTGCCTGCTGCCCCCTGACCCGCCTTCCCTTGCCCGTCGCGGGTGCGATAACTGCATGATTGCGTTGGATGAGTGACACCAACTTGCTCTAAGCTCTGCCCATGCAAACGGCGCGACCGAAACCGGCGAAGGACGACCAGCCCGCAATCATCGGCTGGCGCGAGAAGGTGAGCCTGCCGCAACTGGGCGTTGGCGCCTTCTCCGCCAAGATCGACACGGGTGCGCGCTCGGCAGCGCTTCACGCCACCAGCATCGAGCGCGACGACCACCATGTGACCTTTGTGCTGCCGCTGCCGAAGCGCCACCACCATTGCCGCCTGCCGCTCAAGGGCCTGCGCCGCATCAAGAGCTCAAACGGCCACATCGAGACCCGCGCCGTGGTCGAGACCGACGTTAAGATCGGGGCGACCACGCTGCGCATGGAAATCACCCTCACCGACCGTACCGACATGGGTGTGGCCATGCTGCTGGGCCGCAGCAGCATCGGCCATGACTTCCTTGTCCACCCGACGAAAACCAACATCCTTTCCGCCAGGAAACGCAAGGCACCATGAAGATCGCGCTGCTCACCCGAAACCAGAAGCTCTACTCCCACCAGCGCCTGATCGAGACCGCGGCCAAGCGCGGGCATGAGATGGTGCCCATCGACTATCTCAAGTGCTACATGAACATCACTTCGAAGAAGCCCGAGCTGCGCTTTCAGGGCGAGAAGCTCGAAGGCTTCGATGCGGTGATCCCGCGCATTGGCGCGTCCCACACTTTCTATGGCCTCGCCGTGCTGCGCCAGTTCGAGATGATGGGCGTCTATCCACTGAATGAATCGGTGGCCATCGGCCGCTCGCGCGACAAGCTTCGCTCGCTGCAATTGCTGTCGCGCGATGGCGTGGGGCTTCCCGTCACCGCCTTTGCCCATGATTCAAAGCGTACCGATGACCTGCTCGACATCGTCGGCGGCGCGCCCGTGGTCATCAAGCTGCTGGAAGGCACGCAAGGCATCGGCGTGGTGTTGAGCGAAACGCACAAGTCGGCGAAGTCGGTTGTCGAAGCCTTCCATGGCGCCAACGTGGCGATCCTCGTGCAGGAGTTCATCAAGGAGGCGGAGGGCAGCGACATCCGTGCCTTCGTCGTCGGCCGCTCGCTGGTGGCGGCGATGGAGCGCCGGGGGGCCAAAGATGAGTTCCGTTCCAACCTGCACCGAGGCGGCACCGCCAACATGATCGAGCTGACTCCGCTGGAGAAGGCAACCGCGCTGAAGGCGGCGCGCTCCATGGGCCTCAATGTTGCGGGCGTCGACATGCTGCGCTCGTCGCATGGGCCAGTGGTGATCGAGGTGAACTCCTCGCCCGGCCTCGAGGGCATCGAGAAGGCGACGGGCGTGGACGTGGCCAACAAGATTGTCCGCTTCGTGGAACGCCACGCCAAGCCCGGCCGCACCCGCACGCGGGGCAAGGGATGAGCGCCTTCACGCTTGGCGAAGTGGACGTGCAGCCGGGCCAGCGCGCCACGGTGGACCTGCCGGTCAGCACGCTGTCGAACCACACCCATGTGACGCTGCCCGTGCACGTGGTGCATGGCGAGGCGCCCGGCCCCACCATGTTCCTGTCCGGCGCCATCCACGGCGACGAGATCCAGGGCGTGGAGATCATCCGCCGCATCCTCACCCATCCGGCGCTGCAAACCCTGCGCGGCACGCTGCTGGCGGTGCCCATCGTCAACAGCTTCGGCTTTCTCAACCATACCCGCTACATGCCGGACCGGCGCGACCTGAACCGCTGCTTCCCCGGCACGGGCCGCGGCTCGCTCGCCAGCCTCGTCGCCGACATCTTCTTCCGCGAGGTGGTGCTGAGGAGCCAGTTCGGCATCGACTTCCACACGGCGGCGCTTCACCGATCAAACCTGCCGCAGGTGCGGCTGGCGCCCCAAGAGCCGGAACTGCTGCAGATGGCACAGGCCTTCGCGCCGCCGGTGATCCTGATTTCCAAGCTGCGCGAACGCTCGCTGCAGCTTTCTGCCGGCGAGGCGGGCGTCAAGGTGCTGCTTTATGAGGGTGGCGAGGCACTGCGCTTCGACGAGATCGCGATCGATGCCGGGGTGCGTGGCACGCTGCGGGTGATGGCCCACCTCGACATGGTGGACCCAACGTCGCGGCCTGTCGGCCAGACGGTGTTCTCGGATGCCAGTTCGTGGGTGCGTTCGCCCGAGAGCGGCATCCTCCACACCACGCGGAGGATCGGCGACCGGGTGGGCAAGGGCGAGGTGGTCGGCGTGGTCGCCGATCCGCTGGGTCAGACCTCGCTGCCGCTGTTCTCCGAATGGGACGGCATCATCGTCGGCCGCACCAACCTGCCACTGGTCAACCGCGGCGACGCGGTGTTCCACATCGCACGCGCCATGCCGCTGGCCACCATTCGTCAGCACCCGGACGAAGCGGTGGTGCTGGCGGACGAGGACGAGATCATCTGAGCACGTCTTCTCCCGCTCCTTCAGCGGGAGAGGACATTGATGCGCTTCTAGTTCACCACTTCTTCATCCCGCCCAGTATTCCGCGGATGATGATGTTGCCGATCTGACGCCCTGCAGTACTGGCCATGTTCTTGACGAAGCGATCCGTCGCCGTTTCGCGGCCCGAGGTGCGGGACTGGGCGCGGGCCTGCTGGTCGGCTTCCTTCTGCGCGGCCTTGTCGGCCTTCTCCTGCTCACTGGCAGCGGAACGTTCCTCGGCGCGCTTCGTCAGGATTTCGTAGGCCGACTCGCGGTCCTCACTCTCCTCGTAGGAGCCATAGACCGGCGAATTCTTGATGATCTTCTGGCGTTCCTCAGGCGTTATCGGCCCCATGCGGGAGGACGGCGGGCGCACCATGGTGCGCTCCACCATGGTGGGCACGCCCTTGAGGTCCAGCACCGAGACCAGCGCCTCGCCCTTGCCGAGCTGGGTGATCGCCTCTTCCGTCTTGAAGGCGGGGTTGGGGCGGAAGGTCGAGGCGGCGGTGGCCACCGCCTTGGCCTCGCGCGGGGTGTAGGCGCGCAGCGCATGTTGCACGCGGTTGCCCATCTGCGCCAGCACGCTTTCGGGCACGTCCAGCGGGTTCTGCGTCACGAAATAGATGCCGATGCCCTTGGAGCGGATCAGCTTCACCGTCTGCTCGATCTTCTGCACGAGCCCTGAAGGGGCCTCGGAGAACAGCAGATGCGCCTCGTCGAAGAAGAACACCATCTTCGGCTTTTCGGGGTCGCCCACTTCCGGCATTCGCTCAAAGAGTTCGGACATCATCCACAGGAGGAAGGTGGCATAGAGCTGCGGCGAGTTGATGAGTTTGTCGGCAGCCAGCACGTTCATGTAGCCCTTGCCGCCCGGCGTGGTGCGCATGAAGTCATGGATGTTGAGGGCAGGCTCGCCGAAGAAGTGGTTGCCGCCCTGCTCCTCCAGCACCACGAGGCGGCGCTGGATGGCGCCGATGGTGGGTGCGGCAAGGTTGCCGTATTCGGTGGTGAGTTCCTTGCCGCGGTCGCCCAAATCCTTCAGCAGCGCGCGCAGGTCCTTGAGGTCAAGAAGGGCGAGGCCCTCCTTGTCGGCGAGCTTGAAGGCGATGTTGAGGGCCCCTTCCTGGGCATCCGTCAGCCCCATGAGGCGCGACAGCATGAGGGGGCCCATGTCCGAGATGGTGGTGCGGATCGGGTGGCCCTGCTGGCCGAACAGGTCCCAGAAGATCGTCGGGATGGCCTCGAAGCCATAGTCGTCGAAGCCCATGTACTTGGCGCGCTCGACGAGGGCCTCCTTCGGCTCGCCCTCCATGGCGATGCCGGAAAGGTCGCCCTTCACGTCTGCCGCGAAGACCGGCACGCCCGCATCGCAGAAGCCCTCGGCCAGGATCTGCAGCGTCACCGTCTTGCCGGTGCCGGTGGCGCCGGTGACGAGGCCGTGGCGGTTGGCCATGGCGAGGAACAGGTCCTCGCGCTTGGCGCTCTGGCCGATGAAAACCGTGGAGTCGGACATGGCTCGGGGAACCCTTGATCATTCGCTTTCGAGACCCCTTTCTTGCTATAAGCAGCCGGGTTTCGCAATGCGCAGGGCAGGAATTGAGAGAATGCAGGAATTGATCGACCGGATCGTGGCGGCAAGCGGGCTCAGCCCCGAAAAGGCCGAAAAGGGCCTCGGCATCATGCTGAACCTGATCAAGACTCAAGGAAACCAGAACAAGGTGCAGGAGCTGTTCGACAAGCTGCCCGGGGCGGCGGAACTTGCGCTCGCCCAAGGCGGCGACGGGGCAGGCTACGGCGGCGGCGGGCTGCTCGGCATGCTGGCCGGCGGCATGATGGGTGGTCCCCTGGCCGCCATCTCGAAGCTTTCCGCCGCGGGCCTGTCGATGGACCAGATCAAGGCGCTGGGCACCGCAACGGTGGACTATGCCAAGGAAAAGGCGGGCCCGCAGCTTGTGAAAGAGGTCGCGGGCTCCATTCCGGGCCTTTCCGGCTACGTCTGACGCCTCCCGATTAGACCAAGGGCGGTTTGCGGTGGCCCGCTGTCTTCGCTAGTGTTTTCGCAGTTGCAAAAGACTGGGTTTGACATGAGTGATCTAAAGCTGGCCTCCGAGTTTCCGGCGCTTGGCCGGGACGACTGGATGAAGCGCGTCGAGGCGGTGCTGAAGGGCGCCTCCTTCGAGGAAAAGCTGGTCCATTCTTCGGCCGACGGGATCAGGCTCGAACCGCTTTACGGCCAGCTGCCCGGCCCCCGCGCGGCGCGGCCCGCCCAGGTGCCGTGGACCCTTCATCAGCGCATCGACCACCCGGACGCGGCGCGCGCCAATGAACTGGCGCTCGACGACCTTACCAATGGCGCCACCGGCCTGGTGCTGGTGACGAAGGACGGGGCCACGGCGCGCGGCTATGGAATCGATCCCGCGCGGCTGGCGCGCGTGCTGCAGGGCGTGCACCTCCATGCCGTGGCGCTGCGCGTCGAGGGCGGCGCCTCCATGGCGCTGGCCGAACTGATCGCCACGCAGCCCATCGACCCCGAGCGCCTCAACGTCTCGTTCGCGCTCACCAATCCTGCCGATGCGGCGGAGCTCGCCCGGCGCGGCTACACCGGCCCCTACATGGAGGCCGATGGCCGCAGCTGGCACGAGCAGGGCGCCACCGAGGCACAGGAGCTGGGCGCCACGCTGGCAACCGCCGTGGCCACGTTGCGCTCGCTCGAGAACCTCAACGACGTGCACCTCGTGCGGTCTGTCGGCATCACCCTGGCGGCGAACCAGGACATGTTCGCCACACTTGCCAAGTTCCGCGCCATCCGCCTGCTGTGGCGGCGCGTGCTGCAGGCGGCGGGGCTTCCCGATGCGCCCTTGCGCCTTCACGCCGAAACCTCATGGCGGATGATGGCCGTGAAGGACCCGCACACCAACATCCTGCGCGCCACGACGGCCGTGTTCGGCGCAGGGTTGGGCGGTGCGGACTCGATCGCCGTGCTGCCCTTCTCGCTGGCGCAAGGCCTGCCCAACGCCTTCGCCCGCCGCGTGGCGCGCAACGTGCAGAACGTGCTGGCAGAGGAATCGAACCTGTGGCGCGTCGCCGACCCGGCCTCGGGTGCGGGCTACATCGAGACCTATACGCAGGGCCTGGCGGAAGCCGCGTGGAAAGTGTTCCAGGCAGCAGAGGCCGGCGATTGGCCGGCGCCCGACCCGTCTTCAACCGCAGGCCTGCCCATCATCGGCACCACCGCCTATCCGCTGCGCGAAGAATTTGCCCCCGAGACGGAGGCCCTGTCATGAGCCGCATCCCGAACTTCGCGCAGATCGCGCTCGAGACATCCAACGTCGACGGCTGCTCAGGCCAGGACTGGCTCACACCCGAAGGACTGCACGTGAAGTGCGCCTATGGCCCGGAGGACATGAAGGGCATCGACTTCCTGAACACGTGGCCGGGGGCGCTTCCCTACCTGCGCGGCCCCTACCCCACAATGTACACGACGCAGCCCTGGACGATCCGCCAGTATGCGGGCTTCTCCACGGCGGAGGATTCCAACGCCTTCTACCGCCGTAACCTGGCGGCGGGGCAGATGGGCCTGTCCATCGCCTTCGACCTCGCCACGCATCGTGGTTACGACTCGGACCATCCGCGCGTGGCGGGCGACGTCGGCATGGCCGGCGTGGCGATCGACTCGATCTATGACATGCGCACCCTGTTCGACGGCATCCCCCTCGACCAGATGACGGTGTCGATGACCATGAACGGCGCGGTGCTGCCGATCATGGCGCTCTACATCGTGGCGGGCGAGGAACAGGGTGTTCCGCCGGAGAAGCTGGCCGGCACCATCCAGAACGACATCCTCAAGGAGTTCATGGTCCGCAACACCTTCATCTATCCGCCGCCTGCGTCGATGAAGATCGTCTCCGACATCTTCAAATACACCTCCGAGAAGATGCCGAAGTTCAACTCGATCTCGATCTCCGGCTATCACATGCAGGAAGCGGGTGCGACGGCGGACCTCGAACTTGCCTATACGCTGGCCGACGGCCTCGAATATGCCAAGGCCGGGGTGGACGCCGGCATGCCGATCGACAAGTTCGCGCCGAGGCTCTCGTTCTTCTGGGCCATCGGCATGAACTTCTTCATGGAAGTCGCCAAGATGCGCGCCGCCCGCATGATCTGGGCCAAGCTCATCAAGCGCTTCGACCCCAAGGACGAACGCTCGCTCAACCTGCGCACCCATTGCCAGACGAGCGGCTGGAGCCTCGCCGCGCAGGACGTGTTCAACAACGTGACGCGCACCTGCATCGAGGCGATGGCAGCAACACAGGGCGGCACCCAGTCGCTGCACACGAACTCGCTCGATGAAGCACTTGCACTGCCGACCGACTTCTCGGCGCGGATCGCGCGCAACACGCAGCTCTTCCTGCAGCAGGAGGCCGGCACAGCCAAGGTGATCGACCCGTGGGGCGGCAGCTACTTCGTCGAACGCCTCACGATGGACCTCGCGCAGAAGGCCTGGAAGCACGTCGAGGAGATCGAGGCGATGGGCGGCATGGCCAAGGCCATTGAGGCCGGCATCCCGAAATCGCGCATCGAGGAAGCCGCCGCACGAACGCAGGCCCGCATCGACACCGGCGAGCAGGCGGTGATCGGCGTCAACAAGTATCAGGTGGCAACGGATGAGAAGATCGACATCCTGAAGGTGGACAATTCCGCCGTGCGCGCTGCCCAAATCGAGAAGCTGCAGCGCCTGCGCGCCGAGAGGAACGAGGCCGAGACGCAAGGCCTGCTTGCGAAGCTCACCGAGGTGGCCCGCACGGGCCAGGGCAACCTGCTCGCCGCCGCCATCGATGCCGCACGCGCCAAGGCGACAGTGGGTGAAATCTCGCTCGCACTCGAGAAGGTGTTCAACCGCCACACCCCGGCGATCCGCGCCATGAAGGGTGTTTATGCCGCCACCCCGCGCGACAAGCACAAGATCGAGCAGGCCCAGCATGCCGTGGCGGCCTTCAAGGAGACTGACGGCCGCGCGCCGAAGATTCTTGTCGCCAAGGTCGGCCAGGACGGCCATGACCGTGGCCAGAAGGTGATCGCGTCCGCCTTCACCGACATGGGCTTCGACGTGGTGATCGGCCCGCTCTTCGCGACGCCGGAAGAAGTGGCAGAGCAGGCCGTGAAGGAGAGGGCCCATGCGGTGGGCGTCTCGACGCTGACGGCAGGCCATCTGACGCTGGTGCCGCTGCTGAAGGCCGCGCTAGACAAGGCCGGCCGCTCCGACATCATGATCGTGGTGGGCGGCGTCATCCCGCCGGAGGACGTGCAGACCCTCATCGACATGGGTGCCGCTGCCGTGTTCCCGCCGGGCACCGTGATCCCCGACGCGGCCCTGTCACTTCTCGAAAGGCTGAACCAGAAGCTCGGCTACGCCCAGCGCGCGGCGGAGTAGATCAGAACTTCACCTTCGCCATGGTGGCGCGGTGGTCGCTGGGCCACGGCGTCACCACGATGTCGGCTTCCGGTGCCTTCTCGCCGACGATGCCGGCGGAGATCACCTGCAGGTCCTTGGCGCGGGCAAGCGCGAAGTCGATGCGGTCGTGGTGGTCGTCCTTGGCGGTGGGTTCGCTGGTGGGCGTCCATGTCATGCCGGGCTTGGCGCCCGCGTCCGGATAGATCGCTCGGAACGTGTCCACGAAGCCCTTGTCCTCGATGGCCTTGACCGTCGGGAACGGCACGACCAGCGGCTGCAGACCGGCCTTCACGGCGGACTCGGTCCAGTCGCGGTGCGACGGCTCGTTGAAGTCGCCGAACACGAAGGCGGCGTCCGCCTCGCCCGCTGCCGCCATGTCATCGAACAGCAGCTTGAGGGCTGCGCCGCGGGTCGCCTCTGCGGCCTTTACCGCCTCATCCGCCGTCTTCAGGAAGGGCGCGTCACCATATTCGATGCCGAGCAGCTGGTAAGGCTGGTAGGGCGAGTCATCGAGGTGGATGTTGAACACCTGCACCTTGCGGCCATCGACCATGATCTCGACGCCCGTGTCGTTGGGCGTGGCCTTGCCGATGGGATAGCGGCTCAAGATTGCATTGGCCCACAGCGCATCGTTCTGCTTGGTCTGGTCGTAGTAGTGGTAGCCAAGCGCCGCGGCGAGCTTGGGGGCAACGCTGTCGCCTACCGCCGGGCAGACGTCGGCGGTGCAGGGATCGCTCTCCAGCCGCGTTTCCTGAATGCCGATGATGTCAGGGTTCACCGCCTTGATGACGGCCACCGTCTCGTCCACCGGCTTCTGTTCATTGGCGCCACCGCCCCAGACATTGAAGCTCATGACGGTCAGGTCGGTTGCCTGGGCCGCGGTGGCACCGGCAGCAACAAGAAGAGCAGCAAGCAGCGAACGTCTCATGGTGGTCCCCCAAGGTGATGCGCAACCTTGAAGAGACTATGTGACGGTCGATCTACAACCGCAAGCCCCGCACCTCGCCCACCTCGATCTTGCGCCAGTTGGCGAGGTCGTGGTGGCGGAAGCGCTCCAGCGTGGCCTTCTCCTCCGGCGTCCACACGTCGAGACCCGCCAGCACCGCCGCGATGCCCACTTCTGCGGCGCGCGAGGCGCCGTCGTCGACCTTGAGGGCGATGCCGAGGCCGGCATGCGGGATGCAGGCGCAGTAAACGCCCTCCGCGCCGGTCTTGATGAACAGGCGCGGCACGGCCTCCATGATGAGCGTGTCGAAGTCACCCGTGCCCGCCACCATGAACGGGTGCTTGCGCACCGCGTCGATGATGCGGCACGCGGCGGCGTTTTCAGGATCGGTGAAGCGGGCAAAGGCGAGAGCGAGGCTCTTCAGCGGGATCGCCCAGGTGGGCACCGAGCAGCCATCGATGCCCACGGGCTGCTGGGCAAGGTCGATGTCGCAGAGTTCGCCGGTGCGCTTCGCGATGGCCTGCTGCACCGGATGATCCAGCTTCACGTAGCCATGCGGGTCGGCCTTGAGCTGGCGGGCCAGCGCCAGCATGCCGGCATGCTTGCCGGAGCAGTTGTTGTGGACGGCGGCACAGGGCTGGCTGTGGCGCACGAGATCAAAGCGCGCCTCCTCGAAATAGGGCCAGTGGGCGCCGCATTCATAAAGGTCCTCGGCGTTGCCGCCCTTGGCCAGCATGGCACGCGCCACGCGCACATGATCGGGTTCGCCATTGTGCGATGAGCAGCACAACGCGATCTCCTCGTCGGTGAAGCCGAAGTGATCTGCCGCGCCACTCTCGATCACCGGCAGGCACTGGAAGGCCTTGATTGCCGAGCGCGGATAGACCGCCGCCGCGATGCCACCTTCGGCGGCCACCACGTGGCCCGCCCGGTCCACCACGGCATAGGCGCCGCGGTGGCGGCTCTCGATGATGTCGCCGCGGGTGACTTCGGCGATCACGGGGTTGGTCATGCACGCGTCTCCAGGATCTTCTTGTGCGGCGAGGCCGCGAGGTACCATCCATAGGCCAGCAACTGGGCGGCAAGGAAGATGCCGATGGCCCAGCTGTAACCTTGCGGGCTGTAGCCCGTCCCGCTCGCCGGGAACAGCCCGATGATGAGGCCCACCAGGTATTGCGAGGCGAAGGCCGCGACGAACATGGTGAAATTGATCGTTGCGTTTGCGCGGCCTGCCAGTTCCTTGCCGATGTGCGCGGCGAACCATGGGAAGGCCAGCACCGCCACCTGCCCGAAGGCAGCGACGAAAAGCCAGGCCGGAAACATCAGCCCCTCCACCCGCAGCACGATCACTGCCTGGGCGGCGAAATAGAGCAGGTTGAAGCCCAGCATCACCTGCATCGGCCCGATGCCGCGCCGGGCCAGCCGATCGGCGATGACCCCAACCGACAGGATACCCACCATGAAGGCCACAGCCATGAAGAGCAGGTGGCGGGCCACCTCCTCGCGCGTGAATCCCATCACGTCGCGCATCCAGGGGCCCGCCCACAGCGTCTGGATGCCGATCTGCACCCCCGAGCTGAGGCCCAGCAGCGGGGCGATGCGCCAGAACAGCGGCGTCTTCATGATGGCGATCATCTGGCCGAACTGCTGCCTCAGCGGCGCGGGCGTCGTGAGCGTGTCCTTGCGGGGTGCGGCGGCGAGGATGAACCCGGCAGCCAGCAGGATCAGCCCGGCGAAGACCAGGAAGGCGTTGCGCCAGCCGATGAGGCCGACCAGCCATTCGGTGGGCTCCGTCGCCACCACCACGCCAAGTGCGCCCATGGACATGATCGCCGTGTTGGCGAGCGAGCGGCGCTCGGCCGGAACCCAGGTGGCGGAGGACTTGTAGCTGGCCATCAGCCCGGCCGAGAAGCCAAGGCCGATCACCGCGCGGGCGGCAAAGAGGCCGAGGAAGTCCGACGCGAAGGCAAAGCCCACGCAACCCGCGGCCGCCACGCTGAGGAGCCCGGCCTGCACCTTGCGCGGGCCATACCGGTCCAGCAGCACGCCCAGCGGCAACTGGAACAGCGCGAAGGCGCCGAGATAGGCCGCCGTGAGCAGGCCCAGTTCGCCCGGCGTGAGGCCGAGGTCCTGCACGAGGTCCGGCGCCACCACGGCGTTCACGGCGCGCAGCAGGTAGGACATGAAGTAGCCCGCCGCGAAGGGCAGCAGGGCGGTGAAGACGAGGCGAAGCAGTGTCATGACTGCAACACTCTCGTCGTAATCCGGCGTTAAGGCAACGCTGGGAAAAAAAGCGCTTGTGAATCGCGCAGGATTGCTTATGTGCGCGCCTTCCAAGCATCAACGCCTTCCGAAGGAACTGCCCGTGATCCGTCGCGCCCTTGCCTTCCAGCACATGGATGACGAACCGCCCGGCCTGTTCGGCCGCTTCCTTGCCGAGCAAGGCGCGGAGCTCGATGTGGTGATGCTGCACAGGGGTGAGGCGATTCCGTCGCTCGCCCCTTATGATTTTCTGCTGGTCATGGGCGGCGCCATGGACGTGTGGGAGACGGACGCCCACCCGTGGCTGAAAGACGAGATCGCCGCCATCCGCGAATGGACCCTCCAGCGCAACCGCCCCTACATGGGCGTCTGCCTCGGGCTGCAGCTGCTGGCCGTGGCATTGGGCGGCGAAGTTGGCCTCGCCCGCGCGGCCGAGGTCGGCTTCGGCAAGGTGGAACTCAACGCGCTGGGCCATGCTCACCCGCTGACGCGCGGCCTGCCCTCCACCTTCAAGATCATGCAGTGGCACCACGCCGAAGTGACCAGGCTTCCGGCCGGTGCCGAAGTGCTCGCCTCCTCCGCCGTCAGCCCGGTTCAGGTGATGTCGATCGGCCGCGAGATCATGGCCACGCAGTTCCATGGCGAACTGACCCCGGAGCTTATCGACCGCTGGGCGCAGATTCCGCAGTACCTCGAATGGCTCGACCAGGCGATGGGCCCGGGGGCGTACAGCCGCGTCAAGAATCAGTCCCGCCTGCAGTTGACGCGAACGGAACGGGTGAGCCGCGCCATGTTCCACAATCTGCTGGCCTCCCGCCGCAGCTTGCGCAAGGCGGCTTGAGCGCATCTCGCCACTGAATGCCGGTTTAACAGGCAGAATTTGCGCAGAATTTCATCATATTTCTATGAGATTGAAAGAGAAACGGCTTCGCAGGCTGGCGTCGGTTTAACATTTGCCACCCGTCGCTCGACTGAGACATTTATACCATAGGTTGTTCTATAGCGTCCTCACGCACACCAAAGGAGGGCCCGACGACAGCGGCAGCAAACCTTTGTGATAAAATGGGGAACGCAAACAGATGACTAAGCTCATGTCGAAATCACGTGCAGAGAAGGATGTGCTGGACTCGGCAACAACCAGAACGCGCCTTGAACTGATGTGGGGAACAGCCTTCGACCCGGAAGCCATGGCCCCCCGCCTTCACCCGGCGGAGACTGCGCGCTTCATTGCCGATCAGATGCGCAAGCTTCGGCTCGCGGCGCTGCGGTCAAGCCATTCGGCCCTGCTGTGGATGATCGAGAGTGCCAACTACGAGGCCTATGCCCAGGACTGCAGCAAGCACCGGCTTGAGCCCGAGCCAGCCCGCCGCCGGGCCTAGACCGGGAGACGGCGAAACGCCAGATTCTCAGAAACATTGGAACCTTCAGGCCCGGCTCGGAGGTTCTTATCTGTAATCGACTGCATCCAATTGGTGCCAGCGGCGGGCGTGGCCCGCCTCATCTGGGCAATCACCGGGTCAAGTGTTGGATCGTCGAGACCGATGATCGCCAGTCCGGCCAGGGCACTTCGCACGGTGCAGCCAGCACCCAGGAATTTCATGACCCCTGACACGGCGAGCGGGCCATCGGGGCGGCAGGTCAGGAACATCGTGGAGAAGAAATCAGGCGCTGTCACCGACTGGAGGTTGACGAACGTGATGCCGCGCAGGAGCCTCGACGCTTGGGCGGAGCCGATCAGGCATGCCTCGCTCGGGCCATAGACGACCGGGCCGCCATGCCGGACGTGGTTGGCGGCATAGCCCATGGTGCCTGCATTGTGGAAAGAGTTGCGGCAAGTCTGAATTTGCCCGCCCCCTGGACCGTTCATGACATGGACGAGCCAACTCTCCACAATGTTCGGGTGTCCGGGGACCGGAAGGAAATTGTGATAGAAACCGTTCTGCAAGGCGCCCTGCACCGATTGCCCTGGGCATGGAGCCCCCCCCCCGGAAGCTGACGCTAATTCCACAAAAATCGATTTCTGAGTTGAAGAGAGAATTCTCGCGAGGAGGTGCTGTCGCCTGGTCCACCATGAGGTGTTCCACGCTCACGCCAAGATAGTCGCAGATCTTCCACATGTTGCGGGCGCTTGGGAGCGTTTGCCCCGCGAGATACTTGTTGAACTGTTGGCGATTGATGCCCGTCCCCTTGCAGACGCGGGCAATCGACCCAATCCTCATACAATGTTCACGCAATTCCTTCGAGAATGCAGTAAAAGGCATGGCCTTAGCCCCGTGTAGATAGCACCCGAAATCATGAGTAAATGAAACCTACTGATACAATCAAAAACAGCATCAGATCTGCCGTTATGCTACAATTCCTGTAAAAAATTTATGTCGATCCTTAAGCGTTCCTTTACGTCTATCAACGCAGCGCGTCCTCACGCTTGATCTCGGAGACCTTGAGCCCGCCGACGCGTGGCAAGGTTGCGGCCTGGCGGCCCCCTCTCAGCCTGAAAAATATAAAGATTTTATCGCGTTCTTTTTCGTATTTATACCAATCATCTATGCAAAAATACCTTCGCAACCGCGCGCATGGACAATAAAATTTACGCTTCGCGAGACTGAGAAATTTGAATTTCATGTTGTTTGCAATAGCCTCACATCTACCAGAGGTTGGCGGACGATAGCTAAAAAAACCTCTGAGATAAAATGGGGAACGCAAACAATGACTAAGCTCATGTCGAAATCACGTGCCGAGAAGGATGTGCTGGACGCGGCAACAACCAGAACACGCCTTGAACTGATGTGGGGAAGAGCCTTCGATCCGGAAGCCATGGGAACCCACCGCCTTCACCCGGCGGAGACCGCGCGCTTCATTGCCGATCAGATGCGCAAGCTTCGGCTCGCGGCGCTGCAATCAGGCCATTCGGCCCTCGTATGGATGATCGAGAGTGCCTACTACGAGGCCTATGCCCAGGGCTGCAGCAAGCACGGGCTTGAGCCCGAGCCAGCCCGTCGCCGGGCCTAGACCGCGAGACAGCGAAACGCCAGAACCTCGGGACGAGAGGAACCTTCGGGCCAGGCTCGGAGGTTCCTGTTTGTAATCGACTGCATCCAGTTCGTACCGGCAGCGGGCTTCACCCGCATCAAGTTGACGATGACGGGATCGGCCGCCGGGTCTTCGAGGCCCACAATGCCCAAGCCAGCGAGGGCCCGGTGGGCCGCGATATCTGATGCGGTCAGCGGCATAACCCATGGCTGCGCTATTGCGGGATCGGTTGCGGCAGGTGTGGATTTGCATCCCGTCGGGGCCGTTCGTGGTCTGCACGAGCCAGCACGCCACGAGGTTCAGGTGGCCGCTGACCGGGAAGAAGGCGCGATAGAGTCCATTGCGCAGCAAGGCTTGGTGCGGCGGAATCGATGCCGATGCCGCGAAGCCAAGATCGATTTCTGTTCGGACCGATCGACGTTCCCCGGCAACTGATACGGGCCCGCCCGATATCAATTGCTCTTCGGTGACGCCTCAGTAGCTGCAGATCTTCCGCATGGTGCGGACCCCGGGCAAGATCTGCCCCGCGAGGTATTTGTTGAACTGCTGACGGTTGATCCCGGTGTCCTTGCAGGCCTCGGCTATGGTGCCCCGGGCCAAAACCAAGTCCTTCAAATCTTTCTCAAATTTCTCTGCAGGTCTCTGCGTGAGTAACCCCTGCCCAAAAATTTATTGTAAACTCTTTCACCAAATCCCGCGCAAGTTACATCGAGTTCTGCAACCGATATGAGCCAATTGCCGACAGCGGTTCAGGCCTGTGGGAAGATGTTTTATGGACCGTTGCGTCAGCGCAGCCCGTCTTCGCCTTTTATTTCAGGGACTTGCAGTCCACCAACGCGCGGCAGGGGGCGGCCGCCGGTGGTCACTGCCACGGCAATCACGATTTCATGAGCGCGCGGGGCATCAGGGACGCGCACTTCCATGCCATCGAAATGGCTTCGCACGAAGGCGGCGTCCTTGTGGCCCAGCGGAATGTCCAGCGTCACGCCCACGCCGCCGCGCTTCTTGGAGGACGGGATGAGGGCGGCACCCTTGCCCAGCACCTTGCGGAAGGGCGCGCCGAGCTTGGGGTGGAGGATGGCGGCGGCGTGTTCGAGCTCGCCGTTTTCACCCACCGCCGCTGCCTTGCCGTAGCTTTCCACGTTGCTGCCGTTGATGCCCAGAGCGGCAACCGCACGCTCCGCCAGCAACTGGCCCAGTTCCTCGCCGACGTCGATCAGTTCCGAAAGGTCTTCCTGAAATAGTCCTGCAAAGGGGTTGGCGATGACGGCGATCGCCGCGGCCCGCCGGATGGGTGGCGAAATGCTTTGCCCCTGCTCGGTCAGCGTCTCGTCCACCACGGTCATGATCTTGCGGATCTTCGCCTTCATCGCAGTCCATCCTCTCCTTTGACGTCCGCCACGGCCAGACCGCCGGCGCGGGCATGAACGCGCGGGCCCGTGGTCATCACCAGCCCGAGCACCATCTCGTTGGCGCGTGGCGCATCGGTGATGCCGGCCTCGACCGAATCGAAGTGGCTCCTCACATAGGAGGCGTTGACGTGGGTGACCGGAATGTCGAGCCTGGTGCCCGGGCCCCCCACCTTCTTGGCCGACGGCACGATGGCCTTGGCGCCGCCCAGTACCTCGCGCATGGAATAGCCGCCCGGCGCATGCCACAGGGCGGCATGCTCGAGTTCGCCCGCCTCGCCCACGATGGAACCCTTGCCATAGCCCTCGATGGACGCAGGCTCGCCACCGAGTGCAGCCAGCAGGCGCCGCGCCATCTCGAGGCCGAGCGGCTTCAGGTCGTCCATGAAGGGCAGAATGTCCTCGTGATAGGCCCCGGCATAGGGGTTCTCGACCACCGCGAGGATCACGCCGCGCTTTGGCGGCACGGCGGCGGGTGGGCCGCCCTCATGATGGATCTCCTCGACCGAGACGAGGAACTTCCTGACCTTCACTTCCGGCATCGATCCTCCCAAGCGTGCGGGTTTGCCCCGCAAGGTGCAGCGCCGCGGCGATGATCCGCCCCTCGCGCAGCAAAGTCTCACCAAAGGCTACACCAGCAGCGAGTGCGGCGGCAATTTCATTGCCGCGCAAGGCGCCGACCTGGCGGGTGACGGGCCGCGACCCGAGGTCACTGTCCGGCTGAAGCTCTGCCGCGGCCACGCGGGTGACGGCGGGGTGCCCCGGAAGATCAACGGCATTGGCGATGAGCGTGGCGGCGCCATCGGCCATGGAGGCGCGCTCCGCCAGCACGGTGACTGCGTCCGCGATGCCCAGTGAAAAGGAGCGGCCGCGCCAGCCGCTGGTGGCGATGCCCTGCACATGGTCGTTGGAAGCGATGCGCGCGGTGGAGAACAGCGAGGGCCGGTCCGGCCTGTCGACCAAGCCAACCTCGTAGGACATGCCCGGCGCGAGGTGCAGCGCGATGTCGCCGCCATTGTTGACGAAGGCGCGGGAGAGCGGTGCCGCCGCGCACATGGCTGCCAGCATTTCCTCCGCCACGCTTCCCGCCACCGCCGCCATGGGCGTGATAAAGGCATGGCGCCCAAGCGGCAAGGTTGCCTGCCACATGCGGAGGGCAACGAGGCCTGACGGTGCTGCACCGGCCGCCTGGCGCAGCAGCGGCAACTCGGCGCAAAGCTCGTCCAGCACCGTGGCGAAGCGCGCATGCACCGCGGCATAGGCGAGGCCCACATCCGCCGCATCACCCTCGGCACTGACGATGAGATCGATCGGACCGTCGTTCAGGTGCAGCCTGCGGCCATCGGGCAGCATGCGCGCCTGCATGCGGGTCATGGGACCGTGTTCCTGATTGCCGCAAGCACACGTTCTGGCGTGGCGGGAATCCGCGTGATGCGCGCACCCGTGGCATGGTGGATGGAATTGAGGATGGCGGGTGCGGTGGGAATCAGCGCCTGCTCGCCGATGCCCTTGGCGCCGAACGGCCCCGCCGACGAGGCGCGCTCGACGAGGATCGACTCGATGGGCGGCACGTCGCCGATCGTCGGGATGAGGTAGTCGTGCAGGTTCTCGCCACGGCCCGGCGTGAACTCCTCCATCAGCGCCATGCCGATGCCCTGCGCCACGCCACCCTCGATCTGGCCTTCGACCAGCACGGGGTTGATGGCGCGGCCCACGTCATGCGCCGCCACGATGCGCAGCACGCGCACGCGGCCAAGCCGCGTATCCACCTCGACCTCGGCCAAATGCGCACCATAGCCATAGACGGCATAGGGCACGCCCTGGCCATTGGCATCGAGCGGCGAGGTGGGCGGGTCGAAGGTTTCCTCGGCGCATTGCACATACCCGAAACCATCACGCGGCAGGGCCGCGAGGTCGATGGTGCGCACCACCTGGTCCTCGCGCACCACGAGCCTGCCCTCATCAAGCGACAGTGTTGCCCCCTCGCCCGCATTGGCGAGCCTGAGCAGGTGCTGGCGCAGCGCGCGACCTGCACGCTCCGCCGCCGTGCCGGTGACGAAGGTCTGGCGCGAAGCGGAGGTCTTGCCGCAATCGGGCGTGAGGTCAGTATCGGGCGAGACGAGGTCAATGAGCGCCAGCGGCAGGCCCAGCGCATCAGCCGCGATCTGGGCGATCACCGTGTTGGAGCCCTGGCCAATGTCGACAGCACCTTGGTGCAGCGCCAGCCGCCCGTCCGGCTTCAGGCCGAAGCGGATGGTGGAGGGGTTGGGCAGCGAGGTGTTGCCGCAGCCATAGAACATGCCCGCCACGCCGACACCGCGCTTGCGCCTGTCGCTCGTGGCGTTGAACGCCTCTGCCGCGCGGCGCCAGGCCGCCCACTGCGGCTTCAGCGCCTCGAAGCAGTCGCGGATGCCGACGCCGTCACCCATCACCTGGCCGGTGACGGTGGGCGTGGAATCGGTGAGCGCGTTGCGGATGCGGAAGTCGAGCGCATCGATCCCCAGCTTTGCCGCCAGCATGTCCAGCATCTGCTCCTGCGCCACCACGGTCTGCGGCACGCCGAAGCCGCGGAAGGCACCGCTCGGCACGCAGTGGGTGAGCACGGCGCGGGTGTTGGCGCGGTAGTTCGGCACCACGTAGGGCCCCGAGGCGTGTACCGGCACGCGGTTGGCCACCGTCGGCCCCCAGGAGGAATAGGCGCCGGTGTTGAAGTCGCCTTCGAAGTCCATGGCGAGAAGATCACCCTCACGCGTGGCGGCCATGCGCGACCGCATGATGGCGGGGTGGCGCTTGGTGGTGGACTGCAGCGATTCAGGCCTGGTGTAGACCATGGCGGCGGGACGGCCCGTCACCCAGGCGGCGAGCGCCACATAGGGCTGAACCGAAAGGTCGAGCTTGGAGCCGAAGCCGCCGCCGCAGGCAGAGGGGATGATTCGAATGGCCTCAGGCGGCAGGCCCATGATGGCGGCGGTGTCGTCACGGTCCATGTAGGGCGCCTGGGTGGAGGCGGTGATCTCGATCCTGTTGCCCACGCGCCGCGCCCAGCCGGCCTCAGGCTCGATATAGGCATGCTCGACGAAGGCGGTTTCGAAGGTGCCTTCGACGGTGACGGCACCGGATGCGAGTGCTGCCTGTACATCGCCCTTCTCCACATGGCCCCGCACGAGGATGTTGCCGGGGCGCTTTTCCTGCAATTGCGGCGCGGCGGGATCAAGTGCGGCTGCAATGGTGAGGACGGCCTCGCGCTCCTCCCATGTGACGGGGAAGGTTGAAAGCTCGAGCGCCTCGATGGCCGCGCGCGTGCCCACCACGGCAGCAACGGCCTCGCCGCGGAAGCGTGCCTCACCTTCCGCGAAGACCGGCTGGTCGGCGAAGGGCGGGATGACGCCGAAGATGTTGCGGCCCGGAATGTCCTTCGCGGTCAGCACCCGCAGGATGCCGGGGTGTGCGTCAAGAAAGGCATCGACGTCGCCGATGCGGAAACCCGCGCGGTGATGCGGCGAGCGGATGGCCCTGACCCACAGCGCATCAGCCGGAATGGCATCCGCGCCATAGGCCTCGGTGCCGGCGACCTTTGGCCCGCCATCAAGTCGGGCGATGCGCGCGCCCACTGCACGGCCCTGCTGCGGCGAAGCTTCGGCGTGAATGGTGCCGCTGGCTGCGTCCTCAACCGCGTCGATGATCTTGGCATAGCCGGTGCAGCGGCAAAGGACGCCGCCCAGCGCATCCTCGATCATGGCGCGGGAGGGTTTTGCCTCACGGTCCAGCAGTGCAACCGCGGCCACCAGCATGCCCGGCGTGCAGATGCCGCATTGAGCGGCACCCCGCGCCAGGAAGGCCTGCTGCAGCAGCGCGCCACGGGGCAAGGCCTTCAAGCCCTCGATGGTGGTGATGCGGGCGCCATCGGCCTGGGCGGCGGACACGAGGCAGGCGCAGGCGGGCTCACCGTCGATCAGCACCGTGCAGGCGCCGCAGTCGCCCGCGTCGCAGCCGCTCTTGGTGCCCATCTGTCCCAGTTGCCCGCGCAGCACCTCGCTGAGGCGGGTGGCGGGGGTGGCATCGCTGCGGACGGCCGTGCCATTCAACTCGAAGGCAATCACGAGACCCCCACTGCAAGGTCCAGCGCCTCGCCGACGGCCGAGAGAGCGGCCTCCAGCCGGTAGGCGGCGGTGGCGCGCACGTCGTCGATGGGTGCCAGCCCTGCAAGGTGGCGCGGCGCGAGCATGGCGGACGGGTTTCCGGCAAGGCCGCGCAGTTCGGCTTCAAGATCGGGCAGGCGCTGCGCCACCGGCGAAGCCGACCCCACCGCAACGGCAGCCTGCAGGATGCGGCCCTGCGCATCCCTTTCGACCACGGCCGCCGCCATCAGGATGGAGATCACAAGGTAGCGCCGGGCGCCGAGCTTCACGAAGGCGGAGCGCGCGGCGGACGCGGGGCTTGGCACCAACACCGCCGTGACGATTTCACCCGGCCCCAGTGCCGTGCGGCGATAGCCGGTGATGAAGGCGGATAGCGGCAGCACGCGCCGGCCCTCGGGCGAGGCCAGTTCGACGCTGGCATCAAGGCTGAGCAGCGGTGGCACGCCATCGGCCGCGGGCGAAGCATTGCACAGATTTCCGGCAATGGTGCCGCGGTTCTGGATCTGGATGGAGCCCACCTCGCGGGCTGCGGCCTTCAGCCCGTCGAAAGCGGGCGGCAGCTGGGCGCGCACGATGTCGGTCCAGGTGGTGGCGGCGCCGAAGCGGACGGCATCGGCCGTGTGGCTGATGCCGCGCAGGCCTTCGACACGCGAGAGATCGACGATGGGGCGCGACAGCGGCTTGCCGACATGGGCGGGATAGACGTCCGTGCCGCCGCCCAGCGCCAGCGCCCCCGGCATGGTCATGGCGCGCGTTGCTTCCTCGATCGTCCTCGGCCGGGCGTACACGCCTGAGTTTCCTTGCCTGTTTCTCAGGCGATAGTGTGAGCAGCCCCTGCCCCTGTCAAGGACGGGCGGCGGCTGCAACCTGATTCATTCCGCGAAATCAAATTGCTAAGAATGAATGTTGACCGTAGTTTGAGAGCTTGAAACCGTCTGCCCCGGAGTGCCTGACTTGGAACGGCGTCTCACGACAATCCTCTCGGCCGATGTCGCGGGCTATTCGCGGCTGATGGAGCGCGACGAAGCGGGCACGCTGGCCGAGCTGATGGCGCGGCAGTCCGCCATCATCGATCCGCTGATTGCCAAGGCGGGCGGGCGCATCGTCAAGACGCTGGGCGACGGCTTCCTGGCCGAGTTCGGCAGCGTGGTGAATGCCGTGGCCTTCGCCGCCGAGATGCAGCAGGCCTCCGAGGCGCGCAACGCCAACCTGCAGGACGACCGGCGCATGAGCTTCCGCATCGGCATCAACCTCTCGGATGTCATCGTCGAGCAGAACGATGTCTACGGCGACGGCGTCAACGTTGCCTCGCGCCTGCAGGCCATTGCGGAGCCCGGAAGCATCTTCGTGTCCGAGACGGTGTACCAGCAGGTGAACCGGCAGCTGCCGCTCGTCTTCGAGGATGCTGGCAAGCGCCAGCTGAAGGAGACATCGGGCCTCACCCAGGCCTGGCGCGTGGCAGGCAGCACGCTCAACCAGCCCAAGCGGCGCAGCAGCGGCGAGCACCAGGCCTCAATCGCGGTGCTGCCCTTCGTCAACATGTCGGGCGACCCCGAGCAGGACTATTTCAGCGACGGCATCACCGAGGACATCATCACCGATCTCTCGAAGATCTCCGCGCTGTTCGTCGTCTCGCGCAACACGGCCTTCACCTACAAGGGCAGCTCCGAGGACCTTGACCGCGTGGCCTCGAGGCTGGGCGTGCAGTATCTGCTCGAAGGCAGCGTGCGCAAGTTGAACGACCGGGTGCGGATCACCGCGCAGCTGATCGACGGGCGCACCAACGGCCATGTCTGGGCCGAGCGCTATGACCGCAAGTTCGAGGACATCTTCGAGCTGCAGGACGACATCTCGCACGCCATCGTCGATGCGTTGCGCCTCAAGATGCTGCCGCAGGAGCGCGAGACCATTTCACAGCGCCCGACCTACAACAGCGAGGCCTATCGTTTCTACCTGATGGGCCGCAGCTTCTTCCACCGCGGCCACACGCGGCGCTTCCTGAGGCTGGCCAAGCAGATGTTCCAGCGCGCGCTCGACATCGAGCACGACTATGCCGCGGCCCACGCCGGAATCGCCGACTGCAACTCGCACCTGCTCGATGCGGGCGACACCTCCATCACCACCAACGAGATCTTCGAGCAGAGCGAGCGTGCGCTGACCATCGACGCCAACCTCGCCGAGGCGCATGCCTCCAAGGGCCTCGCCCTCTATACGGCGGGCCGCTACGAGGAGGCGGAGGCGAGCTTCGAGCGCGCCCTGTCGCTCAAGCCCGACCTGTTCGAGGCCTATTTCTTCTATGGCCGCAACTGCTTCAACCGCGGGCAATATGGCAAGGCGGCGGATCTCTTCGGCAAGGCCGCCCAGGTGAAGAGCGAGGACTTCCGCGCACTCGGCCTGCAATCCATGTGCTTCCAGTCGCTGGGCAGACTGGAGGACATGCGTGCTGCTGCCAAGGCGGCGCTGGCGCGCACCGAGGCGGCCGTCGCCGAGCGCCCGGACGATGCCGACGCGCTGGCCTTCGGTGCGGGCCTGCTTGCTGCGCTGGGCGAGAACGACCGCACGCGCGACTGGGCGGAGCGTGCCTCGATCATCGAACCTGACGATTTCTACATGCACTACAACATCGCCTGTGCCTTCGCGATCCTCGGCGAGGCGGAACTGGCGATGGACCGGCTGGAGCGCATCATGGGACCTTCGACCTTGCGCTCGCTGCAGGAATACATGTTGCATGACAGCGACCTCGACGTGCTGCGCGATCACCCGCGCTTTGCCGACATCCTGAAGAAACTTGGAGCGTGAAAATGACGGACCATGCCGCGGCGGCGGATCTTCTGCTGAACAACTGGGCCGCGACCACGCGCATCACCGAATTGCCCGAAGCCCTGCGCCCCAAGAGCCGCGGCGAAGGCTATGACGCCGCCGCCACAGTTGCGGCGCGCAGCGGCAGCACGATTGCCGGCTGGAAGATCGCCGCCACCAGCGAGGCGGGGCAGAAGCACATCAACGTCGACGGGCCGATCATCGGCCGCATCCTGAAGAACAGGCTTCTGCCGGAAGGCGCGAGCGTGACCCTGGGTGACAACATCATGCGCGTGGCGGAGGCCGAGTTCGCCTTCGGCTTTGCAAAGGACCTTGCCCCGCGCGCTGCGCCCTACACGCAGGACGAGGTGCTGGATGCCGTGGGCTCGCTGCATCTCTCGATCGAGGTGCCGGACAGCCGCTACGTGGATTTCACCAAGGTTGGCGCCGCGCAGCTCATCGCCGACACGGCCTGCGCCTCATGGCTGGTGCTGGGGCCAGCGGTGAACAGGCCGTGGCGCGACCTCGATCTCTCGTCGCATGCGGTGAAGGGGCTGCTCAACGGCGCTGTGAAGGCCGAGGGCACCGGCAAGGCGGTGCTGGGCGATCCGCGGAAGGCGCTGACCTGGTTCGTCAACGAGGCGTCGACCTATTGTGGTGGCGTGAAGGCCGGGCAGTTCGTGACCACCGGCACCTGCATCGTGCCGATGGCGGTGGCGCCGGGCGACGCGGTGACCATCGACTATGGCGTACTCGGCACCATTTCCTGCCGGATCGCGTGATGAGGAAGCTAGAGCTCGTTCCCCTGACGCGCGAGGCGTTCCGTCCCTTCGGCGAGGTGATCGAGATGGAGGGCTCCGCCCACTACACCATCAACCAGGGCTTCACCGAGCGGTTCAATGACCTGTGCTTCGTGGATGTGGCGATGGAGGGCGGCACGACGAACGTCAGCCTGTTCCTTGGCCAGCCACGACCCGCACCCATCGCGATCAAGCTGATGGAGCGCCACCCGCTGGGTGCCCAAGCCTTCGTGCCGCTGCAGGACCGGCCATGGCTGGTGCTGGTGGCCCCTGATGTGAACGACCATGCGAGCTATCGCGCCTTTACCGCCACCGGGCAGCAGGGCGTCAACTATGCCCGCAATGTCTGGCACCACCCGCTGCTGGTGCTGGATGCCGACAGCCGTTTCATCATCATCGACCGCTTGGGCCCGGGGAACAATCTGGAAGAGGTGTGGCTCGGTGAGGGCGAGGTGTTCGGCCTCACGCCGTAACGCGCTCGTGAACTTTCCGGCCATTCACGTAGGTGGCCTTCACCGCGCGGTCATCGCCGAGGATCATCAGCGAGAACAGCACGTCCTCGAGTGACGTCGAGAGTTCCTGGCGGCTGGCCAGCACCGAGGTTGCCTTGGGGTCCAGCACCACGATGTCGGCGAACTTGCCGTGTTCCAGCGCGCCCGTCTCGTGTTCGATCTTCAGCCGCCCGGCATTGCCGCACGTGGCCATGGCAAAAAGCTCATGCGCCGAGGGCTTGTAGCCCGCCAGCATCTGCACCTTGTAGGCCTCGCCCAGGGTTGCCAGCATCGAATAGCTCGTGCCGCCGCCCACATCGGTGGCGACGCCGAGATGCACCGACCTGCCTTTCTCCCGCAGCCACGGCATGGACATGAGGCCAGAGCCGAGGAAGGTGTTGGACGTCGGGCAATGCACCACCGTGGACCCTGACTCGGAAAGCCGCGCGCATTCCCGCTCGGACAAATGGATACCGTGGGCGAAGAGGCTGCGGTCGCTCAAGAG